>NZ_DATMGG010000136.1:0-30855 GCF_035555815.1 Sphingomonas sp.
GGGGGGGGGGGGGGGGGGGCAAAGGCAGGGGCAGCCGGGTCGGATGGCGGGACGGCATGTCGCGCTCTGGTGGGCGATGTCCGCCCATGCGAGGCAGCTGGGTCCGAGGGCGGGACGGCATGTCGCGCTCTGGCGGGCGATGTCCGCCCATGCGGGGGCAGCGGGGTCCGACGGTGGGACGGTGTGTCGAGCTTTGGCGGGCAATGTCCGCCCGTGCGGGGGCAGCCGGTGGACGGGGGCAAGACCCCCGGCACCCCCGGCCGGCCGCCCGATTGCCCGGATCGCGCTATTTCTCGACGCCCCTCGCCTTGCCCCATTGGCGCGCGACGGTGTAGCCGAGGTAGCCGGTGCCGAAGAGCGCGTAGAGCGGTTCGGGGATGCCGTTGAGATAGGCGTTCATCCCGCGCGCGATCGCGTCGGCGGTGGCGGGGTGGATCGCGGCGATCAGACCCATCGGGATCGACCACAGCAGCAGCACGTACATGACGTAGAGGAAGCTGGGCCGCGCGCGGCTGGTCCACGGATCGGGCGCCTGCGCCTCCGCCAGCACGGCGGACATCTGCGCCTTGGCCATTTCCATTTCCTGGCTGCCCTGAAGCTTGAGCAGTTCCAGCTTGGCGGCGTCGCGCGCCTTTGGATCGGGGATGACCTTGTCGATGATGCCGGCGACCGGCCCGATCAGTCCTTCGATTAGCCCCATGTCATTTGCCTCCTGTTCGCCGCGCGGCCCGCCGGCCGACGCTGCCTGTTCCGAAAGTCACACCAAGGTCACACCTGAACGGCGTGGCGGCGGGTCAATCGCCGCCGATGTCCGACGTCGCCCCAAGCGAACCGATCCGGTTCGCCAGCCAGCCGTAGAGAAATGCCTCATTACCCGGACGGCGCTCCGCCAGGTCGATGTAGCGCGCGCCCTGGAGCGCCTCGATCGCCTTGAGCAGCACCACCTCGCCCGCGCCGCCGCGCTTGCGGACGAAACCGGCGAGGGCGGCGAGCGTGCGCGGCCCGACCTTGCCGTCGACCGCGATGTCGGGATAGTCGGCGGCGTTGCGATTGAGCGCGTTGAGCGCGCGCTGCAGGAACCCCGACGCCACCGCCGGCCCCATGTTGACCCCGGTATCGAACAGCTCGGCGGCGATGCGCGGCGCCGCCTCCGCGATGCGGTCATAGCCCGGCTGCATCCAGTAGAGCCGGCGGTAGATCGCCACCGCCTGATCGCGCGGAAACCCGCGCATGTCGCCGCCATAGCCGTGTCGCCGCGCCACCGCCTCCGTCACGCCCCACCGCGTCGGCCCGCCGCGGTCGGCGGGATGGTTGCTGTAGCCGCCCTCTCGCCCGATCACCTCGTCGATCAACTGGTCGATATCCATGTCACGCCCTCCCGAGTCGGAATAAATAACCAAATAGGATAAATGTAGGAAAGCGATTTTTCGGGACGACACCGCCGGCTTGATCCGCTCGCCGGGTTCGCCGATGGTCGGCGCGGAGCGTGCAAGCGATGGATTTCAACGTCGAAGCGATCGAGGACGTGCGGCTGAGCGGCCCGCCACCGCTGATGCAACGCGACTGGATGAGCCCCTATGTGTGGGTCGAGCCCGACGGCCGGAACGGCATCATGGTGCGCGCGGTGCCGCGGCCCGGCGCGCCATTGTCGGATACCGGCGTGATCTGGGCGGGGTGGGGCGACGGCCGCGATTTCGCGATGGCGCCGGCCCCGGCGATCGTGCCCGGCCCCGATGCGGAGGACGTCGGCGGGGTCGAGGACCCGACCGTGCTGCGCGCCGACGACGGCGGCTACGTCGTCTATTACACCGGCGTCGGCGCGGACAGGATGCATGGCGAGCTATGCTATGCCAGCGGCCCCGCACCCGACGCGCTGGTCAAATCCGGGGTGGCGCTCGCCTCGACCAAGTCGATGGGCAACACCAAGGAGGCGACGGTCGGCCGCACCGCCGACGGGCAATGGCGGCTGTTCTACGAATATGCCGCGATGATGGAGGACGGCGTGGCGGCGTCGCGGATCGGGGTGGCGATCGGCGCCGGGGTGGCCGGGCCGTGGCACGAGCAGCCGGCGCCGTTCACCGTGCGACCGCGCGCGTGGGACAATTGGCACCTGTCGACCGGGCCGATGCTGATGGACGATCCCGATTGCCCGGTGATGTTCTACAACGGCGCGACGCTGGACGCGCGCTGGCGGATCGGCTGGGTGGCGTTCGACCGCGACTGCACACGGGCGGTGGCGCGCGGGATCGAGCCGCTGATCGTACCGCCGCCACCGGAGGATCGCGCCGCGACCGACATCGCCTTTGCCGCGTCGGTGGTGACGGTGGGGGGGGAAACGTGGCTCTACTATTCGCTGGAGGACCAGCGGCTGGCGCGGGCGCGCTTGCGGCGGAGTTAGGGCGGAGGGGCGGGTGGATCGACAGGTGGCAGGCGGGGGCCGTTCAGCGTTGCAGGCGCAAGGTGATGTAGCGGACATAGCGGACAGCGCCTTGTGACCAAGGATGGGCGCCCCTCTCCGATCAAGGACATCAGGCTGTTTGAAGCCCGTACGTCGACGTATCTCGACGGGCAGGAAGAGGCCGTGGCCTACGCCCGCCGGATGGCGTGGTTCTTGAATGGCGCCGGTTTTTCGCTCGGTTCGTTTCCCGCGCTTTACGTGCGATTTGCTTCGTCGCTGAATCCCGGTGCGGCACGTGCGGCCAGCGATCATGGCGATTGGTGGCACCGTTATATCGACGTCGGGGCGGCGGATGACTTCCCGAATGGCCCCGACGCGCCCGACACGATCATGTCGGGCGTCGTTGCCGCCTTATCAGTTTTTCGCCCTGATCAGATGGATATGATCAACCGCGCCGACGCGATCGTGCGAGCGCAGAGACAACATCTGCGCTTCCTGATGAAACGACGTGAAAACAATAAGGTAGTTACAGAAATCTCATTCAATATTGCGCAGTGGCCAGATGCTTCGTGCTTGTTCATCACCGTGACCGACAAGGCGACGGGCGGCTGCCGCGAAGCCGATCCGATAGCTTTGGGCTGGTATATGGAGGCTTTTGATCTTCTAGGCGGGATCAGGCTGAAGGATGCGAAGAACCTGCGGGAAAAACCTGAAAGACCGGTATTTTCAGGGATTGTGTCACGGCGGGGATAGAGTGTGTTTGACGCTATGGCCTTATGACCTTCGTGGCTCCTAGCGTGCCGCCGTCCGCACCGGCGGCGCATCCTGCCAGCCGCCGCCCAGCGCCTTGAACACGTCGATCTGCGCGCTTGCGATCCGGGCGTCGGCCAGCGCCAGCGCCGCTTCGGCCTCGGCAAAGGTGCGTTCGGCGTCGAGCTGGGCGAGGCTGTCGATCTGGCCCTCACGCTGCTGGGCGCGGGTGATGCGCGCGGCGGCCTCCGCCTCGTCGCGGGCGGACTGGAGCGCGGTGCGACGTTCGAGCAGATGGGCATAGGCCGACAGCGCGGTCTCGGTCTCCTGGAGCGACAGCAGCACGGTGCCGTCGAAGCTGGCGAGCGCGGCCTGGGTGTCGGCTTCCGCCCCGGCGATGCGGGCGCGGGCGCGCTGGTGGTCGCTGAACGACCAGCTGATCAGCGGGCCGAGCAGCCAGCGCAGCGGGCCGGCGCCGAACACGTCGCCGATATCCGGCCCCGTAGAGCCGATCGACGCGCCGAGCTGGATGCGCGGATAGAGATCGGCGGTGGCGACGCCGATCCGCGCGGTGGCGGCGGCGAGGCGGCGTTCGGCGGCGCGCACGTCCGGCCGGCGGGCGAGCAGCGCGGCGCCGTCGCCGACCGGGATCGGCGTGTCGAGCCGCAAGGTGGTCGACCGCGCCCCCGCCGCCTGGGGAAGCTCGGCGGGGGTGCGGCCGGTCAGCGTGGCAAGCCGGAACAATGCCGCGTCCCGCTCTGCGGCGATCGCGGGCACCTCGGCCTGGCGCTGATGGCGGAGCGCGGCGATGCGCGCGGTATCGAGACGGGTGGTGAGGCCGACTTCGGCGCGGCGCTCGGTGACGCGCAGGCCGCGATCGAGCAGCGCGACGATGCGCTCGGCGACGGCGAGGCGCTCGGCCGCGCTGGTGGCATCGGCATAGGCGCGCGCGGTCTCGGCGGCGACGGCGACGCGGACGGCGTCGGCATCGGCCTGTGCGGCGGACAGGTCGCCGCGCGCCGCTTCGATCCCGCGCGTGACGCGGCCGAACAGGTCGACTTCGTAGGCCACGTTCAGGCCGGCATCGATCGACCAGTCCTCCCGCGCCGCGCCCGGCGCGCGCTGGCCGGCGGGAAGGCGACCGTAGGTGGCGCCGGCGCTGGCGCCGACATCGGGCAGGCGGCCGACGCGGGTCTCGCTCAATGCGGCGCGGGCCTTGGCCAGCCGGGCGACGGCGACGCGCAGGTCGGTGTTGGCGGCGAGCGCGTCGGCGACGAGGCCGTCGAGCACCGGATCGTCGTAGAGGCGCCACCAGTTGCCGTCCACGGCGGGGGCGGTGGTGACGGCGGGGCTGTCCGCCTTGACGAACTGGCCCGACGCGGCCTGCGGGCGGGCGGGGGCGGCATAGTCGGGGCCGGTGGCGCAGGCGGCGAGCGCGAGCGCCGAGGCGGTGGCTAGTATCGTGCGCATGAAGGGTATCCTTGCTTTCATCGAGCCGTCCTCACCCTTCCCACCGCCTGCGGCGGCGGGCCCCTTCGCTCTCCCGGCGGGAGAGGGAGGGAGGCACGAAGCGCCGGAAGGGTGAGGGCGACGATCGGATCATTCCGCCGGCTGCAATGCGGCGTCGGGGGCCGGCTTCGCGCCGCGCCGGCGGGCGAGGCGCTCAGCGAGGGTGCGGCAGACGACGTAGAAGGTCGGGGTGAACAACAGGCCGAAACCGGTGACGCCGATCATCCCGAAGAACACCGCGGTGCCCAGCGCCTGCCGCAGCTCCGCGCCGGCCCCGCTGGCGATCACCAGCGGCAGCACGCCGAGGATGAAGGCGAAGCTGGTCATCAGGATCGGCCGCAGGCGATCGCGCGCGGCGCGCACCGCCGCCTCGATCGGCGACAGCCCGTCCTGCTCCTCCGCCTGCTTGGCGAACTCGACGATCAGGATCGCGTTCTTCGCCGCCAGCGCGATCAGCACGACCAGCCCGATCTGGGTCAGGACGTTGTTGTCCATGCCGCGCAGATTGACCCCGACCATCGCCGCCAACAGGCACATCGGCACGATCAGAATGATCGACAGCGGCAGCAGCAGGCTTTCATACTGTGCCGCGAGCACGAGGAACACGAATACCACGGCGAGCGCGAACACCACCCCGGCGGTGTTGCCGGCCAGCTTTTGCTGGAAGGCGATGCCGGTCCATTCGGTGCCATAGCCGGCGGGCAGCGTGTCCTTCGCCAGTTTCTCCATCGTCACCAGCGCCTGGCCCGAGGAGGTGCCGGGGGCGGTATCGCCGTCGATCTCGACCGCCGGGAACAGATTGTAGCGCACGACGCGGTACGGCCCGGTCTTGTCCTGGAAGGTCGACACCGACCCGATCGGCACCATCGCGCCCGAATTGGAGCGGGTCTTGAGGTTGGCGATGTCCGCCTGGGTCGCGCGGAACGGGGCATCGGCCTGCGCGGTGACGCGGTAGGTGCGGCCGAGCAGGTTGAAATCATTGACGAACGCCGAGCCGAGATATACCTGCAACGCCTCGAACACGCGCTCCGGCGGGACGCCGAGCAGATCGGCCTTGCGCCGGTCGATATCGGCGAACACGCGCGGCGTGGCGGTGTCGAAGAAGGTGTAGACCATCGCCAGCCCCTTGGTCTGGTTGGCCTGGCCGATCAGCTTGTACGCCTCACCGCCCATCGCCTGATAGCCGTTGCCGGCGCGATCCTGGAGCATGATGCGATAGCCGCCGGCCGAGCCGATTCCCTGGATCAGCGGTGGCGGCACGATCATCAGCCGCGCCTCGTCGATGTCGGCGGTGGCCTTTCGCGCCTCGTCCATGATTCCGGCGAAGCTGACGCCCAGCGCCTCGCGCTCCTCGAACGACTTGAGCGGGAAGAAGGCGGCGGCGGTGTTGGGCGCCAGCGTCTGCGACACGCCGTCGAAGCCGGCCAGCATCACCGAGCCCTTGATCCCCTTGAGCGGCAGGATGCGCGCGGCGACCTTGCGCATCGTCGCGTCGGTGCGTTCGAGCGAGGCGCCGGGCGGCAACTGGATGACGGTGAGGAAATAGCCCTGGTCCTGCGCGGGGATGAACCCGGCCGGCGTCACCCAGAAGATCGCGGCGGTGGCGGCGATCAGACCCGCGTAGACCGACATCATCCGCTTTGGCCGCTGGACCAGCGCGCGGGTGAGCGACGCATAGCCGTTCGACAGCCGCTCGAACGCGGCGTTGAACGTGTCGGCGGCGCGGTGGACGGCGCGGATCACCGGCCCCGCCTTTTCATCGCGATCGTGCGGGCGCAGCAGCAGCGCGGCGAGTGCGGGCGACAGCGTGAGCGACAGGATCAGCGAAATGATCGTCGCGCTGGTGATGGTGACCGCGAACTGCTGGTAGAAGGCGCCCGACAGGCCGGTGAGGAACAACGTCGGCACGAACACCGCGCACAGCACCAGCACGATCGCGACCAGCGCGGTCGACACCTCGTCCATCGACGTGCGCGCCGCCTCCAGCGGGGACAGGCCGCGTTCGAGGTTGCGTTCGACATTCTCGACCACGACGATCGCGTCGTCGACGACCACGCCGATCGCCAGCACCAGCCCGAACAGCGACAGGTTGTTGAGCGAGTAGCCGAACCCCGCCAGCACCGCCATGCTGCCGATCAGCGAGACCGGGATGGCGACGATCGGGATCACCGCCGCGCGCCATTTCTGGAGGAACACCAGGATAACGATCACCACCAGCACCAGCGCCTCGAACAGCGTGTGCATCACCGCGTCGACCGACTGGCCGATGAATTCGGTGGGATTGTAGATCACGCGATATTCGACGCCCTTGGGAAAGGATTTCGACATCGCCTCCATCTCGCGCATCACCGTGTCGGCGGCGGCGAGCGCGTTCGATCCGGGGCGCTGGAACACCGCGAGCAGCACGGTCGGCTCACCCGACAGATAGGTGTTGGACGAATAGTCGGCGGCGCCCAGCTCGACGCGGGCGACGTCGCTGACGCGGACCTGATGCCCGTCGCCGTCGGTGCGGATGACGATGTTGCCGAACTGCGCCGGATCGGCGAGCCGGCCCTGCGTCTCGACGCTGAGCTGGAAGGCGTTGCCCTGGCTGTAGGGCGGCTGGCCGAGCGTGCCGGCGGCGACCTGCACGTTCTGCGCGCGCATCGCCGCGACGATCTCCCCCGCGGTCAGATTGAGCGCGGCGGCGCGGCCGGGATCGATCCACACCCGCATCGCATAGTCGCGGCTGCCGAACAGGCGCACGTCGCCGACCCCCTCGACCCGGCTGAGCCGGTCGCGGACCTGGGTCAGCGCGTAGTTGGAGAGATAGCCGCGATCGTGGCTCTTGTCCGGCGAGACCAGGTTGACGATCATCAGGAAGTCCGGCGACGTCTTGCGCGTGACCACGCCGAACCGCTGGACGTCCTCCGGCAGGCGGGGGATCGCGACGGCGACGCGGTTCTGCACCAGCACCTGCGCGGCATCGAGATCGGTGCCGGTCTTGAAGGTGACGGTGATGGTCAGATTGCCGTCGCCGGTCGACTGCGACGACACGTACAGCATGTTGTCGACGCCGTTGATTTCCTGCTCGATCGGCGCGGCGACGGTTTCCGCCACCGTTTCGGCCGACGCGCCGGGATAGCTGGCGCTGACCGTCACCGTCGGCGGGACGATGTCCGGATATTGCGAGACCGACAGGCCGAGATAGGCGATCGCGCCGACGATCGTGATGATCACCGCGATCACGCCGGCGAAGATCGGCCGGCTGATGAAGAAGCGCGACAGGCGCATGACTGGTCTCCTCGCCGGTGGGGGCGATGAAAAAAAAGGGATCCAATGCTCTCCATCGTTCGCCCCGAGCTTGTCGAACGGCCGTTCTTCAAGGGAAGAAAGGGCGGTGCTTCGACAGGCTCAGCACGGACGGGGAGGGGACGGCGCTACCGCGTTGCGAAGGTCGCCTGGCCGACCACGGGCGTTTCGACCGTGGGGGCGGTGCCGGGCGCGACCGGGGCGATCTTCCCCGGCTTGGTGCCGACCTTGCTGCCCGGCATCGCCATCTGGACGCCGCTGATGACGACGCGGTCGTTCGGCGCGAGGCCGGAGCGGACGATGCGCAGGCCGTCGACCACCGGGCCGAGCACCACCGGCTTGACCGCGACCGTGCCGTCGGCGGCGACGGTGAACACCTGCTTGCGCGCCTGATCGGTCTGGATCGCGACGTCGGGCACCATCATCGCGCGGGTGGTGCCGCCGCTGGCGAGCCGCATGTTGCCGAACATGCCGGGGGTGAGGAACATCCCCGGATTGGCGAGCACCGCGCGGCCGCGGATCGTGCCCGATCTGGGATCGAGCCCGTTGTCGGTGAAGTCGAGCCGGCCCTGCCAGCGGTAGCTGGTCTCATCCTGAAGGCGCACTTCGACCGGGGAGGCGCTGGCGCCTGCTTCGCGCGCGCGGCGGGTCTTGAGGAACAGCGCCTCCGAACTGTCGAAGCTGAAATAGATCGGGTCGAGCGCGTTGATCGAGGTCAGCAGCGTGCCGCCGCCGTCGCTGGACGAGACGAGGTTGCCCGGATCGACCTTGCGATCCGAGATGCGGCCGCCGATCGGGGCGCGGACCTGGGTGAACTCGACGTCGAGCACGCGGCTCTGGACGCGGGCCTGCGCACCGGCGAGCGCGGCGCGCGCGGCGCGGACGCGGGCGTTGAGGCGATCGACGTCGCTCTTCGACACCGCGTCCTCCGCCAGCAGGCGGTTGGCGCGGCCGAGATCGGCCTCGGCCAGCGCGAGGTCGCTCGCCGCGCTGGCGACCCCGGCGCGCGCCTCCGCCAGCGCGGCGACGAACGGGCGCGGATCGATGGTGAACAGCAGCTGGCCCTTTTGCACCACCGCGCCGTCGGTGAAGTGGACCGCGGTGACCGCGCCGGAGACGCGCGGGCGCACCTCGACGCTGCGGCTCGGCTCGAACCGGCCGACATATTCGTCCCACTCGTTGACCTCACGCACCAGCGGCGCGGCGACGGTGACGGTGGGTGGCGGCGGCGCGGCGACGGCGGGTGCCTGATGGAGGAAGCTGTTAGCGCCGATGCCGACGGCCAGCACCGGCACGGCGACCAGCCCCAATTTCTGCCACAGCGGGCGATCGGCGAGGCGCCGGCGCGTCGGCAGCGGCTCGCCCTCGGCGACCGCGATCGGAGTGACCATGTTCATCGACGCGCCTTTCCGTTGCGCGCGGCGCGGCCGGCGCTGATGCTGTCGACCAGCGTTTCATACTGGTCGAGGGTGTAGCCCGCCTCGACGAAGGCGCGGACGTCGTCGCCGGGGATGGTGTAGCCGAAGTGCCAGCTGAGCACCGCGATGCGGCGCAGCGCCTCCAGCCGGGTGTCGGCGAGCTGCGGATTGGGTTTGTCACCGAACAGCGTGCCGAGCGCGACCGCGACGCGGCCGGGGGTGCGCAGCGTCGACAGCTTGTCGCGCTCGGCGATCGCCACAACCGACCATTCGAGCGCGGAGAAGCCCGTCCGGCGCGCGGCCGGATCGGTCACGCCGGGATCGAGGGCGAGCCGTTCGAACGCCGTGGGGGCGAAACGGGTGGTGCCGGGAGCGTCGGCGAAAGCCAGATAGGCCATGATGCAATTCCCTCTGTTTCCGGGCGGCGCACACACGCACGCGTCCCGTGTCGCAGGCAGAGCCGGCGGCAGGTTTCCTCATATTTGCGATCGGCATGGCACGCCGTGCGGCGGGGAGCGCCCGCGCCGGATCATCAGCCGTCGTATGTCGTGTTAGCGTCGCCGCCGGACGTCAGGGACCGGCGCGAACCGCAAGAAGGGGGCAATGACGCATTGCGGGTTCCTTTGGGTCGCGGGGTCGGCCAGTGGGGCGACTCCACGTTCTATACCGAGCAGTATAGAAACTCCGCTGCAATGCGTCAATGGCTTTTTGTACCGCTCGATATCTTTTTTGTCGAGGGGGGAATTCCGGCGCGTATCGACATTCGCCAATGTCAGCGGCCAGTGCGTCCGCCTTTAGGGCAATCCCGTACTTGATCCGCGATCCGGTACCGCAGGGGGCGCCGATAGTGGCTCTGGATCTGCCTTTCGCGGGGATGGCACCGCATAGGGATCGCTGCCGATTGAAGGTCGACCGGCTCTACCGCGACGGCCACATCGCCAGGCTGGTGTCGATCAGCCGTTCCAGCTCGGCGCGGGTGGCGCCCGAACCGGCCTGCACCGCCATGCCCTGCATGATCGCGTAGAGGTAACTGGTCAGCCCCTCGACGTCGATATGCGCGGGCAGGTCGCCTTCGTTCTTGGCGCGTTCCATCCGGTCGATCAGCGCGTCCTTGGCGACCTTGCTGCGTTCCAGCACCTCCTCGCGGATCGATTCGGCCTCCGGCCCGCAGGCGACCGAGGTGATCACGCCCAGACAGCCGTGGGGCTCGCTGGTCGCGGTGGCGTTCTCCATGCTGCCGCGCAGCAGATGTTCGGCGACGGCGCGCGCGGTCGGGCGTTCCAGCGCATGGCCGACATAGGCCATCTTCTCGCACTGATAGAGGTCGAGCGCCTTGCGGAACAACGACTCCTTGTTGCCGAACGCGGCGTAGAGGCTGGGGCGGGTGATCCCCATCGCGGCGGTGAGATCGGTCAGCGAGGCGCCTTCATAGCCCTTGCTCCAGAACACGCGCAGCGCCGCGGCCAGCGCCTGGTCGACACAGAATTCGCGAGGGCGCCCCTTGAGCGGTGCAGCCGCAGGGGCAGCGGTGAGGCTTTCCATAACGGGCGGTATATAATCGCGGCGGGCGATAATGTCCAGCGGTGCCGATATTTAGCCCGGCGGCTGCGGGCGGCGGCCAGCCGATGCGCCGCGGAAAATTTGGTCGGGGCGACAGGATTCGAACCTGCGACCCCCACACCCCCAGTGTGATGCGCTACCAGGCTGCGCTACGCCCCGACCGGCGGACCTTGCGGGAAGGCCCGAGGGGGCGCCCTCTAGGCCGCGCCGGGCCGCGATGCAAGCGTCGCCGTTGCACGACAGTCGTTACAGTGTTAGCGGGCGCCGGATATGTCCGGGCGATCCAAAGCCCGCCGGCCCCACATTCATTGCGAGAGCCATGTTGATTCCTCCAGCTTATGCCCAGGTCGCAGGCGCCGCGCCCGCCGATAGCGGGATGGCGACCATCATCTCGATGGCGCCGCTCGTCCTGATCTTCATCGCCTTCTACTTCCTGATGATCCGCCCGCAGCAGCGGCGGATGCGCACGCTGCAAAGCGCGGTGGAAGCGGTGAAGAAGGGCGATCAGGTGATCACCGCCGGCGGCGTCGCGGGGAAGGTCACCAAGGTCGAGGATCGCTTCGTCGAGGTCGAGATCGCGCCGACCGTCAAGGTCCGCGTCGTCAAGGCGACGATCGCCGAGGTCACGCCGCTGGGCGGCGGCAAGCCAGCGAACGACTGATGCTCGACTTTCCCCGCTGGAAGGTCTTCAGCATCATCGGCGTGTTGCTGGTCGCGGTGCTGCTGGCGGTGCCGAGCCTGCTGCCCGAACGAATCACCAACCAGTCGCCGATCCACCTGCCGCGCATCAACCTGGGCCTCGATCTGGCCGGGGGCAGCTATATCCTGCTCGAGGCCGACACCAACGACGTCGCCGCCGCGCGGATCGAGAACATGCGCGAGCAGGTTGCCACCGAAATGCGGCGCGGCACCCCGCGTATCGCGATCGGTGACATTTCGGGACGCGACGGCAAGCTGAGCTTCATGGTGCGCGACGTCGCGCAGGTGGATGCCGCGCGCGAAAAGCTGCTGGGCATCACCGGCAGCGGTGCCGGGCTGACCGGACAACGCGAATGGGACATCCAGGTCGTCGATTCGACCCGGTTCGAACTGACCCCGACCAAGGCGGGGCTGACCCAGGCGATCGACACCGCGATGGGCGACGCCACCGAAGTCGTGCGCCGCCGCATCGACGAGCTGGGCACGCGCGAGCCGACGATCATCCGCCAGGGCACCGACCGCATTGTCGTGCAGGTGCCGGGTCTGCAGGATCCGCAGGCGCTGAAGGACTTGCTCGGCAAGACCGCGCGGCTGGAGTTCAAGCTGGTCGACGTCGATGCCGACCAGCGCCAGGTCGACGCCGGCGTTGCCCCGGTCGGCGACGTGATCCTGCCGTTCGCCGACGATCCGGCGCGCAAGATCGCGCTGAAGCGCGCGACGATCATCTCCGGCGACCAGCTCGCCGACGCGCGGCAGGAATTCGATCCGCAGAACGGCAGCCCGATGGTGGGCATCACCTTCAACGGGGAGGGCGGCCGCCGCTTCGCGCGGGTGACGCAGGAAAATACCGGCCGTCCCTTTGCGATCATCGTCGACAACCAGGTGATCTCCGCCCCCAACATCAACGAGCCGATCATGGGCGGCCGCGCGTCGATCAGCGGCGGCTTCACCGTCGCGTCGGCGAACGAGCTGGCGATCGCGCTGCGTTCGGGCAAGCTGCCGGTCGCGCTGAAGGTGGTCGACGAAAGCACCGTCGGCCCCGACCTGGGCGCCGATTCGATCCGCGCGGGCATCCTGGCGTCGGCCGTCGCGGCGGCGGCGGTGATCGCGTTCATGCTGGTCACCTATGGCCGGTTCGGCGTCTATGCGAACCTGGCGGTGATCATCAACATCTTCGTCATCCTGGGCGCGATGGCGGTGATCAACGGCACGTTGACGCTGCCGGGCATCGCCGGGTTCGTGCTGACGATCGGCACGGCGGTCGACGCCAACGTGCTGATCAACGAGCGTATCCGCGAGGAACGGCGGCGCGGGCGCGGCGTCGTCCAGGCGGTCGAGCTGGGCTACAAGGAAGCCAGCCGCACCATCTTCGAGGCGAACATGACCCACGCGATTTCGGGCGTGATCATGCTGCTGCTCGGTTCGGGTCCGGTCAAGGGCTTCGCGGTCGTGCTGCTGATCGGTATCGCCACATCGGTGTTCACCGCCGTTACTTTCACCCGCATGATGGTCGCGCTGTGGATTCGCAAGAACCGCCCGACCGACATCAATATCTGAGGCACCGGACACCATGCGCCTCCTCAAGATCGTTCCCGATCACACCAACATCGGCTTTGTCCGGCTGCGCTTCTGGGCGTTCGGGCTGACGCTCGCGCTGTCGATCGCCTGCGTCGCGCTGGTCGCGGTCAAGCACCTCAACTTCGGCGTCGATTTCGTCGGCGGGCTGATGATCGAGGAGCGGTTTCCATCGCCGCCGCCGCTCGACCAGGTGCGCGCGACGATCGACAAGCTCGGTGTCGGCACCTCGACGCTCCAGCAGTTCGGCGATCCGAAGCTGGTGACGATCCGCCTGCCGGTGCAGGAGGGCGCCGACGAAGGCGCCACCAACCGCGTCGTCCGCACGGTGGAAACCGCGCTGGCCAAGGAATTCCCCGGCGCCAAGTTCAGCCGCTACTCGACGGTGTCGGGCAAGGTATCGGGCGAGCTGGTGCGCAACGGCATCCTGGCGGTGGTGCTGGCGATGATCGGCATCTCGCTGTTCGCGATCTTCCGCTTCGAATGGCAGTTCGGCGTGTCGACCTTCGTCGCGATCCTGCACGATCTGCTGATGACGCTGGGGTTCTTCGCGCTGACCCAGATGGAGTTCGACCTGACGATCATCGCGGCGGTGCTGACGATCATCGGCTATTCGATCAACGACAAGATCGTCATCGACGACCGTATCCGCGAGAACATGCGCAAATACCGCAGCATGAACATGAGCGACATCGTCGACCTGTCGGTCAACGAGACGCTGCCGCGCACGGTGATGACGTCGGTGACGATCCTGCTGGCGCTGGGTGCGCTGCTGCTGCTGGGCGGGCACGTGCTGCGCGGCTTCACCGCGGCGATGACGCTGGGCATCATCGTCGGCACCTATTCGTCGATCTACGTCTCTTCGTCGCTGCTGATCACGCTGGGGCTGCGCGCGCAGCCGCCGGGCGCGAACGAGGGCAAGGCCGAGCGCGTCGCCGAACGGCCGTGAGGCCGGCGCGGTGAAGATCGACCGCAATCCGGTGGCGCCGGGGCCGGTGATCTCCGGCTTCGCGCGCGGCGGGTTTCGCATCGACGACAACATCTATCGCGCGCTGCTGATCACTCCGCAGCGCGCCGACGGGTGGACCCCGCCCGCGCTGGACGTGCTGGCGGAGGACGATGTCGCGCCGGTGCTGGCGCTGGATCCGCCGCCCGAATTCCTGCTGCTGGGCACCGGCGACGCGCTGGTGCGCCCGTCGCCCGCCTTCATCGCGGCGGTGGAGGCGCGCGGGATCGGCGTCGAGGCGATGGACAGCCGCGCCGCCGCGCGCGCGTGGAGCGTGCTGCGCGCCGAAGGGCGGTGGATCGTCGGGGCGCTGTATCCGCTGGGGGGATGACGGCCTTTCGTAACCGTCAGGCGGCCTGCGGCGGGGGGACGGTGGATATTTAGCCGACCCCGGCGCGCGCCGCCACCAGCCCGGTCAGGTGATCGCGCAGCTGCGCGGCGTTGGCTTCCCAGCTGAAGCGCTGCGCGGCGGCGGCGACTTCGATCGGATCGGGGGGCGCCAGCAGGATTTCGGCGATCGCGCTGGCGAACGCCTCCGGCGTGCGGTCGGCGATGCGGCCGGCGGCGGCGCGATTGACCGTCTCCGCCGCGCCGCCGGCCGGCGTGATGACGATCGGGGTGCCGCTGGCCAGCGCCTCGACCCAGGCGTTGGCGAGGCCCTCCGACGACGAGGCCAGCGCCATGACGTCGGCGGCGGCGAACAGCGCGGGCAGATCGTCGTGCGGGACCGCGCCCAGCAGCCGCGCGCGATCCGTGATCCCCGCCGCCGCGATCCGCGCGGCAAGCGCGGACCGTTCGGGTCCGTCGCCGGCGATCAGCAGGGTGATGCCGGGCAGGCGGGCCACCGCGTCGATCACCACGTCATGCCCCTTGCGCGGGATCAGCGCGCCGACCGACAGCACCAGCGGCCCTTGGACCCCCAGCCGCGCCTTCTCCGCCGCGCGCGGCCGTGGGTGAAAGCGGGTGCGGTCGATGCCGGTGCGGTGGACCGCGATCTTTTCCGCCGGGATGCCCAGCGCGGCCATGTCGGCGCGCAGCGCGTCCGATACCGCCAGCAACCCGTCGGCGCGGCGCCCGGCGTCGATAACCTGCGCGGCGGTGGCGCCGGCATGGCCCCAATGGTGGATGTCGGCACCGCGCGCCTTGATCGACACCGGCACCCCCAGCCGCCGCCCGAGCGCGACCGCGGCGGGTCCGTCTGGAAAAAAGAATTCGGCATCGATCACATCGAACGGAAAGCGCGTGCGCAGTTCGTTCAGCAGCGGCGTCAACCGGCGGACCAGCGCCCCGGCGTGGAACCGCCCGCCGGTGCCCGGCACGACGGTGAAGCGCGGCCGGCGGACTTCCAGACCCTGCCACAGCTCCGCCGCCGGCA
Organism: Sphingomonas sp.; assembly: GCF_035555815.1. Classification (GTDB taxonomy): domain Bacteria; phylum Pseudomonadota; class Alphaproteobacteria; order Sphingomonadales; family Sphingomonadaceae; genus Sphingomonas. The sequence goes on from NZ_DATMGG010000136.1 coordinate 15,582, forward strand.
ACCCCGCGCGCTCGCGATAATGCGCCAGCCGATCGAGCGGAAAGGGGGGCAGGCCGACCGGGGCGATCACCCGCAGATCGACCCCCGGCGACGCCGCCAGCCCCTGCGTCTGGCGCTGGACAAAGATGCCGAAATTCGGCCGGGCGGCGTCGGGGAACAGCGTCGACAGGGTAAGCACACGGAGCATGGCCCGAATCCTACCCTGCCGGAGTTAATTCCGCCTTGCGGCGGTTGGCCTTGCGGCGGTTGGCCGGACTTAAATCCGCCACGCGGCGATTGGATGGCGTTAATTCCGTCCTATGGTGGTTGGCCGGGGCCCAATCGGCCCCGCGGCGGACGCCGGGATCAGCGGCAGCGGCGCTTGCTGCCGCCCCGGTCGATCTCGCGGCCGGCCAATGCGCCGGCGCCCGCGCCGAGCACCGTGCCGAGCGTACGGTCGCCGCGCGTATCCACGGTGCGGCCCAGGAGCGCCCCGGCGACGCCGCCGACGATCAAACCGGTGGTGCCGTCCGCCTTGCGGCAATAGGTCCGTCCGTCACGACCGCGCCATTCGCGGTACTTGTAGCGCTTGTGCTGTTGGGCGTCGGCCTTGCCGTAGGAGGTGCCGAGCGACACCGGCACGACCGTCGCGGCGGGGACGACCAGCGCGGCGGCGCCGATCGCGAGCATCAAGTTACGCATGACTGAACTCCCTCAAAACATGTCTAGATGATCCGGTAACGTCACAAGGATGCGCGCGGTTGCATGAACCTGACACAACGAGCCCGATCGGGGGTGGGGTGGCGCGGCGCCGCCTGTGCCGCTATCGGGGCGGGGCCTGCCGACGCGGCGATTCGCCGGCGGCCGGTTATTCTCGTGATCCACGTTATCCACAGCCGCGCGGTCGATGATCGTGCTTGGCGCGACTCGCCGCGCGTGACAGCATCAGTCCTGCAAGACGATGAGAGATTGTCGGGAAACTGGTGAAGGATCAAAGACTTGCTCGTCGGATTGGCGCAGGTGCCTTCGGGAAACCGCGTCATGGACGTTGCGGGATGACCGTTTGAGCCGCCATCGACTCGCTTGCGAGGCGGAGGCGGGCCGGGCGGACGAACCAAGGCGGGCGGCTGCTTCTGGCAGGCGTCGGGCGAAGATCGGCGATGTGGCGCCAGCTTCTTTTCGGAGGAGTTGGACGAACAGCGAAGGTCGAACGGCGGCGGAGCGATCCGGCGCTGGGCTGATGGATCGGAAGTGCCTTCTTCGGGAGGTGGTGACGAACCGGAGGCGAACGGCGGCGGAGCGATCCGGTGCCGGGCTGATGGATCAGAAGTGCCTTCTTCGGGAGGTGGTGACGAGCCGGAGGCGAACGGCGGCGGAGCGATCCGGTGCTGGGCTGATGGATCGGAAATGGCTTCTTCGGGAGGTGTTGACGAGCCGGAGGCGAACGGCGGCGGAGCGATCCGGTACCGGGTCGAAGGATCGGAAGTGCCTTCTTCGGAAGGCCATGACGAACCGGAGACGAACGATGGCGGAGCGATCCGGCATCGAGGTCGATGAATGTGGCGGCCTCCTTCGGGAAGCAGGCGAACGGCCATCGACCGACGGCGACGAAGCCTGGCTTCGATGCCGCTGGCCGCCGAGGCCGGATGGAGGCGTTTCCCGCGAACCGCCGTCCCCGGCCCCGGTGACCGAAACGGCGAAGCCCGCCGCCCTTGCCGGCGCGGGTGGAACCAGCCGCCGACCAGGTTGCGACACCCCGCGACTGACGTCCGGCGACCGGGGGCTGGCAGCGATGCCGGCCCCCATTTGCGTTTCGGGCTGAGCGTCTCGATCCCGGTGCTCCAGCAAGACAGGGGCCGGAACCGTGGCTGCGCTGGCCCGGCTCACCGCGCTGCCGCGCTGCACCCGCCGATCCGCCGTTATTCGCCATCGCCGGCTCAGCCACGCTGACGAAGGCGGCGCCTTTTCGACCTTCCCGAGGCGGTTCGTCGCAACTGCTGCCTTCCGTCGCAAATTGGAGCCGCGTGACTTCGCGGCGTCGCAATTCGGCGCTGGACTGGGTGGGCGCGCCGACTCTTCGGTGCGCAGCCACGGGAGCACGCACATGCAGGACGACCAGACCCCCGATCAGCCCGCCCTCGACCAGGACGACGCCGTTGCCGCCGCCGGGATCGACAGCGACGAAGTCGATGTCGCCGAGGATGGCGGCCTTGAGGACGACGACATTGATGACGAAGCCGAAGAGGACGACGGCGACGAGGGCGCCGACGACACCGACCCGGCCTGATCCCCGCTTCGCCCGCGCCGATGCCCGATCGTCGGCGCGGGTGAACGAAGGGGTGTTTTGGCGATTATCCGGTCGATGGGTCGGATCATCATCCGATCGAACGGCTGGCCTTCTTCTTCTTCCCCGATGCGGTGTTGGGCATCGCGATCAGATCCCGAACCTTCCGCCCGCGTCGGATCAGGTCAGCCGGTGGGTGAGGGTGATTTCTGCCTTCAACAGCTTCGACACCGGGCAATTGGCCTCCGCATCGGCGGCCAGCCGGGCGAATTCGTCGGCGTCGATGCCCGGCACGCTGGCCGTCAGATCAAGGTCGGAGCGCGTGATCGTGAAACCGGCGCCGTCCTGTTCGAGCTTGACCGAAGCCTTTGTCTCCAGGCTGCCGTCGCTGTAGCCGGCGCGGGCCAGCGCGAAGCTGAGCGCCATGGTGAAGCAGCCGGCATGGGCGGCGGCGATCAGCTCCTCCGGGTTGGTGCCCTTTTCATCGCCGAAGCGGGTGTTGAAGCCGTAGGGCGTCGCCTCCAGCACGCCAGAGGTCGACGTGAGCTGGCCCTTGCCGTCCTTGCCGAAGCCTTCGTAGCGGGCGGTCGCGGTGCGTGTCGTCATGGCGCATGATCCTTGGGCGATGAAGGGGTTGTGGCACGATCCTCTGCTCCGGCCTCCGCCTCCGCTGGAAGCGGCGTGCCGAAGATACCGCCGGTCGCGTTGCGGCGCCACCAGCCGAACGCCAGCGCCCCGACCCCTACCAGCCCGGCCCCAAGGGCCGCGCCGGAGAGGCCGGAGCGCAGGTTTCGTGTCATCGTTCGCCGGACCCGAATGGGTTCCGGGCCTTAGCGGCAGCGGACGTTGTCGCGGTCGATCGCGGTGCCCGCCGCTGCACCGGCGGCACCGCCGATCAGCGCACCGAGCACCGACGACCGGCCCGGCGCGATGATCGCGCCCAGCGCGCCGCCGGCGATGCCGCCGACGATCAGCCCGGTCGAGCCGTCCGAACGGCGGCAGTAATAGCGGCCGTCCTCACCAGCATAGATGCGGTCGTTGCGGCCGAGGCGACGCTCGCGGTAGCGTTGGTCGTCGCGATAATAACGATTGGCGTAATAGCCGTTGTAGCTGGGATCGGGCCGGTTCCAGTCGTACCGCTGCCAGTTGCGATCGCCGGCATAGCCGGGCCGGCCGCTGTCATATTCACCGCAGGCGGTAAGCAGGGTCGCGGTGGCGACCAGTCCGAGTGTCAACGCACGCATGACCATCCTCCCTATTTTCGTTACGGGTATGCAGCGAACGCCCAACACGCGATTAGGTTGCATGGTATCGATGGCGGATCAGCCGAGCACTTCCAGCGCGGCGAGATAGGCGATGGCGGACTGGCGGCGGGCCTCCGCGCCGCGGGAGCGGGGCGAGCGGGCCGGCGGGGTCTGGAAAGGATCGCGCGAAGGGCGCGGACCGGTGGGAAGCTGTCGATAGGTGAATTCGGAGTAAGTCAAACAAGATCCTTGTGAACGTTGGGAACGGGGGTGGCGCGGCCGGCATATTCTCCGCCGCTGGCCTCCCGTTCGGCGCGGCGCCGGGCGACGCGCTCGATATTGACCGCCATCGCCTCGAACGCGGCGACCGAACGCAGCGCGCGATCGCGGACATTGTCCAGCGTGGCGGCGTCGGCCTCTGCCTGGGCTCGGGCGGCCTGGCCCCGGTAATAGACGGCATCATAGGCCATGGGCGGCTCCTTGACGGGTACGGGTACGGGGGCGGGCGGGAAGGCGGCGAAGTCGGGGTGGCCGGCCGGCGCCGTTTCCGGCGGGCCGGCCACCCCGGCGATCATCAATCCTGCGCCTGCAGGTTGACGGCGCTCATCTTGCCGCGCTTGTCCTGCTCCAGCTCGTAGCTGACGCGCTGGTTCTGGTTGAGCGTGCGCAGGCCGGCGCGCTCGACCGCGGTGATGTGGACGAACGCGTCCTGGCCGCCGTCTTCCGGGGCGATGAAGCCATAGCCCTTGTCGGCGTTGAAGAACTTGACGGTTCCGGTGATGCTCATGGTATTTTCCTTCTTCGTATGCGGTACGTCCAAGTGCGGACGGACCTCTGGCTGCGGAGGCAGGGAAAGAAGGAAGAAGGTGCCGCAAAGCGCCGAAGACCGTCGATTTGCGACTGTAGCAGCGTAGATATAGGGAAAAGCCCGCGAAATTGCAATCGGGCGGCGTATCCGGTGGGCGGCGGAATGCCCCGGACGAGCGCGGCGTCCGCCATGTGCTGAAAAAGCGCGCTCCAGTTGCTGGGCGCGCGTGTGTCGGAAAGTTCTTTTTTTGTTCTGATGTTGACCGGATGGAGCCCGGTGGCCATGGTGCTCAACGATGAATGAAGATGATCCTCTGAATCCAGGCGATGTGGAGAACGGTGATACCGCGGATGCGCCGAGTGACGTCGGTGATCCTGCAGATTTCGTCGCCCGCTACGTCCCGGCCGATGTGCTCGCCCGCTATGAGGTTTTTTCTTACCGCAATGCGGCGTTGATCTTGTCGGAGGCGCATCCGGTGGAATTTGGCGAACTTATGGATGCGCTACGCGGATTCAAGCTCACTCGCGACATCATCGCCAAGGCGGGCGGAAACGAATCCGAAATTCCCAAAGCATTCTCGACGTTGCTGCGGCCGCATGGCTGGCATGAAACGACCATTCAAGCGGACCTGTTGGTCAAATTGTTATGGCGCGAAGCCGGGGTAAACGCACGTGGCAAAGCGGTGACGACGAAGATGTCCCGTGAACTCACCAAGGCGCGATTTCTCGACGGTCACAAGGTCGATTATGTAAAGGGCAGAGTGGCGTTCGATCTCGAATGGAACAGCAAGGATCAGACGTTCGACCGCGATCTGTACGCGATGAGCGCGTTCAGCCAGTGCGGGGTCATTGACGTCGGGGTGCTACTGACGCGTAGCGCGTCGTTGAACGATGTTTTCCGCGAGATGGGGCTGATGGCGAAGTATGGCGCGTCCACGACATGGATGGGAAAGCTGCTCTATCGACTGAACGCCGGTCGCAACGGCAGTTGTCCGGTGCTGGCGATCGGTATTCGGCCGGAATGCATTGAAAAGGTACGACCATGACGATCGATGCGGCGCTTGATTTTGCACACGCGGCGCGCGGGCGCCGTTTTGCGACGATTCTTGCCGATCCTCCGTGGCGCTTTACCAACCGTACCGGCAAGATGGCGCCCGAGCATCACCGGCTGTCGCGCTACGGCACGATGAGTCTCGACGAAATTTGCTCGATACCTGTCGAGAGCGCGGCCGCAGACCCTGCGCATCTCTATCTCTGGGTGCCAAATGCGCTCTTGCCTGACGGACTGGCCGTGCTGAAGGCATGGGGGTTCGAGTATAAATCGAACCTCGTCTGGCACAAGGTGCGCAAGGACGGCGGATCGGATGGGCGCGGTGTCGGCTTTTATTTCCGCAATGTCACCGAATTGTGCCTGTTCGGCATCCGAGGCAAGAACGCGCGGACGCTGGCGCCGGGACGGAGGCAGGTAAATTTGCTTGGCACGCGCAAGCGTGAGCACAGCCGCAAACCCGATGAGTTCTACGATATAGTCGAGGCGTGCTCGCCGGGGCCGCGACTGGAATTGTTCGCGCGCGGGGCGCGGAAGGGGTGGACTGCCTGGGGAAACCAGGCTGAGGACTATGAGATCGGTTGGGAGACCTATGCCCACAATTCGCGACAGGAGCGCGCGGAGAAGTGGGTGGAGGCGGCTGAGTGACGGAAAGTATGATGCATAGTCGCATTTAAGCAGAACGCAGGGACAGTTTTGTCGCGGCGAGTGCGAGCGGTTACCGCCCGCCCCAGTCCGCCCGATCAATGTCTCCGAATATCCCCGTGGAGATCAGCGCATCCGGCCTCCTCGTTTTTTGATCTCCCTGCTTGTATCCGCATCCGCGTCGGCTTCCTTCAGGGCAGGCTCGCCCACGGGTTGCTGTTTCAGCAACGGCGCCAGATACCGCCCCGTAAAGCTCCCCGCCGTCTTCGCCACATCCTCCGGCGTCCCTTCCGCGACGATCTCGCCGCCCTTGACGCCGCCTTCCGGGCCGAGGTCGAGCACCCAGTCCGCCGTCTTGATGACGTCGAGGTTGTGTTCGATCACCACCACGGTGTTGCCCTGTTCGACCAGCGCGTGGAGCACTTCCAGCAGCTTGCGCACATCCTCGAAATGGAGGCCGGTCGTCGGCTCGTCGAGGATGTAGAGCGTGTTGCCGGTGGCGCGGCGGCTGAGTTCCTTGGCCAGCTTGACGCGCTGCGCCTCGCCGCCGGACAGGGTGGTCGCCTGTTGTCCGACCTTGACGTAGCCGAGGCCGACCTCCGCCAGCATCGCCATCTTGTCGCGGATCGGCGGCACCGCCTTGAAGAACTCGACCGCGTCCTCGACCGTCATGTCGAGCACGTCGGCGATGCTCTTCCCCTTGAACTTCACCTCCAGCGTCTCACGGTTGTAGCGCGCGCCGTGGCAGACGTCGCAGGTGACGTAGACGTCGGGGAGGAAGTGCATCTCGATCTTGAGCACGCCGTCGCCCTGGCACGCCTCGCACCGGCCACCCTTGACGTTGAACGAAAAGCGCCCGGGCTTGTAGCCGCGCGCCTGCGCCTCCGGCAGGCCGGCGAACCAGTCGCGGATCTGGGTGAAGGCGCCGGTGTAGGTCGCCGGGTTCGATCGCGGGGTGCGGCCGATCGGCGACTGATCGATGTCGATCACCTTGTCGAGATGCTGGAGCCCGGTGATCTTGTCATGCTTGCCCGCGAGCATCCGCGCGCCGTTGAGCTGGCGCGCGGCGGCGGCGTAGAGCGTGTCGATGGTGAAGCTCGACTTGCCCGAGCCGGACACGCCGGTGATGCAGGTGAAGGTGCCGAGCGGGATCGACGCGGTGACCCCGCGCAGATTGTTGGCGGTGGCGCCGCGGACGGTGAGCTTGCGCCCGTTGCCCTGCCGCCGCTCCGCGGGCACGGGGACGGCGCGGGTGCCGTTCAGGTAATCGGCGGTGATGCTGCCGGGGGTGGCCAGCACCTCCGCCAGCGTGCCGTGCGCGACGACTTCGCCGCCGTGGACGCCCGCGCCCGGCCCCATGTCGATGACATAGTCGGCGGTGCGGATCGCATCCTCATCATGTTCGACCACCAGCACGGTGTTGCCGAGATCGCGCAGCCGGCGCAGCGTGGCGAGCAGCATGTCGTTGTCGCGCTGATGCAGGCCGATCGACGGTTCATCGAGGACATAGAGCACGCCGGACAGCCCGCTGCCGATCTGCGAGGCGAGGCGGATGCGCTGGCTCTCACCGCCGGACAGGGTTCCCGAGGTGCGGTCGAGATTGAGGTAGTCGAGCCCGACGTTGTTGAGGAAGCCCAGCCGCTCGAGAATTTCCTTGAGGATGCGCTCGGCGATCTGGCGCTGCTGGTCGGTCAGGCCGGTGGGCAGCGCGGCGAACCATGCCAGCGCGTCGACCACGGACAGGCGGGTGGCGTGGCTGATATCCTGCCCGGCGATCTTGACCGCCAGCGCCTCCGGCTTGAGGCGGGCGCCGTGGCAGGTCTCGCATGGTTGCGAGGACTGGTATTTGGACAGCTCCTCGCGCATCCACGCGCTCTCGGTCGCGAGCATCCGGCGGTTGAGGTTGCCGATCACCCCCTCGAACGGCTTCTTGACGTCGTAGCTCTTCTTGCCGTCGATGAAGGTGAGGGTGACCGGGCGGCCGCCGGTGCCGTGGAGGACGACCAGCTTCACCTCGCCCGGCAGATCCTCCCACGCCGTGTCGAGGCTGAAGCCGAATTCGCGCGCGAGGCTGCCCAGCACCTGCATGTAATAGGGGGAGGGCGGGTTGGATTTCGCCCAGGGGACGATCGCGCCCTTCTTGATGCTGAGCGCGTGGTTGGGGACGACCAGATCCTCGTCGAACACCAGTTTCTCGCCCAGCCCGTCGCACGCCGGGCACGCGCCCTGCGGCGCGTTGAAGCTGAACAGGCGCGGCTCGATCTCCGGGATGGTGAAGCCGCTGACCGGGCAGGCGAATTTCTCTGAAAAGACGATGCGGTTCGCGGGCACGCCGGCGCCCCTCATCGCGCCGCCGTCGCTCACCTCATCCTCGCGCCCCGGTACGACGCCGTCGGCGAGGTCGACATAGGCGAGGCCCTCGGCCAGCTTAAGCGCGGTTTCGAAGCTGTCGGCCAGGCGCGACGCGATGTCGGCGTTCACCACCAGGCGATCGACCACCACCTCGATATCGTGCTTGTACTTCTTGTCGAGCGCCGGCGCCTCGTCGATCGCGTAGAGCTCGCCGTCAATGCGGACGCGCTGGAAGCCAGCCTTCTGCCACTCGGCCAGTTCCTTGCGATACTCGCCCTTGCGCCCGCGCACGACCGGCGCAAGCAGGTAGAGCCGCGTCCCCTCCGGCAGCGCCATCACCCGGTCGACCATCTGGCTGACGGTCTGCGCGCTGATCGGCAGGCCGGTGGCGGGGGAATAGGGCACGCCGACCCGCGCCCACAGCAGGCGCATGTAATCATAGATCTCGGTGACGGTCGCCACGGTCGAGCGCGGATTGCGGCTGGTGGTCTTCTGCTCGATCGAGATGGCGGGGGACAGGCCCTCGATATGGTCGACGTCGGGCTTCTGCATCAGTTCGAGGAACTGGCGGGCGTAGGCCGACAGCGATTCGACGTAGCGGCGCTGCCCCTCGGCATAGATGGTGTCGAACGCGAGGCTGGACTTGCCCGAGCCGGACAGGCCGGTGATGACGGTCAGCGTATCGCGCGGGATATCGACCGACACGTTCTTGAGATTGTGCTCACGCGCGCCGCGCACGGAAATGGTGGTAAGGGCCATGCCGGTTGTTCTATCTTCGTTCTGCGGGAGATTCCAGAGGAGAGATAGGGAGCGCGCGGCGCGGATGCCAGCCGGGGCCGTGCCGTGTCGAGGATGGACCGCGCGACCACATGGCGACCACATCCACGTGCCGACGGCGAAAACGCAGGATTTCGTGGCGGCGGGCTTGCCCCGGCGGGGACGACGCCGCACATCGATCGTCCCGGCATCGAGTCGCACGCAGGGACGCGCCCATGTATGATTTCACCATCGCCACCGACGACAAGGCCGCGCTCTATCGCGATCTCACCGCGGCGCTCGATGCGCTGACCGCCGACGAGCCGGACGCCATCGCCAACATGGCCAACGCCGCCGCGCTGATCTGGCAATATCTGCCCGACCTCAACTGGGCCGGATTCTACCGCGACATCGACGGCGAACTGGTGCTCGGCCCGTTCCAGGGCAAGCCCGCCTGCATCCGCATCCCGATGGGGAAGGGGGTGTGCGGCACCGCCGCCGCGACGCGCGAGACGCAACTGGTTTCCGACGTGTTCGCCTTTCCCGGCCATATCGCCTGCGATGCCGCCAGCCGGTCCGAACTGGTGGTGCCGATCGTCAGCCAGGGGGTGCTGATCGGCGTGCTCGATCTCGACAGCCCCTCGCCCGACCGGTTCGACGCCGCCGACGCCGCCGGGTGCGAGGCGCTGGTGCGCCTTCTCGCGCCTCGGCTCGCCTGATCCGGGCGGCCTGACCCTAAACGGGACAGGCGTTAACTACCCATTGCGGTCGCGTCCCGGCGCGGGATTGGCTAGACTGGCGGCTGGATTTAACCATGGCGCCGGTCGCGGGAGCGGGCGCCGACAGGGAGTCGCCCGCCATGCGCGCCTATTGGATCGCCGCAACCGCCGCCATCGCCACGCTTGCCGTCGCCGCGCCCGCGACGGCGCAGCAGCCCGCGGCCCCCGCTGGCGGCCAGCGCGCCGCCCCGCCGCGCGCCATGCCGGCACAGCCCCGCAACTGGCAGCAGCACGGCAACTGGAATCGCGGCAACCGCCCGGTCGTCAACCAGCGGTGGGGCGGGCAGGTCAACGGGCGCTGGTACGCCGGCAACTACGCCCCCGGCGGCTGGGCCGCCTATCGCGCGCCGACGCGCGGCTGGGTGCTGCCCCGCTACTGGTTCGCGCCGACCTTCTACATCAGCGACTTCGGCAATTACGGGCTCGGCGCGCCGCCGGTCGGCTATAGCTGGACGCGCTATTATGACGATGCCGTGCTGATCGACGGCGGCGGCCGCGTCTATGACAGCGTCAGCGGGATCGACTGGGATCGCGGTTACGGCGATCAGGGCTATGGCGACGGCGGCTATGGCGAGCGAGTCCATGCCGAGGACGGCTATGACCGCGACGATCGCGTCGTGTCCGGCGCGCCCTATCCGCCGCCGCCACCGCCGCGCGAGCGTCGCGACGACGGCGTCGGCGGCGCGGTGATCGGCGGGGTGCTGGGCGGCGTCGCCGGCAACGTCATCGCCGGGCGCGGCGACAAGCTGGCCGGCACGCTGATCGGCGCCGGGGCGGGCGCGATCGCCGGCACCGCGATCGATCGGGCGGAGGACCGCCGCGATCGCCGTCGCGGCCCGCCACCGCCGCCGCCGCCGCCCTATGGCGCGCCCTATCCGGCGCCGGGCCATCCCGGTGACGGCTATGCCTATGCCCCGCCGCCGGTGGTCTATGCCCCCCCGGCGGAGGTGGTGCAGGCGACCGGCGGCCATGACCCGCACCGTTATGCCGGCGCGCCGCGCACAACGGTGGTGCACGGCCCCTATGGCAGCGTGACGACGGTGACGGTGATCCCGGCGGTGACCACCACCACCGTGACGAAGGAATATTATTACGCGGCGGCGCCGGTGCGGACCTATCGTAAGGTCGTGCGGCGCCCGGCGAAGGCGCCGGCCTGCAACTGCAAATACGTGCGCCGCTGATCGCTTTCGGGCCGGTTACCCTTCCGGCCCGTCTGGCCGCCGGGCGCGCTTTGAGACGTGGCGCGCCCGGCGTTTTCTTTTGACCCGTTTTCTTTGGTCATTTCGCCTTACGCGGGTCTGTTAGGCCGTGAACCCATAAAAGGTGGCGCTACCGCATCAGGGCTTCGCCCGCCTCTGTCCAGCAGCCGCCTCGTCCGGATGGTTCGATCATACCGTGTTTGACGAGGAGCTCGACAGCTTCCTCCCCAGCTCCGATGCACTCGTGGTCAACCCAATCGCCTTTACCGATGTATTGAGCACACATCAGAGCGAGCGCTCGCAGCAAGGCACGTTCGTCGTCGATCATTGGCGCAAGGTGCCGGGTGGAGCGACGTTCCGCAACGGCCGCGAGCCGAGCTCGCCGATGGCAGCTTCCATATCGCGCCAAATGTTGATTCAGCATCGGCATGAGCCGAGAATGAGGCGCGTTGGGATGAGAAGTTGCGCAAGATCGCCAAGGTGAAGCCCGCGTCGGAGAAGCCGGAATGAGTCTCTTTTGGACCGTCTCTCTTTTGTGCGTGACCGCTTTCTGTGTCGCTCAAGCCATTCGAGATTTTCGGGCCAAGCGCTATGCTTGGGCGGCAGGGGCTGTGATATCGGCAGCGGTTGTCATTTCGATACCGTTCCCAACCCCCACGGTAACGATAGATCTGCCTCGCCCCTAGCGACGTGTTTGCAAAGGATACAATCGCCTTTTCTTTCGCCCGATCAGCTCAGCCGGTCGATCGCCTCGGTGGTCAGCGATCCGGGGATGATCATCACCGGCACCGGCAGCTTGCCCGCGTCGGCCCCGGCGAAGTGCGCGACCAGCGGCCCCGGCGCGCCGCTCGCGGCCGCGCCCAGCACCAGCGCGGCGATGTCGGGGGTCTTGGCGATCATCTCGCGCACGATCTTCGCCCCGTCGCCCTGCCGCACCACGATCGACGGCACCACGCCCGATTCGTCTAGCAGCGTGCCCGCCGCCCCCGCGACCAGCGCCTCGGCGTGGAGCCGCGCCTCCTCCTCGATCGTCGCCTGGACGCCGCCCCATTGCACGAACTCGGCCGGGGGAATCAGCGCGAGGATCTGCACCCCGCCGCCGGTCTTGACCGCGCGCCGCGCGGCAAAGCGCAGCGCGACCTCCGCCTCCGGGCTGTCATCGACCACCACCAGATAGGTGCGCATATCCCGTTCTCCCCCGCTCAAACCGATAACTGGCGCGACCGATGGCGTCGCGCAAGCCTTGACCCGGACGGGCACGGGCGCAAAGGAAGCACGCCCCAGGAGAAAGATTTCAATGGCGATCGAACTCAAGATGCCCGCCCTGTCCCCGACGATGGAGGAAGGCACGCTTGCCAAATGGCTGGTCAAGGAAGGTGACTCGGTAAAGTCCGGCGACATCATGGCCGAGATCGAGACCGACAAGGCGACGATGGAGTTCGAGGCGGTCGACGAAGGCGTCATCGCGAAGATCATGGTCGCCGAGGGCACCGACGGCGTGAAGGTGGGCACGGTGATCGCGATCATCGCGGAAGAGGGCGAGGATGTCTCCTCCGCCTCCGCCGCGCCGGCGAAGAAGCCGGAGGAGGCCAAGGCGCCCGCGCCGGCCAAGGTCGAGGATGCGCCCAAGCCGGCGCCGGCCGCAGCGCCCACCGATACGAAAGCGGCCCCCGCCGCGGCTGCTGCCGCGCCCGCCGCGTCGGGGGACCGGATCAAGGCCAGCCCGCTCGCTCGCCGCATCGCCGCTGACAAGGGGATCGATCTGGGCGCGCTGACCGGGTCCGGTCCGGGCGGCCGCATCGTCAAGGCCGACGTCGAGGGCGCGACGCCGGGCGCTGCCGCGCCCGCCGCTGCCGCATCGACCGTCGCCGCGCCCGCCGCCGCCCCGGCGGAGGCCAAGGCGGTGTGGTATGACGACAGCATCCCGCACAGCGAGGAAAAGCTCTCCAACATCCGCAAGACGATCGCGCGCCGCCTGACCGAGGCGAAGCAGACGATCCCGCACATCTACCTGACCGTCGACATCCGCCTCGACGCGCTGCTCAAGCTGCGTGGCGAGCTCAACAAGGCGCTGGAGCCGCGCGGGGTGAAGCTGTCGGTCAACGACCTGCTGATCAAGGCGCTGGGCGTCGCGCTGATCGAGGTGCCGAAGTGCAATGTCACCTTCGCCGGGGACAAGCTGGTCAGCTACCAGCGCGCCGACGTGTCGGTGGCGGTGTCGACGCCGTCGGGCCTCATCACCCCGATCATCCGCGATGCCGGCGGGATCGGCGTCGCCGCGATCTCGACGCGGATGAAGGAACTGGCCGGCCGGGCGAAGGACAACAAGCTCAAGCCCGAGGAATATCAGGGCGGCACCGCCAGCCTGTCCAACATGGGCATGTACGGGATCAAGCAGTTCGAGGCCGTGATCAACCCGCCGCAGGGGATGATCATGGCGATCGGCGCGGGCGAGAAGCGGCCGTACATTGTCGACGACGCGTTGGGCGTGGCGACGGTGATGTCGGCGACCGGCAGCTTTGATCACCGCGCGATCGACGGCGCCGACGGTGCCGAGCTGATGAAGGCGTTCAAGGAACTGGTCGAAGCGCCGCTGGCGCTGGTCGCCTGAGGCACGGCCGGTGCCGGTGCGCACGCTGGTCGAGCTGCTCCACATCGCGGCGGGGCTGATGGCGACCGCGCTGATCGTCGCGGTGGCGACCTGGTCCTACCCGCTCGGGCGCGAGACGATCCGGCTGGTCGGCTGGGCGACGGCGGTGGCGGTGGTGGCGATGGGCGTTGGCCCGCTGCGCCGCGCCTGGACCGCCGACCGGGGCCGGCAGCGGTGAGCGACGACGACACGCCCCCCGCGATCGAGCCGGCGATCCGCGTCAGCGCGATGCCGGCCGACGCCAACGCCTATGGCGACATCTTCGGCGGCTGGCTGGTCGGGCAGATGGACCTTGCCGCCGGGCTGGTCGCCGCGCGGCGGGCAAAGGGGCGGGCGGTGACGGTGGCGATGGACGGGATGCAGTTCCACGCGCCGGTGTCGGTCGGCGACGAGGTGTCGGTCTATGCCCAGATCGTCCGTGTCGGCCGCACCTCGATGACCATCGACGTCGAGGCCTGGCGCCGCGACCGCCACGGCGAGGAGCGGCAAAAGGTGACCGAGGCGCATTTCACCTTCGTCGCGATCGACGATGAGCGAAAGCCGCGCGCGGTGCCGGCGGCATGAACGCGGCACCTTCTTTCCCCTCTCCCGTTCCGGGAGAGGGGAGCGTGATGAACGCGAACCTCGCCGCTCTCCAAAGCGCCGTGACCGGCATCGACCCGGTCCCGCCGCTTTCCCCTCTCCCCGGCCCTCCCCCAGCAGGGGGGAGGGAGCAGAAGGATCTTTGCCTTGGCTGACACCTACGATCTCATTGTCCTCGGTTCCGGTCCCGGTGGCTATGTCGCCGCGATCCGTGGCGCGCAGCTTGGCCTGAAGACCGCGATCGTCGAGCGTGAACTGCTGGGCGGCATCTGCCTCAACTGGGGGTGCATCCCGACCAAGGCGCTGCTGCGGTCGGCCGAGATCTTCCACTTCATGCAGCACGCCAAGGATTATGGTCTGGCCGCCGAGAAGATCACCGCCGACCTAGAGGCAGTGGTCAAGCGTTCGCGCGGGGTGGCCAAGCAGCTCAATCAGGGCGTCACCCACCTGATGAAGAAGAACAAGATCGACGTCCACATGGGCGACGGCAAGCTGACGGGCAAGGGCAAGCTCAGCGTCACCAAGGACGGCAAGATCACCGAGCTGACCGCGAAGAACATCATCGTCGCCACCGGAGCGCGTGCGCGCGACCTGCCGTTCGCCAAGGCCGACGGCAAGCGCATCTGGACCTATCGCCACGCGATGACCCCGCCGGAAATGCCGGGCAAGCTGCTGGTGATCGGATCGGGCGCGATCGGGATCGAGTTCGCCAGCTTCTACAACGACATGGGCGCCGAAGTGACCGTGGTCGAGATGCTCGACCGCGTCGTGCCGGTCGAGGACGCCGACATCTCCGCCCATCTGGAGAAGGCGCTGAAGAAACAGGGCATGACCATCCTGACCGGCGCGGGCGTCGACAAGCTCGACGTGAGCGCATCGGGCGTCAAGGCGGCGATCAAGGGCAAGGATGGCAAGGTCACCACCGCCGAGTTCAGCCACGTCATCGTCG
>NZ_DATMGG010000137.1:0-2547 GCF_035555815.1 Sphingomonas sp.
GGTCCAAGCCGCCGACGCTGTCGGGCGGGGAGCAGCAGCGCATCGCCATCGCCCGCGCGGTGATCGGCCGGCCGGAAATGCTGGTCGCCGACGAACCGACCGGCAACGTCGATCCCGACATGGCCGAACGCCTGCTCCACCTGTTCGACAGCCTCAACCGGCTGGGAACGACAGTGGTGGTCGCGACCCATGATTTCGATCTGCTCAGCCGCATCCCCAATGCGCATATGATGCGGATCGAGGGCGGCCGCGTGCTGGATCCGACCGGCAGCCTGCGCTTTCCGCCCGGACGGCCGCAATCGTGAGCGCCCCGGCCATCACCAACGACGTCGCCGATCGGACCGAGGACGATCCGGCGACGCTGCTGGGCATCAGCGCGGGCAAACGGCTGCTCGACGACAGCCGGCGTGCGCGGGCGATGAGCTGGGTGATGGCGGTGATGCTGTTCCTCACCGTGCTGGCCGGCGCGCTCGGGCTTGGCACGATGGGCGCGGCGCGCAGCCTCGACCGCCAGCTCGCCGGGCGGCTGACGGTGCAGCTGGTCGGCGCGCGCGACGACGCGGTGTCCGCGCTCGCCGACCGGCTGCGCGCGATGCCGGAGGTCGGCGCGGTGCGGCCGGTGCCGCGCGCCGAACTGGCGCGGCTGCTCGAACCGTGGCTGGGCGATGCCGGGCTCGACGCCGACCTGCCGATGCCGGCGATGATCGACGTCGACCTGCACGATCCGGGGGATGCCGCGTTCGACGCCGTCGCCGGACGGGTGCGCGCCGCCGCCCCGCAGGCGCGGGTCGACCGCAATGCCGCATGGCTGGCGCCGGTGCGCAGCTTCGTGGTGTCGCTGGCGTGGCTGGCGGGTGGGCTGGTGCTGCTGATGGCCGGCGCGACCACCGCGATCGTGCTCTTGACCGCGCGCGCCGGACTCGACACCCACCGCGATACCATCGAGGTGCTGCACATGCTGGGATCGACCGACATCCAGGTGGCGCGCCTGTTCCAGCGCCGCATCGCGCTCGATACGCTGATCGGCGGCGCGGTCGGCACCGTGTGCGCGCTGGCGACGGTGGCGGTGATCGGCACGCGCATCGCCGATCTCGATTCGGCGCTGACCAGCGGGATCGGGCTATCTGCGGTCGACTGGGCGCTGCTCGCCGGGCTGCCGCTGCTGTTCGCGCTGCTGGCGATGGCGGCGGCGCGGATCGCGGTGGTCCGCGCGCTCAGGCAGGTGCTGTGAAGCGGCTGGTCCGCCTGTTCGCGCTCGCCGCGCTCGCCTATCTGCTCGGCTTCGCGCTGTTCAGCTTCGCGCTCGGCCGCCCGCTCGGCGCGCAAAGGACCGACGCGATCGTGGTGCCGACCGGCGGCCCCGGCCGGATCGCGCGCGGCATCGCGGTGCTCAAGGCGGGCGAGGCGAAGCGGATGCTGATCAGCGGCACCGCGCCCGACGTGCGCCCGATCGAGCTGGCGGTCGAATACAAGGTCGAGCCGCGCTGGTTCGCCTGCTGCATCGACCTGGGGCATGAGGCGGTCGACACCCGCTCCAACGCCGAGGAAACCGCGGAATGGGTGCGCGCGCACGACTTCCGATCGGTGCGGCTGGTGACGGCGGACTGGCACATGCCGCGCGCACGGATGGAGCTTCGCCACGCGCTCGGCACCGACGTCACGGTGGTCGCCGACGCGGTGCAGACCAATCCGCAATTCACCATGCTGGTGCGCGAATACAACAAGTACCTGGTCCGCCGCGCCGCGACGCTGTTGGGGATCGGCGGATGACCGCGCGGTTGCGGACGATCGCCTTCGTGGTCGCCTTCTACGGCGGCAGCGTGTTCTATGTGCTCGCCACGCCGACCGTCGCCCTCTTCGGCGAAGCGGCGATGCGGTACTGGGTGCTCGCCTGGGTCCGCTTCCACGCCGGTTGCGCGAAATATCTGCTCGGGGTCGCCAGCAGCGTCACCGGCGCGCCACCCGCCGGGCAGGCGTTGATCGCCGCCAAGCATCAGTCGTTCTTCGAAACCTTCGAGCTGATCCGCATCCTGGGCGGCCCTGCGGTGGTGATGCGGCGCGAGTTCGGGCGCATCCCGCTATGGGGCTGGGCGGCGCGGCGGTACGGGGTGATCATGATCGATCGGGCCGGCTCCGCCGCGGCGCTCCGCGGCATGATGCGCGCGGCGGCGGCGGCCAAGGCGCAGGGCCGGTCGGTGGTGATCTTTCCCGAAGGCACCCGCGTCAAACCGGGCGAGGCGCCTCCGCTCCGCCCCGGCTTCGCCGGCCTCTACCGCGCGCTTGCGCTGCAGGTGGTGCCGGTGGCGATCGACAGCGGCCGGCTGTGGCCCAAAAGCGGAGCGAAGCGCGCGGGCATCGTCACCTTCGCGTTCGGCGATCCGATTCCCCCCGGCCTGCCCCGCGCCGAAGTGGAGGCGCGCGCCCATGAAGCGATCAACGCGCTGGAAAGGTGAGCGCCGCGCCGTTCAGTGATCCGACCGGCCGAAATCGGGCCGGGCATCGTCCTGGCCTTGTTCGATGATCGATCGGCGGATCGCGCGGGTCTCG
>NZ_DATMGG010000138.1:0-3785 GCF_035555815.1 Sphingomonas sp.
CGGGCGCGGCGCGGCCGGGGTCACCTGGCCCACGCCGACCAGCGCGAGGCTGCCGTCGGCGTCGATCTGGACGATCTGCGGCGCGTCGCCCGGCTCGGCGGTGAACGCGGTGCCGACGATGCGCGCCAGCAGCGGATCGGGCTGCGCTGTCGGCGCCTCCGGGTTGAGCCCTCCGGCCAGCAGCGACGGCGTCGCCTCCGGCTTCAGCTTGGCGTCCTTGACGATCTCGTCAAAGGTCGCGCTCTCGCCGATCGCGGCGTCGAGGTCGTCGTGGACCTTGGCCAGCGCCTCGGCGGCCTTGGACTTGCTCAGCTCGGTGGTCAGTTCGGCGCGGGCCTGGTCGAGCGTCTTTGCCGGGATCGCCTCCACCTTGTCGACCTTGACCACGTGCCAGCCAAGCGGCGAGCGCACCGGCCCGATCACCGCGCCGCTGGCGGCGGCAAAGGCGGCGTCAGCGATCGCGGGGGCGGTCTGGCGGGCCAGCGCGGCCTTTTCCAGCCCGGCGAATTCGCTCGGCTCCAGCCCGGCGGCGCGGGCGGCGTCGGCGATCGGCGTGCCGGCCTTGACCTTGGTGGCGATCGCGTTGGCGCCGGCCTGATCGAGCACGACCACCTGTGTCACGCTGCGCTTCTCCGCGGCCGCGAAGCGGGCAGCCTGCGCCTTGTAGGCCGCGGCGATGTCGGC
This sequence comes from Sphingomonas sp., assembly GCF_035555815.1. Classification (GTDB taxonomy): domain Bacteria; phylum Pseudomonadota; class Alphaproteobacteria; order Sphingomonadales; family Sphingomonadaceae; genus Sphingomonas. Next base: position 685 of record NZ_DATMGG010000138.1, read on the forward strand.
GTCGGTCGGCTTGGCGGTGGCGGCGACATCGGCCGCGCGCACGATCGCGTAGCGCGCGACGCGGCGCTCGCCCACCGTGTAGCGGCCGCGATTGCGGTTGTAATAGGTCTGCAGGTCCGCATCGGACGGCGGCGCGCCGAAATCGACCGCCGACACCGGAATATAGCCGACCGTGCCGACCCGCCGCTCAAGCAGCAGCGAGGCATAGGGCGTCGCGATCTGCGCCGGCACCTGTGCCGCGCCCAGCGTCGGCGCGAGCAACTGGCGCGCCAGCGTGTCGCGGGCGATATCCTCGCGGATCTGCTGGTCGGTTATGCGCTGCTGGCGCAGGACATTGTCATAGGCCTGCTGGCTGAACTTGCCGTCGAGCCCCTGAAAGGCCGGGATGCTGGCGATCTCGCCGTCCACCGACTGTTTGCTCATCGACATGCCCGATTTGAGCGCGAACGCCTGAAGCGCAATGCCGTTGATCGTGCGGTCGAGCACCGAATCCAGCCCGCCGCCGGTGACGAACCCGGCCATGTCCAGCGTCGGCTGCTGCTGGCGATAGGCGTCGAGCGCGAGGTTGGCGCGCGATTTCAGCTCGGTCTCAGTGATCTTGGTCTTGCCGACCTCGGCCACCTCGCCGCCGGGCAGCGACGACTGGCCGCCGCCCTGCAATCCGGTGATGTCGCCCGCCGCGAACGCCAGCGCGATCAGCACGAGCACGCCCAGCGTGACGACGACGCCTACGCGCGAATAGATGATGCGGCGGAAAAAGGTGAGCATGGCGGCCTTGCGAACAGGATCGGACGTGCCGCTTTAGGGGGAGGCGGGCGCGCCATCAAGGTTGTGCCGCGCGCCGGCTGCGCTATCCGGGCGCGTGAACTTCGGGAGTGACATGATGGCGCGACGCAAGCTGGTGGCGGGGAACTGGAAGATGAACGGCGACCGTGCCGCGCTGGCCGAACTCGATGCGATCGCTGCCGCCGCGCGCGCGGCGCCGGGTGTCGACGTCGCGGTGGCGGTGCCGGCGACGCTGATCCTGTCCGCCGCCGAACGCCAACCGGAGCTGGATATCGGCGCGCAGGACGTCCACGCCGCTGACAAGGGCGCGCATACCGGCGACATTTCCGCGCCGCTGGTGCGTGACGCGGGCGGGCACTTCACCATCGTCGGCCACTCCGAACGCCGCGCCGATCACGGCGAGACCAGCGCCGACGTCCGCGCCAAGGCGATCGCGGCGCACCGGGGCGGGCTGCGCGTGATCCTGTGCGTCGGCGAGACCGGCGAGGAACGCGACGCCGGAGAGGCGGAAGCGGTGGTCAGCAGGCAGATCACCGAATCGTTGCCGGATGGGGCGGACGGCGGCTGGCTGACGCTGGCCTATGAACCGGTGTGGGCGATCGGCACCGGGCGCACCCCCACCCCGGACGATATCGCGGCGATCCACGCGACGGCGCGCGCGACGTTGCGCGGGCTGATCGGCGATGGAGCGGACGGGGTGCGCATCCTCTACGGCGGATCGGTGACCGGCGATAACGCCGCCGCGATCTTCGCCGTGCCCGACGTCGACGGCGCGCTGGTCGGCGGCGCCAGCCTGACCGCCGCCAAGTTCGTGCCGATCATCGAGGCGGCGGCGCGGGCCGGGTAGGGTAGCGCCGCCCCACTTGCGGACGATCAGCGGTTACCAGTTCTCGAAACCTGTCTTTTCGGAATGACCTTTCCGCTGCCGACCGTATCAGTTAGTCAGCCATAATGCCGTTCTTCATCCTGATGTCTTTGACGCTGATGGTGTGCAACGTGGTTTATTGCGGCCAACGGACCGTAGCCGACTTCAGGCATTCAAGACAGGGGCAAGCCGTATGGGGCGTGGTAGCGCTAGCCGGCACAGTCATTGCCTTGGCATGGCTAACCTGGATGTTGCTTGCGAGCTTAGCCAATTATTAGAGCATGTCGCGTTAAAACTTGATATCCTCTCCTCCGTTCGCCCTGAGCTTGTCGAAGGGCTGCCCTTCTTCTTCTGAAGAAAAAAGTACAGGGCTTCGACAAGCTCAGCCCGAACGGGTCGGGGGGGGAGGTGATCCCGATTTACCGCTCGATGCTGTAGACGCTGTTGCGCTTTCTCCCCCTCATCCCCGCGGATAGCGCGTCTTCAGCACCCGCCACGCCGCGCGCAGCCCGAACGCGTCGCCGCCCTTTGGCCGGCCCGGCTTGGCGGCGGGGCGCCAGGCGAAGACGTCCATGTGCGCCCAGGCGATATCCTGCGGCACGAAGCGGCGCAGGAACAGCGCGGCGGTGATCGCGCCGGCGAAGCCGCCGTCGGGCGAATTGACCAGATCGGCGATGTCGGACTTGAGCATCTCGTCATACCCGTCCCACAGCGGCAGCCGCCACAGCGGATCGCCCTCCGCACGGCCCGCCGCCAGCAATTCCTCGGCCAGCGCATCGTCGTTGCCGAACAGCGGCGGCAAGTCGGGGCCGAGCGCGACCCGTGCCGCGCCGGTCAGCGTCGCATAGTCAAGGATCAGTTCGGGATCGCCCTCCACCGCCTTCGCCAGCGCGTCGCCCAGGATCAGCCGCCCCTCCGCATCGGTGTTGGTGTTCTCGACCGTCAGCCCCTTGCGCGAGCGCAGCACGTCGCCGGGGCGAAAGGCATTGCCGGCGACCGCATTCTCCACCGCCGGCACCAGCAGGTGGAGCCGCACCGGCAGCCGCGCCGCCATCACCAGTTCGGCCAGCGCGATCGCGTGCGCGGCGCCGCCCATGTCCTTCTTCATCAGCCGCATCGCCGATGACGGCTTGATGTCCAGCCCGCCGGTATCGAACACCACGCCCTTGCCGACGATAGCGATGCGCGGATGATCGGGGTGGCCCCATTCCAGTTCGATCAGCCTAGGCTCGCGCCCGCGCGCGCCGGCCTGGCCGACCGCGTGGATCATCGGATAGCCGATCTCCAGCTCGCGCCCGCGCGTGACGTTCAGCGTCGCGCCATGCGCGGTGGCGAGCGCGGAAACCTCGGCCTCCAGCTCCTCGGGGCCGAGGTCGGCGGCGGGGGTGTTGACCAGATCGCGTACCCGCGCGGTGGCGGCGGCGAGGCGTTCGGTCTCGGCGATGCCGGC
>NZ_DATMGG010000139.1:0-13282 GCF_035555815.1 Sphingomonas sp.
CCGCGTGCTGTGCGAGGGCAAGACCGCGCCTTAGATCGTGCTTGAAGCATCGCCAGTGCTCCGGCGTGGGCCGGGGCGTTGGCGGGCACGCGACGGACTTGAACCCGGCACGCTCCGGCCTGCGCCGGAGCACCATTCCATTTGCATGGATCGGCCTCCGGATTCGAGCCTCGCTCCGCCCTGCCGTCATGACGGGTCGGGCCCGGCATGACGTGGGAGCGTTTGGGAGCTTGCGCGCAGGCCCGTGCGCTCAATGGAAGTCGTGGCTGCGGATCGGGATGCTGTCCTCGTCCTTGTCCGGCGACCACGGTGGGGCAGAGCGCGGCCGGGCGGTTGCGGCGCGGTCGCGCGGGTCGATCGTGCCGCCATGGGTGGCACCGTCGCCTGGGCCGGTCAGCCGGGGCAGGTCGACCTCGCCGACCTCGCGCAGCATCGGCGAATAATCGACGATGCGATCGACGATGACGTGGACCACGTCGCCCTCACGCTGGATGGTGCCGCGCACCCCGATCATCGTCGCGGTCATGATCGTGCGGCGCTGCACCTCGAACCGGTCGCGCCACACGATGGCGTTGGCGATGCCGGTCTCGTCCTCGATCGTCAGGAACAGCACGCCGGTGGCGGTGGCGGGGCGCTGGCGGACCAGAATGACCCCGGCGACCTCGACCTTGCGACCCGGCGTGGCGGTGGCCAGTTCCGCCGCCGGCATCACGCCGAGCAGGTCGAGTCGGCCGCGCAGGAACGCGATCGGGTGCGCGCGCAGCGAGAATTGGGTGGTGCGATAGTCCTCCACCACCTCGCGCCCGGCGGTGAGCGGCATCAGCGTGACGCCGGGTTCCCGCCGATCGGTCAGCCCCAGCGGCACAGGCTTTTCGCCCAGCGCGCGCACCGCCCACAGCGCCTGCCGCCGGTCATGCCCGAAGCAACGGAACGCATCGGCGCGCGCCAGTCGCTCCAGCGCCGCCGGCCGAACCCCGGAGCGCCGCCATATGTCCTCGACCGAGGTGAACGGGCCGGTCGCGCGCGCCGCGAGGATCCGCGCGGCATCGGCTTCGGCCAGCCCGACGACGATCCGCAGGCCGAGCCGGAGCGGCGCGAGCGAGTCCCACTCCGCATCGGTGCCCCAGAACCGGGAATGCCGTGCGCGTTCCGTCCGCGCCGCCGGCACCAGGATCGTATCCCAGTCGCTGGCGTTGACGCACACCGGCAGCATCTCGACGCCGTGGTCGCGCGCGTCGCGGACGATCTGGGCGGGGGCATAGAACCCCATCGGCTGCGCATTGAGCAGCGCCGCGCAGAACACGTCGGGGTGATGCGCCTTCATCCAGCATGACGCATAGGCGATCTTGGCGAAGCTGGCGGCGTGGCTCTCTGGGAAGCCGTAGTTGGCGAAGCCCTCGATCTGCTTGACCATGCGTTCGGCGAAATCGAGGGAGATGCCGTTCTTCAGCATTCCCTTGATCAGCTTGGGGCGGAATTCGCCGACGTTGCCGGTCGCCTTGAACGTCGCCATCGCCTTGCGCAGCTTGTCCGCCTCGCCGCCGGTGAAGTCGGCGCCATCGATCGCGACTCGCATCGCCTGTTCCTGGAACAGCGGCACGCCCAGCGTCTTTTCCAGCACCGCGCGCAACTTGTCGTTGGGATATTCGACCTTTTCCTTGCCCTCGCGCCGGCGCAGATAGGGATGGACCATGTCGCCCTGGATCGGCCCCGGCCGCACGATCGCCACCTCGATCACCAGATCGTAGAATTCGCGCGGGCGCATGCGCGGCAGCATCGACATCTGCGCGCGGCTCTCGATCTGGAACACCCCCAGCGTGTCGGCCCGGCAGATCATGTCGAAGGTGCGTGCGTCGTCGTTCTGGAATTCGGCGCTGGCCAGCGTCATCGGCTGGCCCTTGCGCGCGGCCATCAGGTCGAACGCGCGGCGCATGCAGCCGAGCATCCCCAGCCCCAGCACGTCGACCTTCATGAAGCCCAGTTCCTCAATATCGAGCTTCTCCCATTCGACCACCCAGCGCTTTTCCATCGCTGCCGGCTCGACCGGGACCAGGCTGTCGAGCCGGTCGCGCGTCAGCACGAAGCCGCCGGGGTGCTGCGACAGATGGCGGGGCGTGCCGACCAGTTGGTTGGCCAGCGCGATCGCCAGCGCGACGCGCGGTTCGTCGACATCGACCCCCAGCGTCTGGCCGTAGCGGTCCGGGATGCCGTCGCCCGACGTTCCCCATACCTGCCCGGCCAGCGCGCCGGTCAGGTCCTCGGACAGCCCCAGCGCCTTGCCCACCTCACGGATCGCGCCTCGTGAGCGGAACCGGCTGACCACCGCCGTCAGCGCGGCATGGTCATGGCCGTAGGTCTCGTAAATCCACTGGATCACCTCCTCACGCCGCTCATGCTCGAAATCGACGTCGATATCGGGTGGTTCGTTGCGCTCTGGCGAGATGAAGCGCTCGAACAGCAAGCCGCGCTCAATCGGATCGATCGAGGTGATGCCCAGCACATAGCAGATGATCGAATTGGCCGCCGATCCGCGCCCCTGACAGACGATGCCTTGCCCGCGCGCGAAGCTGACGATCGAGTTCACCGTCAGGAAATAGGCGGCAAACTTCATTTCCCGCACCAGCGAGAGTTCGCGGTCGAGCAGCGCGCGATATTCCGGTGGTGGATCACCGCCGAATTTGGCGTCGAGCGCCGCATAAGCCAGCCGCTCCAGCGCCTCTTGTGGCGTGCGGCCGGACATGATGATCTCGTCGGGATATTGATAGTCGAGGTGGCGAGGGGAAAAGGTGCAGCGTTCGACAATCGCCTCGGCCGCGTGCAGCGCGTCTGGATAGGCGGCAAACCGCCGCGCCATGTCCTCGGGCGATTTCAGATGCCGATCGGCACTGCGTTCCCGGCGAAAACCGAGGTCGTCGATCGTGCATGTGTGGCGGATCGCGGTCACCACGTCCTGGAGCATCCGCCTGTCGGGATGATGATAGAGCGCATCGCCGGTGGCGAGCGGGATCAGGCCGTGGTGTCGCGCCGCTTCGGCCAGCGCGTGCAGCCGCCTCGCCTCGCCCGGCCGGCGATGCGGAGTGAGGGTGACATGGCCTCGTTCGCCGAACACGTCCGCCAACCAGCGCAGCGACAGCGGGTCGCCTTCGTCCGCCATGCCCGGCACCAGCGCGCCGACCAGCCCGTCGGCGGCCCCGGCGACATCCTCCCAGTGGAGAAAGCATTTCCCCTTCTCGCCGCGTTTGGGGTCGGCGCGCTGCTTGCCGGTCGACAGCAACCGGGTCAGCCGCGACCAGCCCGCGCGATCCTCTGGCCAAACCAGCAGCGATGCGCCGTCGACCAGGTCGAGCCGGCAGCCGGCGACCAGCCGGATCGGATGGCCCTGCGCGGTGATCTGTTCAGCCGCGACCAGCCCGCGCACGATTCCCCCCACCGAATTGCGATCGGTGATGCCGAGCGCGGGCAGGCCCATCATCGCCGCGGCCGCGAACAGTTCGTCGGGTGAGGAGGCGCCGCGCAGGAACGAGAAATGGGTGGTGACCTGAAGCTCGCTGTAGGTCATCCGAATACGCCGTGCAGGAACCAGCGCAGGTCTCCGCTGGCGTCGCGCTCGCCATCTCCCCGGCGATAGAGCCAGAAGCGCGCGCCGCTCTCATCCTCGACGCGGAAATAGTCGCGCACCGACTGGCGCTCGGACGGACGTCGCCACCATTCGCCCAGGATGCGCTCGGGACCATCGGCGCGGATCACGCGGTGGGTGACCCCGCGCCAGGTGAAGCGGCGCGGCGGCTGGTCGGGCAGCGCCGACAGCACATTGTCGACCTGTTCCGGCCGCGCCAGCAGCCGCACCGGGCGCGGCCACAGCGGCGTCCACGGGTCGAGCGGTCCGTGCCGGTTCAGCCGGGCGACGTCGTCGATCGGCGGCGCCGCGCCCGCCCGCGCCGGCGGATCGAGCGGGGGGATCGCCGCGACGCTGCGTTCGGGCACGTCGCTCTCCACCGGCCGCGTGCGCCAGGTCCGGGCGCCGCGCGTCGCCAGCGTGTCGATCAGCGGGGCGAGATCGGGTGGGGTGGCCTCGTCGAGCCGTTCGGCCAGCGGCTGCGGCGCCAGCGGATCGGCGGCGCGGACGTGGAGCGCGATCGCGTCGATGCCATAACCGGGCGCGATATCCTCGATCCGCCGCAGCAGCAGGCGCAGGATGTGGGCGGGATCGCGGCTGGGGCGGGCGAGGCCGATGCGGATGCGCTGGGGGATATGATCGACGCGGTCGGCGACCAGCTCGATCCGGCGCGCGCCTACCCCCTCCGTCGTCAAGGCGGCGGCAAGTCGCGGCACCAACAGGCCCAGCCAATGCGCGATCGCCTCTGCGGTGCCGATCGGTTCGGAAAAGCGCTGGACGATGGCGATCGCCTCGCGCGGGACGATCGGGTCGATCGGCTCGCCGACCGCGCCCAGCGCCATGTCGAGCCGGGTCACCAGCGTCGCCCCCAGCCGCGCCGTCAGCGGGGCGCGCGGCATCGCGATGAGCTGGCCGATGGTGGCGATACCGAACGTCCGTAGCAGATCGCGCTGCGCCGGCTCCAGCCGCAGCGCGGCGGGCGGCAACGGCGCCAGCATCGCCGCCTGCGCGCCCGGCGGGCACAGGCACAGCCGCCGCGCCCCGAACCGGCTGAGCGCGTGCGCCGCGCCCGGCGTGTCGGCGACGGCGACGCGCGCGGTGAAGCCGAACCGGGCGAGCAGCCCGATCAGCCGGCGCGCCATCGCCTCCTCACTGCCGCCGTGGAGGTGCGCGACGCCGGTCGTGTCGATCACCAGTCCGTCGGCGCCGTCGAGCGCGACCGTCGGCGACCAGCGCCGCGCCAGCAGCGTGGCGAGGCGGACCAGGTCGGCGCGATCCGCCTGGGGATCGGCGTCGCGGACGATCAGCGTCGGGTGGAGCGCGCGTGCGGTGGTGAGTGCCATGCCGGGGGGGACGCCAGCCGCGTGTGCCTGTGGCGAGGCGGCAGCGATCAGCACGCGGCTGCCGACGCGGTGCGCGGTGACAAGCAGGTCATCGGGAAGGGAGGCGTCCCCGGCATGGCAATCCCGCCCGTGGCAGTCCCCCTCCGCCACGCGCGGCGCGCGCAGCCCGTCTCCGCGTGCCGCGGGGGATGGAGCATCGTCGCGTGCCCAGCGCGCGCCTGGCCGCCAGCCGCCCGCGCGCGCGGCGATCGTGGCGGAGGATGGCGCGCGATCAGGCGGCGGCGCGGCGGCGCGTGTCGGCTCCACCCGTCGCAGCCGCTCGATCGGCCAATGCGGCAGGTAGAGCGCAGCGACCCGTTTCATCGCATGCCTCCACAGTCCAGATGCCCGGCGCGCCGCCGCGCTGGCGCATCAGCTCGATCCGCCAGCGCGCGCGTCCGACGCCCTCGACCGGCAACGGCGTCGATGGTGCGGTCGCCACCCGCCAGCGAGTCACCGCCGCCGAGGGGACGGCGAGCGGATCGGCGTCGGCCCGGCCGTGGCGGCGCAGGATCAGCGCGATCGTCCGCCCACCCTCGGCGGCGAGCTGGAGCCGCCGGGTCGCCGCCATCTCGGCGCGCTTGACCTCGCCGATCACCGCGCCCAGCCCGCGATGGCGCACTCCTTCCTCCATGATTGCCAGCAGATCGGCATCGTCCTGCGCCTCGGCATAGATCAGCCGGTGCGGCGCCAGCCCCGCCTGGGCCAGACCGGGGGCGAACAGATCGCGCCGGCGCACCACCCACAACACCGGGCCCCAGGCGCGCGCGGCGATTCCCGCCAGAAACAGCGTCGCGGCGGCATCGTCGCCCAGCCCGGGGGAAGCGCCGGCGACCTCATGCAGCGCGTCTAGCCGCAGCCCGCCGTCGGCCAGCGTCGCGTCGACCGCCGCCATGCCGAACGGCAGCGCCGGCCGGCGACGGAAACCGCCGCTTTCCAGCCCGCGAAGCTGCTCGCGCAATTGATCAAGGGCGTGGGATCGGGACAGCGGCACGACTCGGCAAGGGGGACATGTTCTTTATTTGTTCTCAAGAACAAAGAGTCAACATCTGTCGCGGATCTTTTCCCCCGCACAAGGCCTCTCGCCAAGCCCGTTGAAATTTTATAACAAGGCTACGCAATTCGCGAATCCCCGTCTCGGCGGTGATGAAGCGTTGGAGATAGCATGACCGACACCGGCCACCGCGCCAATCTGCCCCCCCTGTCGCTGCACGTGCCGGAACCGCGTTTCCGGCCGGGCGACGAGGTCGATTTCGCCGCCGTCACGGTGCCGCCGGCCGGCGCCGCGCGCCGCCCCGACACCGCCGACAAAGCCGAGACCTTCCACGAACTCGCGTTCGGACTGGTCCGCGTGCTCGACGATGATGGGCGTGCCGTCGGCCCGTGGGACCCGCGACTCGACGCCGACACGCTGCGGCGGATGCTGCGCTACATGGTGCAGGTGCGCGCGTTCGATGAGCGGATGTTCCGCGCCCAGCGCCAGGGCAAGACCAGCTTCTACATGAAGTGCACCGGCGAAGAGGCGGTGGCGATCGCGGCGACGATGGCGCTGGCGGAGGACGACATGTGCTTCCCCAGCTATCGCCAGCAGGGCATCCTGATTGCGCGCGACTGGTCGCTGGTCGACATGATGAACCAGATCTATTCGAACAGCGCCGACCGGCTTCAGGGCAAGCAGCTGCCGATCATGTACTCGGTGAAGGAAAAGGGGTTCTTCTCGATCTCCGGCAACCTGACCACCCAATATCCCCAGGCGGTCGGCTGGGCGATGGCCAGCGCGGCGAAGAACGACAGTCGCATCGCCGCCACCTGGTGCGGCGAAGGGTCGACGGCGGAGGGCGACTTCCACTCCGCCTGTACCTTTGCCAGCGTCTACCGCGCGCCGGTGATCTTCAACGTCGTCAACAACCAGTGGGCGATCAGCAGTTTCTCGGGTTTTGCCGGGGCGGAGTCGACGACGTTCGCGGCGCGCGCGATCGGCTATGGCATGGCCGGGCTGCGCGTCGACGGAAACGACGCGCTGGCGGTCTATGCCGCCACCCGCTGGGCGGCCGAGCGAGCGCGTACCAACCAGGGGCCGACGCTGATCGAACATTTCACCTATCGGGCGGAAGGGCACTCGACCTCCGACGACCCGTCGCAATACCGGTCGGCGCAGGAATATGGGAAATGGCCGCTGGGCGATCCGATCGTGCGGCTGAAGAACCATCTGATCGCGCTGGGCGAATGGGATGAGGATCGCCACGCCGCGCAGGACAAGGAACTGGCCGAACAGGTCCGCGCCGCGCAGAAGGAAGCGGAAGCGAACGGCGTGCTCGGCCACGGGCTGCACCAGCCGCTCGACACGCTGTTCGACGGCGTGTTCGAGGAGATGCCGTGGCACCTGCGCGAACAGCAGGCGCAGATGCTGGCCGAGGAAGAGGCTTCGGGCCGGCCGTGGGCGCGCAAGTGATGGAGGCGGAACTGACCGACGTGGCCGAAGCGGGTAGCGACACCGCCACCACCCGCATGAACATGATCCAGGCGATCAATTCGGCCATGGACGTGATGATGGCGCGCGATCCCGACGTGATCGTGATGGGGGAGGACGTCGGCTATTTCGGCGGCGTGTTCCGCGCCACCGCCGGGTTGCAGGCGAAATACGGCAAGACCCGCGTGTTCGACACGCCGATCACCGAATGCGGCATCATCGGCGTCGCGGTCGGCATGGGGGCCTATGGCCTGCGCCCGGTGCCCGAGATCCAGTTCGCCGACTATATCTACCCCGCGCTCGACCAGCTGGTGAGCGAGGCGGCGCGGCTGCGCTACCGCTCGGCGGGCGAGTTCACCGCACCGATCACGGTACGGTCGCCGTTCGGCGGCGGCATCTTCGGCGGCCAGACCCACAGTCAGTCGCCAGAGGGGATCTTCACCCACGTCTCCGGGCTCAAGACGGTGATCCCGTCGACCCCCTATGACGCCAAGGGGCTGCTGATCGCCGCGATCGAGGACAATGACCCGACGATCTTCTTCGAGCCCAAACGCATCTACAACGGCCCGTTCAACGGCTATTGGGATCGCCCGGCGGAGAATTGGTCGAAGCATCCCGGCGGCGCGGTGCCGGAAGGCTATTACAAGATCCCGCTGGGCAAGGCGGCGATCGTGCGGCCCGGCGAGGCGCTGACCATCATCGCCTATGGCACGATGGTCCACGTCGCCCGCGCGGTGATCGAGGAGGCCGGGGTCGACGCAGAGATCATCGACCTGCGCACGCTGGTGCCGCTCGACATCGACACGATCGAGGAATCGGTGAGGAAGACCGGCCGCTGCATGATCGTGCACGAGGCGACGCGCACGTCCGGCTTTGGCGCCGAACTGCTGGCGCTGGTGCAGGAGCGCTGCTTCTACCACCTCGAAGCGCCGATCGAGCGCGTCACCGGCTATGACACGCCGTATCCGCACAGCCTCGAATGGGCGTATTTTCCGGGGCCGGTCCGCATCGGCCAGGCACTCAAGAAGATCATGAAGGACTGACCTGATGGCGCGCTTCACTTTTCGCCTGCCCGACATTGGCGAAGGCATCGCCGAGGCCGAGATCGTGGCGTGGCACGTCAAGATCGGTGATCGCGTGGAGGAGGACCAGCAGGTCGCCGACATGATGACCGACAAGGCGACGGTGGAGATGGAATCGCCCGTCTCCGGCGTGGTGGTCGAGCTGGCCGGCGAGGTCGGCGATCAGGTCGCGATCGGATCGGCGCTGATGGTGGTCGAGACCGAAGGCGACGCTGCGGCGGACCCGGCAGCCCCCGAAGCCAAGGCCGAGGAGGTCGCCGAACAGATCGAGGCGGAGACGCCGGGTGTCGAGGAGATCGAGGACAACAGCGCGTCCATTCCCGTGCGCGACGCGCCGGTTGTCGCGGCACCTGTGCCGGCGCCCACCCCGGTCGTTGCGGCTGAGGCGGCCGGGCATCGCCACGTCCTCGCCTCTCCCGCGGTGCGCGATCGGGCGAAGCAGCTCGGCATCGACCTGACCAGCGTGCAGGCCGAGGGTGACCGCATCCGCCACGCCGATCTCGACGCCTACCTCCGCTATGGCGCGGCGCAGGGCTATCACGCGCCGCACGCCAGCCGCGCGCGCGATGACGTACCGGTCAAGGTGATCGGGATGCGCCGCCGCATCGCCGAGAATATGGCGGCGTCGAAGCGGACGATCCCGCACTTCACCTATGTCGACGAGATCGACGTCACCGCGCTGGAGGCGATGCGCGGCGACCTGAACGCCAATCGCGGCAGCCGTCCCAAGCTGACCATGCTGCCGTTCCTGATCGTCGCGATCTGCCGCACGATCCCCGACTTTCCGATGATCAACGCGCGCTATGACGACGAGGCGGGCGTCGTCACCCGGCACGGCCGCGTCCACCTGGGCATGGCGACGCAGACCGACGCCGGGCTGATGGTGCCGGTGATCCGCGACGCGCAGGACATGAACGTGTGGCAGCTCGCCGCTGAGATCACCCGGCTGGCCGATGCCGCGCGCAGCGGCAAGGCGAAGTCGGACGAACTGTCGGGATCGACGCTGACCGTCACCTCGCTGGGGCCGCTGGGCGGCATCGCTACCACCCCGGTGATCAACCGGCCGGAAGTGGCGATCATCGGCCCGAACAAGATCGTCGAGCGCCCGGTCTTTCAGGGGGACGATATCGTCCGCGCCAAGCTGATGAACCTGTCGATTTCGTGCGACCACCGCGTCGTCGACGGCTGGGACGCCGCCAGCTATGTCCAGGCGGTGCGCAAGCTGATCGAGACGCCGGTACTGCTGTTCGATAGCTGATGGCGCACGCGCTGCTGTTCTACGATCTGGCGCCCGATTATCTGGAGCGGCGCGCGGCGTTGCGCGACGCGCACCTGGCGCTGGCGTGGGACGCGGCGGACCGGGGCGCGCTGATCCTGGGCGGGGCGCTGGACGATCCGGTGGACGGCGCGGTGCTGCTGTTTCGCGATCGGGCGGCGGCGGAGGCGTTCGCCGCCGCCGATCCCTATGTGACCGCCGGGCTGGTCACCGCGTGGCGCGTGCGATCGTGGGCCACGGTGGTCGGCGCCACCGCCGCCGCGCCGGTGCGGCCGGAGGGCTGACGGCGCGCGCTGGCCTCTCGAAACCGTCATCGGCGCGCGCTACCATGATCGCGATGCATTTCGATCTCATCCAGTCGCTCAGCCTGGCGGGCAAGGCCAGCGTCCCCAATGACGATCGCGCCGGCAGCCACGGCGCGCTGGCGTGGGTGATCGACGGGGCGACCGACCTCGGCCCGCCGGGACTGGTCGGTCCGCGCGGCGGGGCGGCATGGATCGCCGAACAAGCCAACCGCGCCTTTTCCGCCGCCGCGCCCGACGGCATCGTCGCCACCTATCGTGAAGTGTTCGACAGGGTCGCGCGCGCCTATGACGCCGCGCGGCGCCGCGAGCCCATCGGCCGCTGGGAATTGCCGATCGCGGCGGTGCTCGCGGCGCGGCTGGACGGGCAGGGGCTGGAGTGGGGCGCGCTCGGCGATTGTGTCGGGCTGGTCGCGCGCGATGGGGACGTGGTGCGGTTTGGCCGCCCACTCGCCAAGCAGGACGAGGGTCAGCACGCCGCCAGCGTCGCCGATGCCGATCCCGCCGCCGTGCGCGACAGCTTGCGCGCGCGGCGGGCGACGCGGCGGTCGGCGGTGCTGGGGGTCGAGCCGGGCGATGTCGACCGGCTGCTGACCGGGCGCCTACCGTGCCGCCCGGGTGACGACGTCCTGCTGATGACCGACGGGTTCGCCGCGCTGATCGACGTCTATGACGCGCTCGATGCCGCGCGGCTGGTCGCGACGGTGCGCGCCGACGGGCTGGCCGCCGCCGCGACCATGCTGCGCGCGATCGAGGCGGCCGACACCGCGCGCGATCGGTTTCCGCGGTTCAAGGGATCGGACGACGCCACCGCGCTGTGGCTGCGCGTGGCCGGCGGCTGATCGCCCGCGCGGTCAGGGGATTTCGAACAGCCCCGCCGCGCCCATGCCGCCGGCGATGCACATCGACGCGACGACGTATTTCACGCCGCGCTTGCGTCCCTCGATCAGCGCGTGGCCGACCAGCCGCGATCCGGTCATGCCGAACGGGTGGCCGATCGCGATCCCGCCGCCGTTGACGTTGATCTTGTCCGGATCGATGCCGAGCGTGTCGCGGCAATAGAGGCACTGGCTGGCGAACGCCTCGTTGATTTCCCACAGCCCGATATCGGCGACCGACAGACCGGCGCGCTTGAGCAGTTTGGGGATGGCGAACACCGGGCCGATGCCCATCTCGTCGGGCGCGCAGCCGGCGACCTGAAAGCCGCGATAGATGCCCAAGATCTCCTTGCCCTCGGCCTCCGCCGCGCCGCGCTCCATCAGGATCTGCGCCGCCGCGCCGTCGGACAACTGGCTGGCGTTGCCGGCGGTGACGTTGCGCCCTTCCTTGATGACCAGTCCGTCCTTGAACACCGTGCGCAGCCCCGACAGGATCTCGGCGGTGGTGCCGCCGCGGATGCCCTCATCCTGCGTAACGGTGACCTGTTCGGTGCCGGTGCGGTTGCCCTCTTTGTCGAAATTGGCCTTTTCAACGGTGATCGGCACGATCTCCTCGACGAACGCGCCCGATTCAAGCCCGGCAAAGGCGCGCTGCTGGCTGGTCGCGGCGAATGCGTCTTGCGCCTCGCGGCTGATGCCATAGCGTTCGGCGACGACCTCGGCGGTTTCGATCATCGACATGTAGGCGAGGGGTTGTTCAGCGATCACCGACTGGTTCTGCACCGGCTTGCCCGCCTGACGGCTGGTCAGGCTGATCGATTCCATGCCGCCGGCCAGCGCGACGTCGATGTCGTTGCTGATGATGCCGCGCGCCGCCAGCGCGATCGCGGTCAGGCCGGACCCGCATTTGCGATCGAGGGTGAAGCCAGGCACCTCGATCGGCAGCCCGCCGGCGAACACGCTCATCCGCGCCAGGTTGAAGCCCTGCGAGCCCCATTGGTTGCCGGCGCCGAAGAACACGTCGTCGATCCGCGCGGGATCGATGCCGGCGCGCTCGACCGCCGCCTTCATGACATGGCCGCCCAGCACCGGCGCCTCGGTATCGTTGAAATAGCCGCGATTGGCTTTGCCGATTCCGGTTCGCGCGGTCGATACGATGACGGCTTCACGCATGACGGGCACCTCTCACAATTTCATGGTTTGGGTATGGTCGTCCTTGCAACGCATCATTCGCGGTGCGCCGTCAAGCCGCGGCGATCGTGGGCGCGGAAATCTAGTCCGTGAAATTCGGTGCGCGCTTTTGCATGTTGGCCATCACCGCCTCGACCTGATTGGGCGCGCGCAGCAGGCGGCCCTGTTCGGCGCTCTCGGCCTTGAGGATCGTCGCCGTATCCGTCTCGACCGCCAGATTGGCGAGCCGCTTGGCGGCGCGGATCGCGTGCGGATTGCGCCCGGCGATCGCGGCGGCCAGCGCCAGCGCCTCGGCGCGGGGATCATCGGCGGTACGGGTGACGAAGCCGTGCGCCACCGCCGCCGCGCCGTCGAACTCGGCCGCGGTATAAGCCAGCTCGCGCAGCACGTCGTCGCGCACCCGGCCGCGCCACAATGCAAAGCCGGCCATGTCGGGGACGATGCCCCATTTCATCTCCATCACCGACATCCGGGTGTCGGGGCGCGCGACGACGATGTCGGCGCCGCTGGCGATCTGGAGCCCGCCGCCAAAGGCGATACCGTGAACCGCCGCGATCACCGGCACCGCCAGCGTGCGCCATCCCCATGCCACCTGCTGCACGCGATTGGCGCTACCGTGCGTGCGCGTGACGATGTCGATGCCCGAACCGCCGCTCGCCATGCTCGCCATGTCCAGCCCAGCGCAGAACGCGCGCCCGTCGCCGGACAGCACGACGACGCGCAGCCCGGCGGTGTCGGACAGCCGGTCGATCGCGGTGATGATCGCGTCGAACATCGCCGGGTCGATCGCGTTCATCTTGTCGGCGCGGATCAGCCGGACGTCGGCAATGCCGTCGGTGAGGGCGATCGCGACGCGATCGGCGATGGATTCGGTCATAGACGGACTATCGCGCGTGCGCCGGGCGCCGGCAAGCTTGCGCTTCGCGCGTTTGTAAAGCGCGCGTACGCGTTCTAGGGCCGGCGCGATGACCGCGGCTTTCGATCCCACCGTTTTTTTCGATGCGCGGATTCTGGGGCATGGCCCCACGCTGGGCATCCGCTACCATGCGCACGGGGACGATTGGGCCGAACTGGCGCTGCCCTAT
>NZ_DATMGG010000140.1:0-4918 GCF_035555815.1 Sphingomonas sp.
ACCGCCGACTATTATCTTGCTCCGCTCGCCGCCGTGCTGCGGATGGCGCTGTCGTCCACCTCGGCGCTGGAAGGCGGCAAGACCATCGTCGAATATCGCGCGACCGGCGAGGTGCCGCCGCGCATGACCGCCCAGCGCGAGCAGGCGCTGGAGCGGATCGGCGACCGCCAGGGGCTGATCCGCGAGCTGGCGACGATCGCCGACGTGTCCGACGCGGTGATCCGCGGGCTGGTCAAGGCCGGCGCGCTGGAGGGGCGGGCGGTCGATCTCGACAGCCCCTTCCCCGAACCCGATCCCGATCACGCCCCGCCGGTGCTCAGCACCGAACAGGCCTATGCCGCCGGCATCCTGCAAGCGGCGACCGCGACCGCCGAATTCGAGCCATTCCTGCTCGACGGCGTCACCGGATCGGGCAAGACCGAGGTTTATCTGGAGGGGGTGGCCGAGGCGCTGCGCGAGGGCAGGCAGGCGCTGATCCTGCTGCCGGAGATCGCGCTGACCGAACCGTTCCTCAAGCGGTTCCACGCGCGGTTCGGGGTCGAGCCGGTGGCGTGGCATTCGGGCCTGCGGCAGGCGCAGCGGCGGCGCGCGTGGCGGCAGATCGCGGCGGGGCAGGCGAAGGTGGTGGTCGGCGCGCGATCGGCGCTGTTCCTGCCGTATCGCGACCTGGGCATCATCGTCGTCGATGAGGCGCACGAGACCAGTTTCAAGCAGGAAGACGGCGTCCATTATCACGCGCGGGACGTCGCGGTGATGCGCGGGCATTTCGAGGGGTGCCCGGTGGTGCTCGCCTCCGCCACCCCGGCGATCGAGACGCGGCACCAGGTCGAGCTGGGCCGCTACCGCGAGCTGAAGCTGCCCGGCCGCTATGGCAAGGCGGAGCTGCCGGCGATCGAGGCGATCGACCTGCTCGCCGACCCGCCCGAGCGCGGCCGCTGGATCGCGCCGAAGCTGGTCGGTGCGATCGACGCGACGCTGGCACGCGGCGAGCAGGTGCTGCTGTTCCTCAATCGGCGCGGCTATGCGCCGCTGACGCTGTGCCGGACGTGCGGGCACCGCTTCCAGTGCCCCAATTGCACCGCGTGGATGGTCGAGCACCGGCTGATCCGGCGGCTGGCCTGCCATCATTGCGGCCACGTCATCCCGACACCGCGCGCCTGCCCCGAATGCGATGCGGAGGACAGCCTGGTCGCGTGCGGCCCCGGCGTCGAGCGCATCGCCGACGAGGCGACCGCGCTGTTCCCGGACGCCAAGGTCGCGATCGTCACCAGCGACACCATCTGGTCCCCGGCCAAGGCGGCCGAGTTCGTCGCGCGGATGGAGGCGCAGGCGATCGACATCGTCGTCGGCACCCAGTTGGTGACCAAGGGCTATCACTTCCCCAACCTGACACTGGTCGGGGTGATCGACGCCGATCTGGGGCTGGAGGGCGGCGACCTGCGCGCGGCCGAGCGTACGTTCCAGCAGATCATGCAGGTCGCCGGTCGGGCGGGGCGCGGCGAGAAGCCGGGCACGGTGCTGGTCCAGACCCATGCCCCCGGCGCGCGCGTGATCGAGGCGCTGGTCTCCGGCGACGCCGAAAGCTTCTACGCCGCCGAGACCGAGGCGCGGCGCGACGCCGACGCGCCGCCGTTCGGCCGGTTCGCCGCGATCGTGGTGTCGAGCGAGGACAAGGACGCCGCGCACGACACCGCGCGGACGATCGCCCGCGCCGCGCCGCGCGTCGAGAACATGGACGTGTTCGGCCCCGCGCCGGCCCCGCTGGCGATGCTGCGCGGGCGCCATCGCTTTCGCCTGCTGGTCCATGCGACGCGCCAGATCGACGTGCAGGACGTCATCCGCGACTGGCTGGGCGCGCTGGAATGGCCGGCGAAGGTGCGCGTCGCGGTGGATGTCGATCCCTATAATTTCCTCTAGCCACCGGGCGATGTTGCTCTAGGATCGCGCCATGAAGGTACGTCTCCTGCTGGGGCCGCTGGCCTCGATCGCGTTGCTGCCCGCCGCCGCCCATGCCGAATGGCAGGAAGCCAGCTCCCGCCATTTCGTCGTCTATTCCGACGACAAGCCCGAGAACGTCCGCGCTTTTACCGAGCGGCTGGAGAAGTTCGACAGCGCGATCCGCCAGTTGCGCATGGCGCCCGAGGACCGGCGCGGCAAATCGGCGCGGGTGACGGTGTTCGTGCTCAACAACATCCCCGAGATCGAGAAATTGTCGGGGCAGAGCAACGTCGCCGGATTCTATATCCCGCGCGCCAGCGGATCGGTGGCGTTCACCCCGCGCAGCGGCGGCGCCGGGACGGACTATGGCATGACGCCGCAGGTGGTGCTGTTCCACGAATATGCCCACCACTGGATGCTGAGCAACTGGACCGACGCGGCGTTCCCGCCGTGGTTCGTCGAGGGGTTCGCCGAATTCCACGCCACCGCGCGCTTCACCTCCGACGGGGGCGTGATGTTCGGCGCGCCGCCGACCTATCGCGGCTATACCGTGTCGCGGCTCAACCTGCTGCCGATGTCGCGCCTGCTGCGGTTCGATCCCGGCAAGCTCGACCCGGAAGCGCGCGACGCGCTGTACAGCCGGGGCTGGGCGCTGACCCACTATCTGACCTTCGATCCCGAGCGGCGCAAGCGGCTGGCGGACTATATCGTCGCGATCAACTCGCATAAGTCGGCGGAAGAAGCTGCCACCGCGCTCGGCAACGTCTCCGGCCTCGACCTGACGCTGAGCAACTATGTGAAGCGTTCGCTGCCGGCCATCACCATCCCGGCGAGCCAGCTCACGGTCGGCGAGATCAAGCTCCGACAGCTCACCCCTGGCGAGGCGGCGGTGATGCCGGCGCGGATCGTGTCGACCCGCGCTGTGACGGACAAGACCGCGCCGGGCGTCGCTGAACTGGCCCGCCGGCTCGCCGCCCCGTTCCCGAGCGATCCCGGCGCGCAGAACGAGCTGGCCGAGGCCGAGTTCGACGCGAAGAATTATGCGGCGTCGGAAGCGGCGGCGGACAGGGTGATCGCCGCCGATCCCAGTTCGGTTCACGGGCTGATCTACAAGGGCAAGGCGCAGATCGAGCAATTGCTCGCCGCCAAGGTGACCGACGCGGCCAAATGGCAGGAAGCGCGCGGCTGGCTGATCAAGGCGAACAAGGCGGATACCGAGGATCCCTATCCGCTGGTCGAATATTATCTGAGCTTCCTCGCCGCCAAGGAGACCCCGCCCAAGAGCGCCGACGGCGCGCTGCTCTATGCCTATGCGCTGGCGCCCTATGACACCGACCTGCGCCTGCTCGCGGCGAACGTCTATCTGCAACAGGGCAAGGCGGCGGACGCGCGGGTCGCGCTCGGCCCGCCCGCCTACAGCATCGAGGACGGACGATCCGAATTCGCCGGCAAGGTGCTCGACGCGCTCGATCAGGGCGGCACCGAGGCGGCGCTGGCGATCCTGAAGAAGGATCGCGACGAGGCGAAGGACAAGAAGAGCGACGACGGCAAGGACGGGAAGGAGAAGGGCAAGGGCTGACGCGCGGCGCCGGTTGGTGGTGAAAGCGCGCTACCCCGCCACGATCTCCCGCAGCACGCCGTCGAGCAGCAGCATCCCGGCATCGGTGACGCGCAGCCGGGCGCCGTCGCGGACCAGCAGGCCCTGCGCGGCGAGGCGATCGACCGCGCGCTGATCGAGGATCGCGGGATCGGGGGTGATCCCCTCCGCCAGCCGCAACCCCATCAGCAGCGCCTCCATCGCGCGGGTGCGCGGATCGAGCGGTTCCTCACTCTCCGTGCCGTGGCCGTTGCGGTCGACCGCCGTCAGCCAGTTCTCCGGCTTCTTGCGGCGGAGCGTCGCCAGCCCGGCGCGCCGGCCGTGCGCGCCGGGGCCGATGCCGGCATAGTCGCGGTAGCGCCAATAGGCGAGGTTGTGGCGGCTCTCCGCGCCGGGGCGGGCGTGGTTCGACACCTCATAGCGCGGCAAGCCGGCGGCGGCGGTCATCGCGGCGGTCAGCTCGAACAGCTCGGCGGCATCGTCGCCATCGGGGATCGCGAGCTGGCCCTTGGCCGCGAGCGTGGCGAAGCGCGTGCCCGGTTCGATGGTCAGTTGATAGAGCGAGAGATGCTCGGTGCCGAACGCCAGCGCGCGCGCCAGTTCCGCTTCCCATTCGGGCAGGCTCTGGCCGGGGCGGGCATAGATCAGGTCGAAGCTGACGCGGGCGAAGGCGGCCTGTGCGGTGTCGAGCGCGGCGAGCCCCTCGCGCACGTCATGCGCGCGGCCGAGGAAGGCGAGCGCCGCGTCGTCGAGCGCCTGGAGGCCGAGCGACACGCGGTTGACCCCGGCGGCGGCGAGATCGCCGAACCGCGCCGCCTCGACGGACGAGGGGTTGGCCTCCAGCGTGATCTCGATGGCCTCGTCGAATCCCCAGGCACGTTCGGCCGCGTCCAGCACCGCCGCCACCGTTTCCGGCGGCATCAGCGACGGGGTGCCGCCGCCGAAGAAGATCGACCCTAGCCTGCGCCCGGGCAGCGCGGCGGCTTCATGCGCGAGGTCGGCGAGCAGCGCGTCGCGCCACCGCGCCTGATCGACCTGATCGCGGACGTGGCTGTTGAAGTCGCAATAGGGGCATTTGGAGACGCAGAACGGCCAGTGGACGTAGAGGGCGAGGGGGGGAGATGCGTGCATTGCCGTTGCGCCTGTCATCCTTTTCCCGGCGGGAGAAGGATACGAAGACTTGCCAGCTCGCTGGCTAGTCGGGGTTGGATGCGGGTGATACGATTCGACGATCCTCGTCGCCCTCACCCTCCCATGCGTCGCATGGGTCCCTCCCTCTCCCGCCGGGAGAGGGCTTTAGAATACCGCCGCCACGAGCTGGCGGAAGGCGTCGGCGCGGTGGCTGATCGCGTGCTTGGAGTCGGGGTCCATCTCACCGAACGT
>NZ_DATMGG010000141.1:0-55352 GCF_035555815.1 Sphingomonas sp.
CGCCAGCCGCGTACCGTCGAAACTGTCGAAGAACTGGGTGGGAGAGCTAGCCACGGGCGTTATCCAGCGATCGGTCGGGGGAATGGTATCGTGCCGCGATATGCCGCCCCGCCCCCGCTGTCGAGCGCCGGTGTCACCGCGCCGCGCGGCCGCCGCAATGACGATTGCAGATTCCGCATGCTGCATGTGCTAGCTTTACATAAGCATACTTATTATGTGGTCGCTATGAGCGACAGCTTGGGATTCCTGCTCGGCGACGTCTCGCGCCTGATGCGCAAGAGGTTCGACGATCGCGCGCGCCGGCTGGGGTCTAGCCGCGCGCAGTGGAAGACCCTGTTCACCCTCTCGCGGCATGAGGGCATTACCCAGGGCCGGCTGGCGGAACTGCTGGAGATCGAACCGATCTCGCTGTGCCGCATGATCGACCGACTGGAGGAATCGGGGCTGGTCGAACGGCGCCGCGATCCCGGTGATCGCCGCGCCTGGAACATCTACCTGACCGACGCGGCCGATCCGGTGCTCACCCAGCTTCGCGACGTCGCCGACGAGCTGATGGAAACGACCCTGCTCGGCTTCGACGCGAAAGCGCGCGACGCGCTGATCGCGTCGCTTGAAATGATCCACGGCAACCTGACCAATACAGATCCCAGTGAAGAGACCGCCCATGGCTGATGCCGACCCCAAGATCGAACGCGCCGGTGCAACCGCGGTGACGACCGAACCCGCGCTGACGGGATCGGACGGCGCCGAGTCGCCGGCAAAGGCACGCCGCAGGCTGCTCCGCCCGCTGCTGATGTTCGGCATTCCGCTGATCGCGATCGCGGTCGCCGGCTATTTCTGGGCGACCTCGGGCCGGTTCGTGTCGACCGACAACGCCTATGTCCGGCAGGACAAGACGTCGGTATCCGCCGATGTCGCCGGCAAGATCGTGTCGGTCGACGTGCGCGAGAACCAGCAGGTGAAGGCGGGCGACGTCCTGTTCCGCATCGATCCCGAGCCCTATCGCATCGCCATCGCCCAGGCGAACGCGGCGATCGCCAACGCGCAGGTCGAGTTGCAGACGCTCCACGCCAGCTATGCCGTCACCGGCGCCGACATCCACGCCGCGCAGGACCGGATCAAGCAGTCGCAGGAGGATTACGGACGCCAGGCCGCGCTGATGAAGTCCGGCTTCACCACCCGCGCCAATCTCCAGGCGGCCGAACACGCGCTGGAACAGGCGCGCGCGACCTATCAGAACGCGGTCGCCACCGCGGCGGAGGCCAAGTCGAAGCTGGCCACCGGCGCCGCGGTGCCGGGGGAGAATCCGGCGATCGCCGCCGCCATCGCCCAGCGCAACAAGGCGATGCTCGATCTCCAGCGGTCGGTGGTGCGCGCGCCGGTCAGCGGGCAGGTCAGCCAGACCAGCCGGCTGGTGCTCGGCCAGTATATGATGTCGGGGCTGCCCGCCGTGACCGTCGTCGCCGACCAGTCATCGTGGGTCGACGCCAATTTCAAGGAAACCGATCTCAACCACATGCGCGTCGGCCAGCCGGCGGAGGTGAGCTTCGACGCTTATCCCGGTCTCAAGCTCAAGGGGCACGTCCAGTCGATCGGCGCGGGAACGGGCAGCGAATTCTCGGTGCTGCCGGCGCAGAACGCCACCGGCAACTGGGTGAAGGTCACCCAGCGCGTGCCTGTCCGCATCGCGATCGACGACAAGAGCCCGCGCCAGCTGATCGCCGGCCTGTCCGCCGACGTCCGCGTCGACGTGCGGGGCGCCCGGAGCGAAAAATAACTCCTCCTTCCCGTTCGCGCTGAACTGGTCGAAGCACCGCCCATGTCGTCGTCCGCCCCCGCGACGAAAAAGATCGGTGCTTCGACCAGCGCAGCGCGAACGGCTTCAGGTTCTCGATCCATGGCCACCGCAGCATCATCCGGCGTGAAGCCGTCGCTCTCGCATCCCGGCCCCGGCGCGGACGGCGCGGCGCTCTACACGCGCAACCGGCCGCTGCTCACCCTCGGGGTGATGCTGGCGACGATCATGCAGATCCTCGATTCGACGATCGCCAACGTCGCGCTTCCGCATATGCAGGCGACGCTCAGCGCGACCGCCGATACCGTCACCTGGATTCTGACCAGCTATATCGTCGCGTCGGCGATCGCGATCCCGATCACCGGCTGGCTGTCCGACCGGGTCGGTTCGCGCAACCTGTTCCTGTGGTCGGTGGCGGGCTTCGTCATCTCCTCGGCGCTGTGCGGCATGGCCAACGGCCTGACCGAGATGGTCGCGTTTCGCATCCTCCAGGGGATCAGCGCCGCGTTCATGAACCCGCTCAGCCAGACGGTGATGCTCGACATCAACCCGCCGCACAAACAGGCCGGGGCGATGTCGATCTGGGGCATGGGCATCATGGTCGGCCCGATCCTGGGGCCGGTGATCGGCGGCTGGCTGACCGACAACTACAACTGGCGCTGGGTGTTCTACGTCAACCTGCCGCTGGGCGTGTTCTGCTTCGTCGTGCTGTGGTTCCTGCTGCCGTCGCGTCCGGTGCGAAAGCGCGAGTTCGATTTGACCGGCTTCTCGCTGCTCGCGCTCGGCATCGCCTCGCTGCAATTGATGCTCGATCGCGGACAGAACGAGGACTGGTTCTCGTCGCACGAGGTCATCATCGAGGCGCTGGTCGCCGGCATCGCGCTGTGGATGGCGATGATCCACATGGCCACCGCCAAAAAGCCGATGTTCGACCGCGAATTGTGGAAGAACCGCACGCTGGTCACCGCGATCCTGTTCATGCTGGTGATCGGCGTGGTGATGATGGCGACAATGGCGCTGTTGCCACCGATGCTGCAGGGCCTGTTCGGTTACCCGGTGCTCGATACCGGCCTGCTGCTGATGCCGCGCGGGCTGGGCGTCGTGTTCAGCATGGCGATCGCCGCGCGGCTCACCCAGCGCGGGTTCGATCCGCGCATCCTGGTCGGCGTCGGTTTCACCATCACCGCCTTTTCGCTGTGGCAGATGACCGAATGGACGCTGATGATGAACGCGCGGCCGTTCATCGTTTCGGGCGTGATCCAGGGGCTGGGGATGGGCCTGATCTTCATGCCGCTCCAGACGATGGCGTTCGCCACGCTGCCGCCGCAGTATCGCACCGAAGGGTCCAGCCTGATGAACCTGTCGCGCAACATCGGCGCATCCGTGGGCATCTCGGCGGTGACCGCGCTGCTGGCGCGCAACACCCAGATCAGCCACAGCGACGTCGGCCAGCACGTCACCTCGGCCGCGCTCGACACGCTCGATCCGTCGATCATCCAGATGGCCGGTGCCACTGGCGATTCGGTGATGGCGATGATCAACGCGGAGGTGACGCGCCAGGCGGCGATGATCGCCTATCTCGACGATTTCCGGGTGATGATGATCGTCACCGCGCTGTCGATCCCGCTGGTGCTGTTCCTCAAGCGTCCGCCGCGCCCTGTGCCGGGTGAAAAGGCAGCGCCGGTCGATCTTCACTAAACGCGCGCGTTCGCCTAGATCGCGGCCAATCTCGCAAAGGAGCCCCTATGTCCGCCGATCCCATCGTCATCGCCTCCTATGCCCGCACGCCGATGGGCAGTTTCCAGGGCAGCCTGACCGATGCCTCCGCCACCGAGCTGGGCGCGGCGGCGGTCGGCGCGGCGGTCGAGCGCGCGGGGCTGACCGGCGAGGCGATCGAGCGCATCTACATGGGCTGCGTCCTCCCCGCCGGCCTTGGCCAGGCGCCGGCGCGGCAGGCGGCACTCAAGGCCGGGCTGCCCGACCATATTGAGGCGACCACGATCAACAAAATGTGCGGATCGGCGATGCAGGCGACCATCCTCGCCGCCGACGCGCTGGCCGCCGGCTCCGTCGACCTGCTGATCGCGGGCGGCATGGAGAGCATGACCAACGCGCCGTACCTGTCGCTGCGCCACCGCGCCGGGGCGCGCATCGGCCACGATGTGCTGAAGGATCATATGTACCTCGACGGACTCGAGGATGCCTATGAGCCGGGCAAGCTGATGGGCAATTTCGCCGAGGAAGTGGCGGTCGAATACCAGTTCACGCGTGAGGCACAGGATGCCTTCGCGATCGAATCGCTGACCCGCGCGCAAAAGGCGCAGCGCTCCGGCGCGTTCGATCGGGAGATCACTCCGGTCGAGCTGAAGACGCGCAAGGGCGTTGTCACCGTCGCGCTCGACGAACAGCCGGCCAAGGGCGATCCCGCCAAGATCCCGACGCTCAAGCCCGCTTTCTCGAAGGACGGCACGATCACCGCCGCCAACGCCTCATCGATCTCGGACGGCGCCGCCGCGCTGGTGCTGACCCGCGCCTCGATCGCGGACAAATATGGCCTGACACCGGTCGCCCGCATCGTCGCCCACGCCGCCCACGCCCATGCCCCGTCGCGCTTCACCACCGCGCCGGTGTTCGCGATGCAAAAGGCGCTGGCCAAGGCCGGCTGGGATCTGAAGGACGTCGATCTGTTCGAGGTCAACGAGGCGTTCGCCACCGTCGCGATGATCGCGATGCGCGATCTGGGCATCCCGCACGACGTGCTCAACATCCACGGCGGCGCGTGTGCGCTGGGCCACCCGATCGGCGCCAGCGGCGCGCGGATCATCGCCACGCTGCTCTCGGCGCTGGAGACCAATGGCCAGAAGCGCGGCCTCGCCTCGCTGTGCATCGGCGGCGGCGAAGCGACGGCGGTGGCGGTGGAATTGCTGAACTGAGCCCGCCGTCATTGCGAGCGAAGCAATCCAGCGCCGAGCGGATAGACGCTGGATTGCTTCGCTACACTCGCAATGACGATCCGGGTTGAGCGGGACTACCCTCACCGCTTGCGCACGAACTCCGCGCGCAGCACCAGCCCCTTGATCCCCTCGTACCGACAATCGATCTCCTGGGCGTCGCCGGTCAGGCGGATCGCCTTGATCACCGTCCCGCGCTTCAGCGTCTGGTTGGCGCCCTTGACGGTCAGATCCTTGATCAGCGTCACCGAATCGCCGTCGGCCAGCACATTGCCGACCGCGTCGCGCACCTCGACCGCGTCGCCGCCACCGTCCGCGGCAAGCTGAGACGCCGGCACCCATTCGCCGGTCGCCTCGTCATAGACATAATCCTCGTCCGCCGTCGCCGCGTCGGTCACTTCCCGCCAACCGTGCGATCGAGGAAGTTGAGGATCGTCGTCCACACGTGGATGTCGCGTCCCGCCGAGTGGGTCTTGCCCGGATACATCATCATCTCGAACGGCGTGTTGGTCGCCTGCATCTTCGCGGCGAAGGCGGTCGAATTGTCGAGAACGACATTGTCGTCGGCCATGCCGTGGATCAGCATCAGCGGATCGCTGATCTTTGCCGCGTTGTCGATCGCGTTCGATGCGGCATAGGCGGCGGGCACCTTGCGCGGATCGCCCATGTAGCGTTCGGTATAATGGGTGTCGTACAACTCCCACTTCGTCACCGGCGCGCCGGCGATGCCCGCGGCATAGACGCCGGGGTTCGCCTCCAGCATCTTCAGCGTCATATAGCCGCCATAGGACCAGCCATAGGTCGCGATCCGCTTCGGATCGATGAAGTCGAGCGACTTGAGGTAATTGGCGCCGGCGAGCTGATCCTGCACCTCGATCGATCCCATCGCGTGCCAGATCGCGTCCTCGAACGCCTTGCCGCGATTGGGCGATCCGCGATTGTCGATCTCGAACACGACATAGCCGCGATCGACGAGCAGCTGGTGCAGCGCCCCGCCCCAGTTGCGGCTGACCGTCTGGCTGCTCGGGCCGCCGTAATGTTCGAAGAACACCGGGTATTTCTTGCCCGGCTCCAGCACCGGGGTGATCATCTTCCAGTGCAGCGTCTCGCCGTCGGGCGTCTTCAGCTCGCCGAACTTGGTCGGCTGATGGCTGGCGACATAGGGGAAATAGGGGTGGCCCTGCGCCACCTCATTCTCGTTGAGCCACGCGGTGCGCTGGCCGGTGGTGTCGGCCAGATAGACCTGGGTCGGCTGGTCGGGGTTGGACCGGCTGACGATGAAGTGGCTCGCGCTGCTGTCGGCGACGGCGGTGTTCCACCAGCCCACGCCGGTCAGCCTGGTGATCGTCCCGACCTTGGCCAGCGCCGCCTTGCTCGCGCCCGGCGTGGCAAGGTCCAGGCTGTAGAGGTGCCGTTCGAGCACATCGTCCTTGTTGCCCAGGAAATAGAGCTTGGCCTTGTCCTCATCGACCGCAACGACACTGTCGACTTCCCACGGCCCCTTGGTGAGCTGGGTCCATTTGCCCGCGGCGAAGCGATAGAGGTGGCCGTGGCCGTCGCGCTCGGACCACCAGATCAGGCTGCCGTCGCGCATCGGCTGGAGCACGTCGGACAAATTGACCCAGCTTTTCGGTCCGGCCTTCTCGCTGAACAGCAGCTTGGCGGCGCCGGTGGCCGGATCGACGCGCAGCACGTCGAGCTGCGTCTGCGCGCGGTTCATCCGCTGGACCAGCAGCGCCGATCCATCAGGCATCCAGCGCACCCGCGTCAGATAGATGTCGGGATCGGTACCCAGGTCGACCTTGACCTTGCCCGATCCATCGGGGCGCATCACGTACAGCTCGACCAGCACGTTGGGCGTGCCGGCGGCGGGATAGCGTTGCTCGAACACGCGGGTGCCGTCCGCGCCGATCGCCGCGCGGGTGACCACGCCGACCGGCGCTTCGTCGAACCGCTCGACCGCGATGTAATTCTCGTCCGGCGACCACCAATAGCCGGTCGAGCGCCCCATTTCCTCCTGCGCGACGAATTCAGCCTCACCCCAGTGCACCGTGCCGGCGCCGTCCGTGGTGATCTTCGCGTCGGCACCGCTGGCGAGATCGAGCACGTGGAGGTTCTGGTCGCGCACGAAGCTGGCAAACTTCCCGCGCGGGCTCACCACCGAGTTCAGTTCGCCGTCGGGGGTGTTGGTCAGCTGCTTCACCTCGCCGTCGAGCGAGGCGAGGTAGAGATCGCCGTCAAGCGGCACCAGGATCGACTGGCCGTCGGACGACCATTGATAGGCGACGATGCCGCGCTGGTTGCCGATGCGGGCGCGCTCGCGCTGCATCTTCTCCGCCTCGGTCAGTTCGGCGCCGCTGCCGACCTTCTTGCTGTCGACCAGCATCCGCCACTGTCCGGTGGCGGTGTCCATCGCCCACAGGTCATAGCGATCCTTTTCCTCCGCGCGCGGGCGCAGCGAGGTCACCATCTTGCCGTCGGGCGACATCCGCAACATGCGCGGCTGCTCGCCGGCCAGGTCGGGGCTGGCGAAGACGCGCTGGAGCGTCAGGTCATCGGCGTGGGCGGGTGCGGTCATGACCAGGGCGGTGGCGGCAGCGGCGGCCGCGGAGAGGAGGCGGTGCATGGCGGATGGTGTAGCCGCCCGTCCGCCGCTAGCCAAGCCGGCGCGCGCGCACAAAAAAGCGGCCGCCCGTCGAACAGGCGGCCGCTGATCTGTCAGCCGATGCTGCGCGCTGCGATTACTCGGCGGCGGCGGCGTTGTCGCCCGGACGCGGGTCACGACGCTCGGCGATACGTGCCGACTTGCCGGTGCGGCCGCGCAGATAATAGAGCTTGGCGCGACGCACGACGCCGCGGCGCACGACCTCGATCGAATCGATGTTCGGCGAATAGAGCGGGAACACGCGCTCGACGCCCTCGCCGAACGAAATCTTGCGCACGGTGAAGTTGCTGCCCATGCCCTTGTTCGAGCGGGCGATGCACACGCCTTCATAGTTCTGGACGCGGGTGCGCTCGCCTTCGACCACGCGCACGCCGACGCGCAGCGTGTCGCCGGCGCGGAATTCCGGAATCTTCTTCGCCTCGTTGAACTTGGCGATGTTTTCGGCCTCGATCGTCTGGATCAGGTTCATTTCGGTTCGTCCTCTGACGTGTGCCGCGCGCCAGAGGGAGACTGGACCCGAGCGCCCTCATGGCGCTCCCAAAGGTCCGGCCTCCGTAGCCGTGTATCGGTCTCGGCCATCGACTTTCGCCAGGCCGCGATCCTCGCATGATCCCCCGATCGCAGCACTTCGGGGATCGTGCGCCCTTCCCATTCAGCAGGTCGGGTATAGTGCGGATATTCGAGGAGGCCGCTTTCGAAGCTTTCCTCGTCCCCGCTGGAAGGCGCGCCCATTACGCCGGGAAGCAGCCGAATGCAAGCGTCGAGCAGCACCAGCGCCCCCATCTCGCCGCCCGACAGCACATAGTCGCCGATCGACACCGGCTCGATCGCCCGCGCCTCGAACAATCGCTCGTCGAACCCTTCGAACCGGCCGCACAGCACGATCGCGCCCGGCCCCGCCGCCAGTTCGCGTACCCGCGCCTGGGCGAGCGGTCGGCCGCGCGGGGTCATCGCCAGTATCGGCCGCCCGTCCGCGACGCTGTCGAGCGCGCGGGCCACCACATCCGCCCGCAGCACCATCCCCGCGCCACCGCCTGCCGGCGTGTCGTCGACGGTGCGATGCCTGTCGGCGGCGAAGTCGCGGATCTGCACGGTATCGAGCCGCCACCGCGCCTCGCTCAGCGCCCGCCCCGCGAGCGACACGCCGAGCGGGCCGGGGAACATCTCCGGATAAAGCGTCAGTACAGTGGCGGCGAAGGTCATTCGGTCCAGTTCTCGACCCGAAGGCCGGCGATATCGGCGAAATCGCGCGGGTTGTTGGTGACCAGCGTCAGATCGAGCGCGAGCGCGTGCGCGGCGATCAGCCGGTCGAGATTGCCCCGGCTGAACGGAAGGCCGGCATAAGCGTCTCCCGCCGCGGTTTCAAAGGGTTGCGGCGGAATTCGTTCGAATAGCGCCCGCGCGGCGGCTTCGCCCTCCAGATGGCGCGCACCGACCATCACTTCAGCGTACACGACCGCGGAGGTGACCAATTCGCCCTCGCCGCAAGCCTCGATGCGACGGCGCAGACGTTCGTCGCTGGCCTCGAGCAGATAGATGCAGATATTGGTGTCCAGCAGATATGCTGGCTCACTTTCCCTCGTCATCGGCGCCACCCCAATCGCGTTCGACTTCGTCGAAAGGCTGGCGTTTCAGGCCCGGAATCGCCCCCCAGATCCCGGTCAGGTCGATCTTCTTCGCCTCTACAGGCACGGGCTCGAACGCGAACTTGCCGCGCTCCTCGCGCACGATCATCTCGACGCCTTCCTCCAGCCCCAGCGCCTTGGGCAGCCGCAGCGCGAGCGAATTGCCCGATTTGAACACCTTGGCGCGATATTCCTTCATCACCGTCACTCCGTATATACGCAATGTATATACATGACGCGCCGATCACAAGCTCCGGGATCAGGGCCTATGGCGCCAAGGCGAGCCGCAGTTCCTGCAACGTCGGCGTCGCGGTCGGCGCCAGCAGGATGCTGCCGCGCAGCTTCACCGCGCCGCAATCCCAGGTGAAGCTGCCGGCCATCGCCGTGCCCGGCTGGATCGGCGCGTCGGTACGGCACGCGGTCCCGGCCCGCTGGCGCAGCGCGGCCAAATCGCCCTTCCACAGCGCCGCATTGCGATCCATCAGGAAGTTCATCGCCAGCCGATCCTTGGCCACCAGGACGTCGCCCGCCTGCCAGATTTTCTGCGCGGCGGCATAGCCGGCGGCCAGCGCCGGGCTGACCGCGATCGGGCGCGCGGGGAGCAGCCCCGCGTCCTTCATCAGCTTCAGCGCCTGATACGCCGGCGGCACCGGTGCGCCATAAGTGCGGCTGGCGAAGGCGAAGATGCCGACGCCCTGTTCGGGCAGCAGGATCACCACCGATCCATAGCCGGGATAGCCCCCGGTATGGGTGACATAGTCGAAGTCGCAGTCGCTGATCACCCGCCATGCGAAGCCATAGGCGCCCGCCTGCGGGCATTCGCCCTGCCCCAGCCCGGCGCGGCGCTGGCCGAGCGTGGCGAAGCCGTCGCCCTGCACGATCTCGCGCACGCTCGCGCGCTTGAGCGGCCCGGCATCGGCGCCGTCGCGCGCCGGCCATGCCGACAGCAGCCAGCCGACATAACGCGCATAGTCGTTCGCGCTGGTCTCCAGCCCGCCCATCGCGCCGAACGCGCCGCGCGCCATGTCCGGCTCGCGCAGCCACGCCTCCTTTTCCCAGCGATAGCCGATCGCGCGCTCGCCGATCGGCGATTGCGCGATGTCATAGCCAGTATGCGTCATGCCCAGCGGGTGCAGGATGCGTTCGGCGACATAGTCCTCGAACGCCTTGCCAGACACGTTGGTGATGATCCGCCCGAGCAGCGCATAGCCGAAGTTGGAATATTCCATCGCGCTCTGCGGCGGCCGGCTGAACGGCACGCCGGCGGCGATCATCCGGGTGAATTCCGCCTCGGGGAGCGGCTGTTGCCGGTCGCCCCACGGATTGTCGTCGACGAAGCCGGCGGTGTGGGTCAGCAGGTCGCGCACCCGGATACGCGGGCTGTCGGCGGTGGGATAGGTCCAGCCGCGCATCTCCGGCACATGGGTTTCGGCCAGGTCGTCCAGCCGCAGCTTGCCCTGGTCGCGAAGGTCCAGGATCGCCAGCGCGGTGAACGCCTTCGACATCGATGCGATGCGGAAACGCGAATCGGCGGTGATCGGCCGCCGCGTAGCGACGTCCTGCACGCCGAGGCCCTTCACCGTCACCAGCCGCCCGTCCTTGACGATGCCATAGACCAGTCCGGGGATATGCTGCTCGCGGACATAATCCTCGAACAAGGCGGCGATCGCGGGCGTGACGCTGTCGATGCCCTGCGCCGCGGCGGCGGGGGGCACCGGGGTCGGCTGGGCAGAGGCGGTCGCGCAATGGAGCGCGAGAGATGCCCCGATCACGCCAATCATTTTGTAAGCGGTCATCCCCGTTTCTCCCCTGTCGAACACGCGCAGGGATAGCGGCGAAGTCGCTCCGGCGGAACCCGGAGCTTGCCAGCGGGATTATGGCGCGATGGACGATTGCATCATCATCGGCGCGGGGCCGGCCGGGCTGACCGCCGCGATCTATCTCGCGCGGTTCCACCTTTCGATCCGCCTGCTCGATTGTGGCACCAGCCGCGCGCGGCTGATCCCGCGCACGATGAACCACGCCGGCTTTCCCGACGGCATCGCCGGCGCCGACCTGCTGACGCTGATGCTGCGCCAGGCCGAGCGTTACGGCGCGGTGCGCGAACTGGTCGAGGCGACGGCGATCGAGCGCGTTGGCGACGCTTTCCGTGTCGCCGCCGGCAAGCGGGAATATCGCGCGCGGGCGGTGTTGCTGGCGACGGGTGTGGTCAACAACCGGCCGGAGATGGACTCGGACACGCACGATGCCGCCCTCGCCAGCGGGCTGATCCGCTACTGCCCGATCTGCGACGGGTTCGAGGTCACCGATCGCAAGGTTGCGGTGATCGGCACCGGCGACCACGGGATGCGCGAGGCGCTGTTCCTGCGCGGTTATACCCGCGACATCAACCTGATCGCCCCCGGCGGCGCGCACGAGCTGGATGCCGGGTGTCAACGCGCACTCGACGAGGCTGGGATCGTCCGGCTCGATGGTCCGTACACTCCGATCAGCATCGAGGGCGATTCGATCGTGATCGGCACCGCCAGCGGCACGCACCGCTTCGATACCGTCTACCCCGCGCTGGGATCGGTGATCCGGTCAAAGCTGGCGGTCGCCGCTGGCGCGCGCGCCAGCGAGGACGGTTGCCTGGAAGTCGATGCGCACCAGCGCACGTCGGTGCCTGGCCTGTTCGCGGCGGGTGACGTGGTGAAGGGGCTCGACCAGATCAGCCACGCGATGGGTGAGGCCGGGGTCGCCGCGACCACGATCCGCAACACCTTGAACGAAGCGCGGCCGATCCGCCGCTGACAGGCAGCAGCGCCTATTCGGCGAACGCCGCGTTGAGCACCAGCCGTTCGTCATTCCATTCGGGCACGGCGGCGGGTGTCATCGGCGCCATGAACCGCTTGCCGTCGGGCCGGACGATCTCGATCACATCCCCCGCGCCGTAATTGTCGATCGCGGCGATGCTGCCGATCGCGGCGCCGTCATCCGACACCACCGGCAGGCCGATCAGGTCGGCGTGGTAATATTCGCCCTCGCCCAGCGGCGGCAGCGCCGCGCGCGGGACGGTCAGTTCGGTGCCCCGCAACCGCTCGGCGGCGGTGCGGTCCGGCACCTCGGCGAAGCGGGCGATGGCGCCGTTCGAGCCCGCCCGCAGCGACTTCAACGTCAGCGTGCCGCCGTTGAAGCTGGCGTGCGCCGACAGATCGTCGGCGAACACCTTGAGCCGGACCTCGCCCGCCACGCCGTGCGCGCCGATGACGACGGCCAGCGTGACGGGCGTATCCTTGGCCATGCGCGCTTACGCCTTGGCCTCTTCCTCGGCGGCCGGAGCCTCCTCGGCCGGCGCGACGGCCTCGACCGGCGGGGTCTGCTCGGCGACGGCCTCGGCGACCTGCTCGGCTTCCGGAGTCGGGGCTTCGGTGGCAGCCTCGACCTCGGCGGCGACGACCGCTTCGGTTTCCGCGTTCGAGCCCTCGGCCGGAGCCTCCTCGGCGGCCGGAGCCTCCTCGACCGCCGGCGCCGGAGCGGCGGCGGCCTCGGCGGCGGCTTCCTCGGCGGCCTTCAGCTTCTCGGCACGCTCCTCGGCGCGCTCGGTCGCCTTCTCGCCCGGCTTGCCCTTGTTCGGGTTGTTGCGCGCGGCGCGCTCGCGCACGCCGGCGGCATCCAGGAAGCGGGCGACGCGGTCGGTCGGCTGCGCGCCGACGCCCAGCCAATGCTTGGCGCGGTCGCCGTCGAGCACGATGCGCTTGGCGTCGTCCTTGGCCAGCAGCGGGTTGTAGGTGCCGATCTTCTCGATGAAGCGGCCGTCGCGCGGGCTGCGCGCATCGGCGACGACGATGCGGTAATAGGGACGCTTCTTGGAGCCGCCACGCGACAGACGAATGCTAAGTGCCATTACAATCCTTCTTTCTTCAATATCTTAGCGCCGGATCATCCCGGCAGGTTTCACTTCTTCTTCAAAAAATTCTCGAAGCCGGGCGGCAGCTTCGGCATCCCCCCCGGCCCGCCAAGGCCGGGCAGGCCGCCGGCCGGCGCGTCCATCTTGCCCATCATGTCGCCCAGCTGCGCGCCACCCAGCGCGTTGCCGATGCCGCCCATGCCGCCGCCCGGACCACCGCGCCCCAGCATCGCCGCCATGCCCTTCAATCCGCCCATCTTGCGGATCTTCTTCATCGCGGTGGACATTTCCTGATGCATCTTGAGCAGCTTGTTGACGTCCTGAACGGTCGTCCCCGAACCCTTGGCGACGCGGATCTTGCGCTTGGCGTTGATCAGTTCGGGCTTCGCGCGCTCCTTGGGCGTCATCGATCCGATCATCGCGTCCATCCGCAGCAGGATGCGTTCGTCGACCGCGCCCGACGCCATCGCCGCCTGCGCCTTCTTCATTCCGGGAATCATCCCGGCCAGCGCGCCCAGCCCGCCCATCCGGCGCATCTGCGCCAGCTGCGCGCGCAGGTCGTTCATGTCGAACTGGCCCTTGGCCAGCTTGGCCGCCATCCGCTCGGCGTCCTCGGCCTCGATCGACTGGGCGGCCTTCTCGACCAGCGACACCACGTCGCCCATGCCCAGGATGCGGCCGGCGACGCGCTGCGGGTGGAACGGCTCGATCGCGTCGAGCTTTTCGCCGACGCCGGCGAACTTGATCGGCTTGCCGGTGACCGCGCGCATCGACAGCGCCGCGCCGCCGCGCGCATCGCCGTCCAGCCGGGTCAGGATCACGCCGGTCAACGGCACCTGATCGCCGAACGACTTGGCGACGTTGACCGCGTCCTGCCCGGTCAGGCTGTCGACCACCAGCAGGATCTCGCTCGGCGTGGCTATATCCGCCACCGCCTTCATCTCGTCCATCAGCGCCTGGTCGACGTGCAGCCGCCCGGCGGTGTCCAGCATCAGCACGTCGAAGCCCTGCAGCTTCGCCGCCTGCAACGCCCGGCGAGCGATGTCGACCGGCTGCTGGCCGGCGACGATCGGCAGCGTCGCCACCTCGGTCTGGGTGCCGAGCACCGCGAGCTGTTCCTGCGCGGCCGGGCGATTGACGTCGAGCGACGCCATCATCACCTTCTTGCCGTTCTGCGCCTTCAGCAGCCTGGCCAGCTTGGCGGTAGTGGTGGTCTTGCCCGATCCCTGCAGGCCGACCAGCATCACCACGGCGGGCGGCGTCACGTCGATATCCAGCCCGACGTTGTCGGCGCCCAGCATCTCGACCAGCGCGTCGTTGACGATCTTGACGACCTGCTGCCCCGGCGTGACCGACCGCAGCACCTGCTGGCCGACCGCCTGTTCGGTCACCTTGTCGACAAAGGCACGCGCGACCGGCAGCGCGACGTCGGCTTCGAGCAGCGCGACGCGCACTTCGCGCATCGCGGCGCGGACATCGGCTTCAGTGAGGGCGCCGCGACCGCGCAGGCGGTCGAACACCCCTCCCAGCCGGTCGCTCAAGCTCTCGAACATGCACGTCTCCAATGACCTACGGCCACGAAACGCATAAAACGCCGGCGGACGAAACCTCGTCAGCCAGCGTTGCCCGTGGGCGCTGATGCGTCGCGTACCCGAAGGAACGGTCGGCGGGCCATTACCCGCATCGCCCGGCAATCGCAACCCCGCGCGCCTTAACCCGATCTACACCTGCCGCGTGGCAAGCCGCCGGTTCGGCTGGATAAGGCATTGGCTCGGATGGCGCTGGATTTCGACGAAGGCGATCTGCGACGCCCCGGCCGGTCGCAGGATCTTGTTACCGGCGCGGTCAGCATCGCCGCGATCCTGATGTTCGTCGGGATCGGCAGCCAGGTGCTGGCGGCGACGCTGCGCTATTATTTCGACGGCGGCGCCCCGGTCGATCAGCCGCTGGTGGTGGCGCTGCTGCTCAACGTCGCGCTGATCCTCATCGGATGGCGCCGCAATCAGGCGCTGGCGCGCGAGGTATCCGAACGCGCCGCCGCCGAGGAGCGCGCCCAGATCCTCGCCGCGCGCGATCCGCTCACCGGCTTCCTCAACCGCCGCAGCCTGGCCGAGGAAGGCGCCGCGATGTTCGCCCGCGCACAGAAACGCCACAAGGCGATGGCGCTGCTGATGCTCGACCTCGATCATTTCAAGACGGTCAACGACATGCACGGCCACGCCATCGGCGACACGCTGCTGCGGGCCGTCGCGACCGAGATCGAGAAGGTGCTGCCCACCGCCGCGCTGATGGCCCGGCTGGGCGGCGACGAATTCGCCTGCGCGCTGCTGTTCGATTCCGCCAACCCCGATCTGGTCGAGCGCATCGCCGAACGGCTGGTCAGCCGCATGGCGCAGCCGTTCGACGCCGACGGGCTGCATTGCCACATCTCCGCGTCGATCGGGCTGGCGCGATCGGACTTCGACTGCGCCGGCATCGACGCGCTGATGCGCTCGGCCGATATCGCCATGTACGCCGCCAAGAAATCGGGCCGCAATCGCCACGCCTGGTTCGACAATTCGATGGAGCGCGAGCTTCAGGCGCGCAACGAACTGGAAAGCGGGCTGCGCCTGGCGATTCCCCGGCAGGAGATCGTCCCCTATTTCGAGCAGCAGATCGACCTGCGCACCGGCCAGATCGACGGATTCGAGGTGCTGGCGCGCTGGGAACACCCCAGCCGCGGACTGATCGCCCCCGACCAGTTCATTCCGATCGCCGAGGAAACCGGGATGATCGCCGAACTGTCGCTGTCGATCATGCGTCAATCCTTTGCCGCGGCGCGCGACTGGGATCCGTCGCTGACCATTTCGATCAACGTGTCGCCATGGCAGCTACGCGATCCCTGGCTGGCGCAAAAGATCATCAAGGTGCTGACCGAAACCGGCTTCCCCGCCAGCCGCTGCGAGATCGAGATCACCGAAAGCGCGCTGTTCGACAATCTGGCGCTGGCGCAATCGATCGTCGGCAGCCTGAAGAATCAGGGCGTGCGGCTGGCGCTCGACGATTTCGGCACCGGCTATTCCTCGCTCGCTCACCTGCGCGCGCTGCCGTTCGACCGGATCAAGATCGACAAGAGCTTCGTCACCTCGATGGTCGAAAGCCCCGATTCGGCGGCGATCGTCAACGCGATCACCCGGCTGGGCGAAAGCCTCAACCTGCCGGTCACCGCCGAAGGGGTAGAGGATCGTGAGATAGAGGAGCGCCTGATCGCCGGCGGCGTCGCCAAGGGGCAGGGCTGGCACTATGGCAAGCCGCTGTCGATGGCCGGCGTTCGCCGCCTGCTGGCCGAGCGGCGGCTGATCCGTGGCGCTTCGCCGCAGACGGACGGTCCCGTCGTCGCCGCCGTCACCCCCGCCGCTACGGTCGCCGACGCTACCAGCCAGCGCCTGGCTGGCTGAGATACGCCTGTTCCGCCGGGGTCGATTCCCGGCCCAGCGCGGCGTTGCGCCCCGGAAAACGCCCGAACCGCGCGAACACGTCGGCATGGTCGCGCGCGAAATCCAGCGTATATTCGTCGCCCAGCGCCGCGAACTCGATCAGGCTGAGCCGCTGCGCGTCGGCATGTTCGGCGTGCATCAGCGGCATCAGCAGGAATTTGGCGCGTTCGGGCGGCAGCGTCGCCACCCAGCCGCGCTCGATCGCCTCGTGCGATAGGCTCTCGGCCAGCGGATCGGCCTCGAACGCGCGGGCGCTGCCGCGATGGATGTTGCGCGATATCTGGTCGAGCAGGATGATCGCCGCCAGCATCGTCTTCGCCTCGCCGCGCCAGCCCAGCGCGTCGCTGGCCAGCACGTCGTCGCGCATCGCCCCGAACCGATCGGCACAGTCGCGATCGACGGCATCGTCCTTCACGAACCAGCGTTCCGGCCCCAACTCGTCGAACCAATAGGCCAACACCCGGTCCGCCGCCTCCTCGACTTCGCCCCATCCCGGCCCTAGATGCCCCATCATGCCTGCTCCTTCGCCGCGGCCCGAGATCGTCACGCTCGGCTGCCGCCTCAACATTGCCGAAAGCGAAGCGATCCGCGGGCTGCTCGGTTCCCGCGACATCGTCGTGGTGAACAGTTGCGCCGTCACCAACGATGCGGTCAAGGCAACCCGCGCCGCGATCCGCCGCGCGCGCCGGACGCGACCGGACGCCGAACTGGTGGTCACCGGCTGCGCCGCGGCGATCGATCCGGCGGGTTTCGGCGCGATGGCGGAGGTCGACCGCGTGGTCGGCAACATGGCGAAGCTCGATCCGGCGGCGTGGGGCGCGCTCGCCATGCCTCCCGCCCGTTTCTCCGGCCACGCCCGCGCCTTTGTCGAGGTGCAGAACGGATGCGACCATAGCTGTACCTTCTGCGCGATCCCGTTCGGCCGTGGCCCCAGCCGCTCGGTGCCGGCCGGCGCGGTGGTCGATCGGATCGCGGCGCTGGTCGACGCCGGCCACCGGGAGGTTGTGCTGACCGGCGTCGACGTGACCAGCTATGGCACCGATCTGCCGGGCACCCCGTCATTCGGCGCGCTTGTCGAGCGGCTCCTGATCCACACCCGCGTCGAACGGCTGCGGCTGTCGTCGCTCGATTCGATCGAGATCGACGACCGGCTGTTCGACCTGCTGACCGGCGAAGCGCGGGTGATGCCGCACGTTCACCTGTCGCTCCAGGCCGGCGACGACATGATCCTCAAGCGGATGAAGCGCCGCCATGCACGCGCCGACGCGGTGCGGATCGTCGCTCGGCTGAAGGCGCGGCGCGACATCGCGATCGGCGCCGACCTGATCGCCGGCTTCCCGACCGAGGATGACGCCATGTTCGCCAACACGCTGGCGATCGTCGACGACTGCGACGTGGTCCATCCCCACATCTTTCCCTTTTCTCCGCGCACCGGCACCCCGGCGGCGCGGATGCCGCAGGTCGCGCGCGACGTGGTCAAGCACCGCGCCGCCCGGCTCCGCGCGGCGGGCGAGGCGCGGCGGCGGCGCTGGCTGGCGACGCTGGTCGGAACCGAGCAGTCGGTTTTGGTCGAGCGTCCCGGCGATCGCGGACATGCCGCCAATTTCGCGGAGGTTCACCTGCCCGCTCCGCCCGCCCGGCTCGCCCCCGGCGACGTCGCGGCGGTCCGTATCTCCGCAACCACTGACTCTACCCTGATCGGTACATTCCTATGAGCACTCCCCCCACCTGGCACCAGCGCCTGCTCGGCGGGTTCAAGCGCACCTCCGACCGGCTGGTCGGCAATCTCGCCGGGCTGGGCAGCGCCCGGCTCGACGAGGCGACGCTGGACGAGATCGAGGAGGCGCTGATCGCGTCCGACCTTGGCCCCGCCACGGCGGCGCGGGTGCGCGCACGGCTCGCCGAGGGGCAGTATGAGCGCAACCTCGAGGAACTGGGCATCCGCCTGGTCGTCGCCGACGAGGTGGCGAAGGCGCTCGCCCCCGTCGCCCGCCCGCTGGCGATCGACGCCTTTCCCCGGCCGCAGGTGATCCTGGTGATCGGGGTCAACGGATCGGGCAAGACCACCACCATCGCCAAGCTGGCGCATCTGTTCATGGAACAGGATTATTCGGTGATGGTCGCCGCCGGCGACACCTTCCGCGCCGCCGCGATCGGTCAGCTACGGACCTGGGCGGAGCGGATCGGCATCCCGATCGTGTCGGGCGCGGAGGGCGGCGACGCCGCCGGCATCGTGTTCGAGGCGGTCAAACAGGCGACCGAGACCGGCATCGACGTGCTGATCGTCGACACCGCCGGCCGGCTCCAGAACAAGCGCGAGCTGATGGACGAACTGGCCAAGATCCGCCGCGTGCTCGGCCGGATCAACCCCGCCTCGCCGCACGATGTGGTGCTGGTGCTCGACGCCACCACCGGCCAGAACGCGCTCAACCAGATCGAGGTGTTCAAGGAAGTCGCCGGCGTGACGGGACTGGTGATGACCAAGCTCGACGGCACCGCGCGCGGCGGCGTGCTGGTCGCGGCGGCGGAGCAATACGGCCTGCCGATCCACGCGATCGGCGTCGGCGAGAAGGTCGACGATTTGCGCCCGTTCGATGCCGGCGAAGTCGCCCGGATCATCGCGGGGGTCGAGGAATTGCTATAACCGCCATTCCGTCACCCCGGCCTTGTGCCGGGGTCCACCGAGAGGCAAACGAAAGCCCCAGAGGCTCAAGAGCCGAGGCCTTACGCCGGGTGACCGGCACAGGCCTGCCCTGAGCTACGCCGAAGGGGCCGATGGGACGACAGAGGACTAACGACGACGTGAACGACACCCCCGCCAAGCCCGCCGCGTCGCCCGGCTTCCGCCTCGCGCTCGACTATGGCCCGCTGCTCGCCTTCTTCGCGGTCAACTTCCTCGCCCCCGGCCCGGCGCTGGCGCGCATCATGCTGGCGACGATCGTGTTCATGGTGGCGATGGTGATCGCGGTCGCGCTGTCGTGGTTCAAAACGCGTCACGTCTCGCCGATGCTGCTGGTCACGGCGGTGCTGGTGCTCGTGTTCGGCGGGCTGACGATCTATTTCCACGACGAACGCTTCATCAAGATGAAGCCGACCTTCGTCTACGCCACCTTCGCCGCGGTGCTCGGCTTCGGGCTGGCCACCGGGCGGCCGCTGTTGCAGGCGGTGCTGGGCAGCGCCTATCCGGGCCTGAGCGAACTGGGCTGGCGCAAGCTGACGATCAACTGGACCGGCTTCTTCATCGGCATGGCCGCGCTCAACGAAGCGGTGTGGCGCACGACCAGCACCGATTTCTGGGTCGGCTTCAAGCTGTGGGGCGCGATCCCCCTGACCCTGATCTTCGCCTTCGCCAATGTGCCCATGCTGATGAGGCACGGGCTGACGCTGGCCGACAGCGACGACGTGCCGGTGCCGCCGGAGGGATGAAGCCTTCTCCCACCGGGAGAAGGATACGAAGGCTTGGGAGCGCAGCGACCTAGCCGAAGTTGGATGAGGGCGATACCGGACCGCCCTCACCCTTCCGCCGCCTTCGGCGGCTCCCTCCCTCTCCCGGCGGGAGAGGGCGTTTTCGGTTACTTCGCGGCGGCGTAACGCTCGGCGACGACGTCCCAGTTTACCACGTTCCACCACGCCTTCAGATAGGCGCCGCGATCGTTGCGATAGGTGATGTAATAGGCGTGTTCCCACACGTCGTTGCCCAGGATCGGCGTGCCCTTGACCGGGGCGACGTCCATCAGCGGATTGTCCTGGTTGGGGGTCGACACGATCGCCAACTTGCCATCGGCGCCAACGATCAGCCACACCCAGCCGGAGCCGAACTGGCCGACGCCGCCCGCGTTGAACTTTTCCTTGAACGCGTCGAACGAACCGAATTCGGCGTCGATCGCGGCGGCCAGATCGCCGGTCGGCGCGCCGCCGGCGTTGCCCGCCATCGTGTTCCAGAAGAAATCATGGTTCCAGTAACCGCCGCCGTTGTTGCGCAGGATCGGCGGCTTGCCGGTCATATTGGCGAGGATCTCCTCGATGGTCTTGCCCGCCAGGCTCGGATCGGCGGCGACCGCCTCGTTCAGCTTGTCGGTATAGGCCTTGTGGTGCTTGTCGTGGTGGAGAGTCATCGTCTCCTTGTCGATGGTCGGTTCCAGCGCGTCATAGGCGTAGGGAAGCGGCGGCAGTTCGAAGGCCATCTTTTCTCTCCTCTTGGGGGCAGACTCCATGGCGGC
This sequence comes from Sphingomonas sp., assembly GCF_035555815.1. GTDB lineage: Bacteria > Pseudomonadota > Alphaproteobacteria > Sphingomonadales > Sphingomonadaceae > Sphingomonas. The sequence goes on from NZ_DATMGG010000141.1 coordinate 20,619, forward strand.
GATATGGGCGGCTAGCCGGCGTTCAGCAACCCATGGCGGCGCAGCGCATGACGCAATTGATCATAGGTCAGGCCCAGCGCGTCGGCGGTGGTGCGCTGGTTGAAGCGATGCTCGGCCAGCGCGCGCGTCAGCACTTCGCGCTCGAACCGCGCGACGCGGTCCTTGAAGCTGGCCGCACCATCGTCGCGCGGCGCGGGTGGCGGCGCCATCGGCTCGCCCGCCGGTGCCGCCGCCGGCCGGGGAGCGCTCGCGGCCGCGGGCACCGGGCGATGCGGCGACGCGAAGGGATCGATCTCGATCGCGTCGATCGGCCCCGCCCGCTCCCAGCGATACACCGCGCGCTCGACGACGTTGCGCAGCTCGCGGACGTTGCCGGGCCATTGATAGTCGACCAGCGCATCGATCGCGTTGGCGCCAAACCCCTCCCAGCGATCACGCCCGATCTCCGACGCCATGCGCCGGCCAAAGAAATCGGCGAGCTCCATGATGTCGCCCGGCCGCGCGCGCAGCGGCGGCAGGGTCACCACCTCGAAACTGAGCCGGTCGAGCAGGTCGGCGCGAAACGTCCCCGCCTCCACGCGCGCCGGCAGATGCTCGTTGGTCGCGCCGACGATCCGCACGTCGACCTGCATCGGCCGCGATGCCCCGATCCGCGTGACCTCGCCATATTCGACCGCACGCAGCAGCCGTTCCTGCGCCGCCATCGACAGCGTGCCCAGCTCGTCGAGGAACAATGTTCCCCCGTCCGCCTCCTCGAACCGCCCAGCGCGGGCGCGGGTGGCACCGGTGAACGCCCCCGCCTCATGACCGAACAGTTCCGCCTCGATCAGCGTCTCGGGCAGCGCGGCGCAATTCATGATCACCAGCGGCTGGTCCCAGCGCGGCGACAGGCGGTGGAGCCGCTCGGCGACCAGTTCCTTGCCGGTACCGCGCTCGCCGATCACCAGCACCGGGCGATCGAGCGCCGCCGCGCGGCTGGCGCGTTCCAGCGCGTCGAGAAACGCGCCCGACTGGCCGATGACCTGGGTTGTCCGTTCCACCATCGCCGAACCATTGGCGTAAAATCCCAACATTTGGCAAGAGAAAGCTGTAACGCTTCAACCGGGGTTCAGAAAAATCGCGGATTTCCGACACTTTTGAAATTGGCACGCGCCATGCAAAGCAATGAGCATCCGCCACGCACGGCGGTTCGAAAGGTTCAAGGAGCTGTCCATGTCGACCCCCGCCACCCGCTTCGCCCGCATCGTCTCCACGATCGTCGGCACCGTGCTGCTCAGCACCGTCTGCGTGGCCGGCGCGGTCGCCCCGGCGCACACCACCCCCACCCCCGTCAGCCAGTCCCCTCTGGCCTGACGATCGGCCGGGGCGGACTCCCTCGTCCTGCCCCGGCCACCCACCCAGTCAAGCGTACGCACGAAGGAGTTCAATTTCATGGGTATCTTCTCGCGAACCCGGGACATCATCGCCGCCAACGTCACCGACCTGCTCGACAAGGCGGAGGATCCCGCGAAGATGGTCCGCATGATCATCCTCGAGATGGAGGAGACGCTGGTCGAGGTCCGCGCGAGCGCCGCCCGCACCATCGCCGATCAAAAGGAAATGCGCCGTCACATCGCCAAGCTCGAAGGGCTTCAGGCGAGCTGGACCGAAAAGGCCGAGCTGGCGCTGTCCAAGGATCGTGAGGATCTGGCCAAGGCCGCGCTGGTCGAGCGCCAGAAGGCGACCGACATGTGCGAGCAGCTCAAGGGCGAGATGGCGGTGCTGGAGGATGCGCTGAAGGCGTCCGAGACCGACATCGCCAAGCTGCAGAACAAGCTGCGCGAGGCGCGGAGCCGGCAGAATTCGGTCGAGACCCGGCTGGAGACGGCGAACAACCGCTTCAAGCTGCGCGAGATGTACGCAGGCAGCAAGACCAACGAGGCGTTCTCGCGCTTCGACGTTCTGGAGCGCCGTGTCGATCTGGCCGAGGGGCGCGCGGAAGCGGCCGGCCTGATGGCCATCAAGACGCTCGACGAGGAGATCGCCGAGCTGAAGTCCAACGAAAAGGTCGATGCCGAGCTGGAAGAGCTCAAGGCGCGGCTGAACAAGAAGGAGGGCTGATCCGATGGATGATTTCCTGACCGTCGTCCTCGTCGTCGGGATGCTCTTCATCGGGCTCCCGTGGCTGATCTTCCACTACATCACCAAGTGGAAGACCGCCCCCCGGATCACCGAGGAGGACGAGAAGCTGCTCGACGACATGTACTTGATGGCGCGCCGGCTCGAAGAGCGGCTGCAGACCGTCGAGCGCATCGTCGCCGCCGACAACCCCGATTTCCGGCCCGGCGCTCCGGTCAGCTCCGCTTCGGATACCAACTACGATTTTTCACGGAGGAACTGACATGTCCGCCAGCCGCACCAAATTCTACCTCGACAAGGTCAATGCCAAGTGGCTGGGCGTGTGTTCGGGGATCGCGGACTACACCGGCATCGACCTCACCCTGGTCCGCGTCGGCGTCGCCCTCCTCACCATCGCCACCAGCGGCTGGGCGTTCATCGCCTACCTGCTGATCGCCTGGCTGGCCCCGAACAAGCCGGTCGGCCTGTACGAAGGCCCGGAGGACGCGAAGTTCTGGCAGGGCGTCCGCTCGAACCCGACGCGCTCGACCAGCGAGGTCCGCTCGAAGTTCCGCGACATCGACCGCCGGCTCGCCGACATCGAGACCTATTACACCAGCCGCAACACGCGCCTGGCCGAGGAAATCGACGCGCTGCGCTGAGGCTGACGCCCGATCGCGCCGTCCAACAGGGAGTAGTATGATGAACTTCTGGAGTGGCCCCGGTTTCGTCCTTGCCATCATCGCGATCAGCACCGGGGGCTGGCTGATCAACAACTGGATCAGGGCGCGCCACGGCTACCCGGTCGAAAATGAGTGGAAGGGCGTCAGCCACAAGGGCGATCCGGACGGCGAGCGCAAGTTCGCGCTGCTGACCGGAGAGAACGAGCGGCTGGTGGGTCAGGTCAGCCGGCTCGAGGAACGGATCGCCGTCCTCGAGCGGATCGCCACCGACCCGGCCGAGCGCACCGCCCGCGCCATCGAAGAACTGCGCTGAAGAACGGCTTCGCCATCGCAGGCGAGATGTTCAGGGCCCGGACGTCACCTGACGGAAAGATGCCCGAAGCGCCGAACTGAGCGCGCCGCCCGATCCGACCAAGACATCGGCCGCCCTGGGCGGTCACCAGCGAAATCCCCGGTGCCGGGTGCGGCACCGAACGGAGGAGTAATGCCATGTTGATCATGCTTGCCGTGCTGACCGCGCTCACCGCCGGCGGCGTCTATCTGACCGAGCGGGTCGACCGCCCACGCCGCCGCGCGATGCGGCTGGCGGCCGGGACGCCCGCAGAGTAAATCCCCCTCAACGAAGCGATCAGGAGCAATACCGATGAACCCGTTCGAAATGGTCCTGGGCATCATTATCGTCGTGACGATCGGCCGCGTGATCCAGGCCCGCTACGGCGTCCGCCGCGGCCGCCGGGACGAATCCTACAGCGTCCGCGACGACGCCGCCGTCACCGCCGAGAATCATCGCCTGAAGAGCGAGATCACCGATCTGCGCGAGCGTATCCAGGTGCTGGAGCGCGTCGTCACCGACAACGAGGGCAGCCTGCGGCTCGATCGGGAGATCGAACAACTGCGCGACGGCCTGAAGAACAAGTGATGGGAGACGCAATCATGATGACCGATCCCAATTTCTACATCACCGCCGCCAGCGCCGGCCTCGCCGGGCTGGGGATGGTCACCGCCGCCACGCTGTCGGGCTGGCGCGGCTGGCTGGCGCTCAAGACTCAGGAACTGGCCGGGCACCACGACACCGGCCACCCCGTCGCCCCCAACGCCAGCGCCCGCATCGAGATCGCCGACCTCAAGGAACGCATCCGCAAGCTGGAGGCGATCGCCGCCGGGGTGGAACTGTAGGGCGGATCGGCAGCCAACCGCGATTGGCTGGACGCGCCGCCCACCCCTTCGCAATATCCTCCGCTGTGCTCTGTTTCGGGGGATGGAGAGCCAGGGACATCAACGGTCAGGGATTACTATCCGCATCGCCCCGAAGCGGTGCCGGTCATATGCCGGGATGACCGTTGGACTTTTTGACATACATAAAGTGGCCGAAGCGTGGGCGAGCCGGCTATAGGCCGGCAATGTCAAGCCTGACCGATCTGTACGACGAATATGCATTCCTCGATCCCGACGACCGCTACCGGATGCTGATCGACCTTGGTCGCGCGCTGGAGCCGATGCCGGAACCGCTCAAGACCGACGCCACGCTGGTGCGCGGCTGTTCGGCGTCGGTCTGGGTCTATCCGACGGTGCGCGATGACGGCCGGCTGCACTTCCTGGCCGATTCGAACGCCGCGATCACCAAGGGGATCATCGCGCTGGTGCTGAGCGCCGTGCAGGATCGTTCCCCGGCGGCGATCCGCGCCACCGACATCACCGCCGAGCTCGCCCCGTTCGACCTGCGCAACCAACTCAGCTCGAACCGGACCCAGGGCATCCCCAACATGATCGCGCTGATCCGGCAGACGGCGGAGCGTTACGCCTGAAACCCGTCGTCATTGCGAAGAGTGCGGCGACGAAGCAATCCAGCGCCGGGCGCGCGACTCAGGTTGGCTTCGCTACGCTCGCAATGACGGGACAGGTTGCCTGGAAACAGCGGCGATCAAGCCTCCAACAGCCCCAATTCTCGCGCCAATTCATCAAGCTCGGCGCCGGGCCGCACCAGCAGCCAGCGGTCGGGCGCCGCGCCGTTGACCACCGTCACCGCGCCGCGCGGGCATACGCCCAGGCACTTCACCTCGACGATTCCCGCCGCGCCCTTGCGCCCCTTGCCGATCTTCAGATGCCGGCGCAGCGCCTTGGCCAGCCGCGTCCGGCCCTTGTCGCCGAACCCGCCGTCGAGCTTCTTCGAGCATTTGGCGCAGACCAGCACCGCGCCCGACCAGTTCGAACGGACGTGATCCTTCAATCCGGCCGCCACTCGCGCCGTTCCTCGGCGGTTCGCAGCACGTCATAGGCGGCCTGCACCGCCTGGAACCGTTTCGCCGCATCGGCATCGCCGGGCTTGACGTCCGGGTGGCTTTCCTTGGCCATCCGCCGCCACGCGCCGCGGATCGCCTCGAAATCGGCGTCCGCCTCCAGTTCGAGCACTTCCAGCGCGCGCATCTCGTCGCGCGATCGGCTGCCGTCGCCCGGGCCGGCCCAGGCATTGTGCCGCGATTCGGTGTAACCCGACGTATCGCGCCGCTCGTCGGCCTCGCGCGCGGCGGCGTCCTCGGCGCTCAATCCCTCGAAATAGTTCCAGCCGCGATTATACTCGCCGGCGTGTTCCTGGCAGAAATACCAGCGTTCCGGGCTGTTGGGCGATTTGGGTGCCGGGCAATCGCCGCGCTCCTCGCATCCGTGGCGATCGCACAGCCGCACGGTGGTGGCTTCGCGTGATGCGCCATAGCTGCGCCACCGGGGAAAGCCCCAGTCGTTGTTTCGGGATGACCGCGCCATGACCGGCAGATAGCCCCGATCCTCGCGAGTGCAAGCACCGGCCGAAATGCCAGAGGGTCTGTAAGCCGGGTTCTGTCCACTCCCCCGAGGGGGAGATGGGCGACCATTCCTCTAGGGGACGGATCGCTCCGCCCCTCCAGCAACCAACCCGGACGACGCGCCGGAACGAGGCGCATGTGCCGTCCCTATTCGGTCTTGCTCCCGGTGGGGTTTGCCTTGCCGCCCCTGTTACCAGGCGCGCGGTGCGCTCTTACCGCACCCTTTCACCCTTACCCTGCCGAAGCGGGGCGGTCTGCTCTCTGTGGCACTGTCCCTGGGGTCACCCCCGGCGGGCGTTACCCGCCACCGTCGTTCCGTGGAGCCCGGACTTTCCTCGCCCCCGTTAAGAAAACGGGGCCGCGGCCGCCCGACCCTCTGGCGGGAGCCTCTCTAGTCATCCCCCTGCGGTTTGGGAAGCAGCAGCGCGAGCAGGATCATGCGGCATTCGGCGTCGATCTCACCGTCGATCAATTCGGGGCGGAAGCGGCGCTGGAACGCCATGATCGCCGCCATCGGCTCGGTCACGTCATAGCCGAACCGCTCGAGCGCGAGCAGGAAGCCGGCTTCGGTCCACTGTGGGTCGATCAGGTTGCGGGTCGGGCGCGGGAGCGCCAGCCGTAGCCGGGCCAGCGTGCCCCACGGAAACAGCTCGCCCGGATCGCGCTTGCGCGCCGGGGCGATGTCCGAATGGCCGACGATGTTGCCCCGCGTCAGCTTGTGGCGCTCCTTGATGTCGGCGACCAGCCGCACCACCGCGTCGATCTGCGCGTCGGGATACATGACATAGCCATGGTCATGCCCCGGATTGACAATCTCGATGCCGATCGACGCCGAATTGACATCGCTGATCCCGCGCCAGTGCGACTGGCCGGCGTGCCAGGCGCGCTTGTCCTCCGCCACCAGGCGCAGCACCGTGCCGTCCTCCGTGACCAGATAATGTGCCGACACCTTGGCCTCGGGATCGCACAGCCGCGCGATCGCCGCCTCGGCGCTTTCCATGCCCGTATAGTGGAGCACGAGCATCGACACCGACAGGGTGCGCTCGTTGAAATTGGGCGACGGCGTGTCGATGGCGTCCATGGACGACACCGATGGGGCGCGCGCCGCGCAAAGGCAACTGTCCTGATGGGGATTACGATCGGGACAGCGGGATCAGGCGATCTGGTAGAGTCCGCGCCATTCCCGGCTGGGGACAAAGCGATTGGTCTGGCCGATCACCGTTTCGCTGGCGCCCAGCACCAGCAGGCTGCCCGGCCGCATCGCCTTCGCCAGTTGCTCGAACGCGCGGGCGCGGACCTCGGGCGCGAAGTAGAGCATGACGTTGCGGCACAGCACCAGATCGAAACCGCCGACCGGCACCGGATCGGTGACCAGATTGTGCTGGCGAAACTGGATGCGGCGGACCAGCTCGCGCCGGGCGGTCCATTCGGCGCCCTCCCCCTCGAACCACGCGATCATGCGGTGGATCGACAGACCGCGCTGGACCTCGAACTGCGAATAGCGCGCGGCCCGCGCCCGCGCGATCGCGCCGCGGGACACGTCGGTCGCGACGATCTCGGGCGCGGCGGCGGCGGTCAGCCCGCGTTCGTGCGCCAGCATCGCCAAGCTCAGCGGCTCCTGCCCATTCGAGCAGCCCGACGACCAGATCCGCAGCCGCCGCCCCGGCGCGGCGCGCTGCATCGCGATCAGCGCGTCGCCGATCATGTCGAGCACGGGCGCGTCGCGAAAGAACGACGTTTCCTGATTGAGAAGAGCATCCACCACCCGATCGGACAGCGCGCCGTCGCGCGACGCGACGAGGCCGTTCACCAGTTCGTCCAAGCTCGTCATCCCCAGTTCGCGCAGGATCGGTTTCACCGCCGCATCGATCCGCCACAGGCGGCTGGCGGCGATCTGCTGGCCGGTGCGCTGTTCCAGCAGCGCGGCGATGGTATCGATCGCCCGCGACGACGCGGGGGTCTGCATGCCGTTGTGGATCAACGCCGGCTCCTGCTCGCCGCGATCGCCTGCCCGATCTCGTCGGGGGGCAGCACCGCCGTCGCGCCGGCTCCACCAGCGACCGCGCCGGGCATCCCCCACACCACCGAACTGGCGCGATCCTGCACCAGCATCGATCCACCGGTGGCGACCAGATCCTGCGCGCCGATGCTGCCGTCGCGGCCCATGCCGCTCAACACCACGCCCAGTCCGCGCGCGCCATAGACCTCCGCCACCGCGCGGAACATCGGATCGACGGAGGGCATACAGCCGCTCGCGCTCGCCTCATGGGTCAGGCGGACGAGCACGTCGCCGCCGGGTGCGCGGACGCACCGCAGATGGGCGTCGCCGGGCGCGACCAGGATGCGGCCGGGGCGGATCGCCATCCGCTCCGTCGCGACTTCGCAGGGCTTCCCCGCGAGCAGGGCGAGCTGGGCGGCGAAATAGGGCATGAACGATGCCGGCAGGTGCTGGGTGACCAGCATCGGCACGTCGAAATCGGGCGGAATCGCGCGCAGCAGCTTGGACAGCGCGTGGATGCCCCCGGTCGATGCCCCGATCGCGATGATGTCGAACGGCGGCAGCACCGGCAGCGTCCGGCGCGGCGGTCCACCGGTCGCGATCACCGGCTCGGGCGCCGATTCGACCAGCCGGCCCAATCGTTCCTCCAGGACCTCGGCAAAGCGCCGGACGAAGCCGGTGCCGGGCTTCTCCAGCGTGTCGGCCGCGCCCAGCGCCAGTGCGTGGACCGTCGCGGCGGCGCCGTCGGCGGCGTTGGACGATACCACCAGCACCCGCGCCCCGCGCCCCGCCGCGATCAGATCGGGCAGCGCGGTCAGCCCGTCGATGCCGGGCATCTCCAGGTCGAGCACGATGATCTCGACGGGGTGCGCCTCCAGAAACTCCAGCGCTTGGCGCGCGTTGCCGACGGTGCCGGCCACGACGAAGCGCGTGGTGGCATCGATCATCCGCGCGAGAGAGGTCCGCGCGACGACCGAATCGTCGACGATCAGAACCTGGGCGGGAGTGACCTCCCCCGCCTCGGCGACGTCGGCGAGGAGTGAGGAAAACCCCATGACGCGGCGCTCAGGCGACGCCGACGATCTGGAGCTTGCTTTCGAGCGTCTCGCGGTCGAACGGCTTCATAACATATTCGTCGGCGCCCGCCTCGATCGCGGCGCGGATATAGGCCATGCCGTTCTCCGTGGTGCAGAACACCACCTTCGGCCGGTGCGGGATCTCGCTTTCGCGCAGCGCGCGCAGGAAATCCATGCCGCTCATCACCGGCATGTTCCAGTCGAGCAGGATCACGTCGGGCGGCACGGCGATGCAGCTGTCGAGCGCCTCGCGCCCGTCGCCGGCCTCGCGCACCTCGAAATTGAGCGTCTCGAGGATGTGGCGCGCGACCTTGCGGATCACCTTGGAGTCGTCGACGACGAGACAGGATTTCATCTTAGCCATTCTTTCGCTGCGCCATTCCCCACGCTTCTTGCCCGACAAGCGTAAGCGTCACGTTAATCGACCCGCGACCCGGCAACATTTGCGTACCGGATCGGATGCATCTCACGCAGCCACCGCGGCCGCCGCCGCCGCCGCCGGGACCAGCGCGGCCAGGTCGATCGCAAGCATCGGCTCGCCGTCGCGCTCTACCAGCCCACGCGCGATCGAGGCCCAGGCGGGATCGAGCGCGATGCCGTTGGCCAGCGGCTGCAACGCGAACGGCGCGACATCCTCCAGCGCGTCGACCAGCAGGGCATAGTGGTGACCGTCGACATGGACGATCACCGCGCGGTGTGCGGCGTCCTGCGCGGGCACCCCCAATGCGACGCGGGTGTCAATGACGGTGACTACCCGGCTCCGCAGCGCCGCCAGCCCACGCACCACCGCGCTGGTTCGCGGCACCGCCGTCACCTCCCCGATATCGACCACCGATTCGACCTGCCCCGAATCGATCGCGACGGTGCGCCCGGCAAGTTGGGCGACCAGATAGAGTCCGCTCATCGGCCGCCTCCCGCATGCTGGCGCTGGACCGCGGCGAGGATCCCCGGCCGGTCATAGCGATAGATGCTGCCGTCCGCGCCGGCGGCGGCGATGCGCTGGCGGCGCAGGCGCAGCACCGGCGCGGCGTCGCCCGGCGCGATCTCGGCATCGTCGAACGCCAGCGTCGCCAGCGTACCCTCTTCGTGATCGAGCGTGGTCACCACCCGGTATCCGGCCTGTTCGAGGATCGGGCGCAGGAAGATGCTCATCCAGCCGTCGCCGCTGTCGACGATCCGCACCGCCCCCGGCGCGGCATCGCGGCGTTCGGCATGGGTCGCGAACAGCCAGTGCGCGTCGAGCAGCTCGACCGGCTCGTCATCGACCAGCACCACCCCGGCGATCGGCCCCGGCGCGCGCGGCGGGGATATGCGTTCCGGCAACGCGACGATATCGAGCGCATCGGCGATGGCATAGCCGATCTCGCTGCTGTCGTCGCGCAGGCGCAGCACGCCCAGCCGTTCGCGGCCGCCGATGTCGCCCAGCGCCGCCAGCGGCAGCACCTGGCCGTCGATGGTCAAGCGCAGCGTACCGGCGGTGAACGATGCCGCGTCGGCATCGACCTGCTCGACCCGGTCGACCACCGCCAGCGGTACCGCCCGCACCATGTCGTCCAGATCGCGGAACAGCAGCGCGGGAATACCCGGCGTCTCCGCCACCGCGTCGCCAGCGTCCTCGTCGGCGCCGATCGCGCGGTCGAAGCGCAGCCCGGCGTCGGCCGCGATGCCGGCGCAATCGATCATCAGCATCGGCCGGCCGCTGTCGGGCAATGTCTGCCCGGCGTAGAGCCCCGACGCCATCACCGCCGGCGCCGCCGGCTTGATCACCAGTTCCTCGGCGTCGAGCACCGAATCGACCGCCAGCGCGAAACTGCCGACGCCCAGCCCGACGATCGCCAGCATCCGACCGCTCGGCAGCGGTTTACCCCCGGCCAGCCCCAGCCGCTCGCCCAGATCGATCAGCGGCAGCCGCCGCTCGCGCACCGTCACGACGCAGCTGTTGCCGACCTGGTCGACGCGGATCGCCTCGCCATATTCGGTGACGATTTCCTCGATCGCCTGGCGCGGGATGGCGAAAAGCTGTTCGCCGACCCCGACGACGATGGTCGGGATGATCGACAGCGTCAGCGGCACATGCACCGCGATGCGCAGCCCGCGCCCCGCGACGCTGTCCAGCTCCACCCGGCCGCCGATCTGCTCGATGCCGGTGCGGACCACGTCCATGCCGACGCCGCGGCCGGACACGTCGCTGACCTCGTCCTTGGTGGTCAGGCCGGGGGCGAACACCAGGTCCAGCCGCGCCTTGTCCGACAGCGCGCGCAATTCGCGTTCGTCGCGGCCCCCGGCAACCAGCTTGGCGATGACGCGGTCGATGTCGATGCCGGCGCCGTCGTCGGCGATCTCGACGATGATCTGGTTGCCGGACTGGCGCGCCGACACGGTCAGCCGCCCGTTCTCGCGCTTGCCCGCCGCGCGGCGGAGCGCCGGCGTTTCGATCCCGTGGTCGATCGCGTTGCGGATGATGTGGACCAGCGGATCGCGCAGCACCTCGATCATCTCGCGGTCCAACTCGACGTCGGCGCCCTCGATGTTGAGCGACACCGACTTGCCCAGCGCCGCCGCCGTATCGCGCACCAGGCGCGGCAGCGGAGAGAACAGCTGGTCGATCTTTTGCATCCGCGTGCGGGTGACGGTGTCGCGCATGTCGGAAACGGTGGCGGACAGGCGTTCGAGCGCCGCCTCGATGGCCGGGTCGGCATTGTCCTCGCGCAGGCGGCGAGCGAGTTCGTTGCGCGCCAGCACCATGTCCGACATGCCGCTCATCATCCGGTCGAGCAGTTCGACGTTGAGCCGGACGCTGCGCGACGGCGCGCGCTGCGCGGGTTGCGCGGTCTGCGCGACCTCCGCCGATCCCTCGGCCAGCGCGGCGATCAGCAGTTCTTCACCAGTGTCCGCGATGGCGCTGCCGGCATCGATCGCCTCGACCAGTTCGCCGATGCGGTCGACGATCGCCAGCACCGCGTTGACCAGCGCGCGATCGGGCACGCGGTCCCCCGCGCGCACCGCCGCCAGCACATCCTCGGCGGCGTGGCTCAGCCGGGCCAGGCGCGGCAGGTCGAGGAAGCCGCAGCTCCCCTTCACCGTATGGACGAAACGAAAGATCGCATCGAGCCGGGCACCGTCGGACGGATTCGCCTCCCATGCGACGATCTCGCCCGAGAGCGCCTCCAGCGTCTCGCGCGTCTCGGCAATGAATTCCTGGAGAAGATCGTCCATCGGGCCCCACGCAATCGCGCGGCGACCCTGCCCCCGACAGGGTTAAGGCGACGTTAGCACACGGGCGGCGGCACACGAGGGCGGCGCCACGAGGACGGCGGCAATGGTCGGCAGGCGCATCGCCGCATTCGTCCTGCCCGCCTATGGCGATGCCGAAGGGCCAGGACTTGCCTGATCGGCGCGCGTTTCCAAACCGGTTCCGCCTCGCCGTCTGGCAAATTTCGATGGACGAGGGCAACGCTTCTTGCCCTTCTCACACAAAGATGCGAGGCGCGAAGAACGCTTATACTTTGGGGGGTATTATCAATCATGCGGAATAAATTCGGGGCAGCCACTATCGCCGTGGCTATGGTAGCGATTTCAACCCCTTCGACCACGGCCTTCGCCCAGAGCAGGTCTATTTCCACGCAGTATCTGACGGGAACGTGGAAAGAAGACCAACAATGCCAGAGCCGCGAATCGATGATATTCTTCGTGAACCAGACGATGTCGTCGGCCGGTTCGATACCGGCCAATTACGCGGTGACCGGCCCCCAGCAGATCACGCTGCACGGTCCCGGCGGGACCTCGCTGATCGGCGTTCAATATGTCAATCAGAACCAGATCGTCGTCACGCTGCAGAATCAGGCGGCGGTCATGTATCGCTGTTCGACGAACTTTGCTCCGCCGCCGCCGAACAATTCGGGCCAGGGGCTCACCAACGCCTATTTCGTCGGGAGCTGGGGTGAGAACGGCAATTGCACCGCACCCGATGTCTTCCTGACCGGCGGGCAAATGCGGTCCGGCAACGGCGGCGGCGGCACCTGGGCGCTGTTCGGGCAAACGCTGCGGCTGACGCTGACCAATGGCGGGACTGTCGATTTCGACGTGCAGTCGAACGGCCGCCGCAACATGACGCTGACGCGCGCGGGATTTGCCCCCGTCAACTATACCCGCTGCTGATCGATGCCCCACCGCGCTTCCGCGATCGCGGGGGCGCGGCGGGCGAGCGTCCAGGCCGAGCCCGAACAGTGATGAGGGCCGGTCCTGGCCAGCGGCTCCAACGCTGGAAGCCCGCCACAACCAGGGGGGATGCTTAGGCGGCGGCGGCCGGCGCGGCGAACGCGGCGCCAAACATCAGCGCGGGCGCGTCTGGCTCCGACACCTGCAACGATCCGCCGTTTTCCGCGACCAGGGCACGGGCGAGATGTGCGGCGGCCGAACGCGGGGTGACCGGCACACCACCGTCGCCCGACAGCGCGACGCGCAGTTCGTCGTCGAGGATGATGCGCGGCCCCTGCGCGCGCACCACGATCTCGACATGGCCGTCGACGGTCTCCGCGCCGATATCCAGGTTGCCGCCACGCACCAGCGCGTCGCCGGCGATCAGCGCCAGGTTGAGCAACACCTTCACCGCCCCCTTGGGCAGCGACTCCTCGTCGACCAGCCAGCCGATCGCGACGCGGTGGTTGTCGCCGAACAGCCCGGCGATCGCCGCCTGCGCTTCGCGCGAATCGATGCTCTCGCCGAAACCGCCCGCCGCGCCGAACGCCAGGCGAAAGAACTTCAGCTTGTTGGCCGACGCCTTGGCGCTTTCGGACAGCAGCTCCAGGCACCGTTCGCGCATCGCCGGATCGGTTTCGTCGGCGAGCAGCTCCAGCCCGTTGTTGAGCGCGCCGACCGGCGACAGCAGATCATGGCACAGCCGCGAGCAGAGCAGACTCGCGAAATCGGTGGGGGAAAGGTTCAAATGACTGGCTCCGCTCGACAAGCCGGCCTTTTGACGGAAGCGTCACGTCGCTGCAACCGGGGATGTCGCGAGTTCCACCGGCACGAAACCACGGGTCGTCGCGCGCCACAACCGTGCCTGCCCACCACCACCCACGATCAGCCAGAGCCGCCCGTCCGGCGCGGCGTTGGCAGCATCGGTCGGCGAGGGATCGGCGCGGCCGCCGGGGTGCGAATGGACGTATCCGATCAGCCGCTCGCCTCCCGCCCGCTCCGCACGCAGCGCAGCGATCAGCGCGGCCGGGGCGATCTCGAAATGGCGCGCCGGGTCGGGGTGGACGTTGGCGGCCTGTCGCCACCCGGTGATCGCGGCGTCGGTGCCGAACAACAACCCGCAGATCTCCGCGCGGTCGGCGGCGGCGGCGGCGCAAATCGCATCGATCACCGATCTTGAAATTTCGACCCTCATCACCATCTTCCTAGCTGAATGAGCCGGGGGGTTTCCATCATCGAAGCGCGGATTGCGGACACGGCCGACGGCTGGCGTCTCGATCGTGCGCTGGCCGATGCGGTGCCCGCCCTGTCGCGGGAACGGCTGAAGGCGCTGATCTCGTCCGGGCAGGTGACCGGCCCCGACGGGCTGGTCCGCGACCCGGCGCGCAAGGCGCCCGCCAACACCGCCTTCCGCATCGCGGTGCCGGAGCCCGAACCGGCGCATAATGAAGCGCAGGCGATCGACCTCGTCGTCGCCTATGAGGACGAGCACCTGATCGTGGTCGACAAGCCGGCGGGGCTGGTCGTCCACCCGGCGGCGGGCAACCCAGACGGCACGCTGGTCAATGCCCTGCTCCACCATTGCGCCGGGCAGTTGTCGGGGATCGGCGGGGTGGCGCGGCCGGGGATCGTCCACCGCATCGACAAGGATACCAGCGGGCTGATCGTCGCTGCCAAATCGGATCGCGCGCACGAAGGGCTGGCCCTCCAGTTCAAGGCGCACAGCATCGACCGGCGCTACCGGGCGATCGTGTCGGGCCAACCGAAACTGCTGGCGGGCACCGTCGACGCCCCGCTGGCGCGCAGTCCGCAGAATCGCAAGAAGATCGCGATCGTCGCCGGCGGCCGGCGCGCGGTCACCCACTACACCCGGCTGCAACTGCTGCGCGACGCCGCGCTGGTGGAATGCCGGCTGGAAACCGGCCGCACCCACCAGGTGCGCGTCCACATGGCCTCTCTGGGGCACCCGCTGGTCGGTGATCCGGTCTATGGACGCACCAAAGCGGCGCATCGTGCGTTACTGGAAACGCTGAATTTCCGGCGGCAGGCGTTGCACGCCGCCCGGCTCGGGTTCATCCACCCGATCAATAGCAAGTCTATCGTGCTGGATAGCGAAATCCCTGCCGACATGCAGGAACTGTTCAGCCAGCTTATCGTATAAAGTTTGGAAAGCGGCGCGACGCCCGTGGGCGCGCCCGCAGAAGGGAGACTTCGACATGGCAAGTGGCACAAACGTCCCCGCGACGATCCCCGCGCTCGGCGGAGAGGCGAGCCTCAACCGCTATCTGTCCGAGATCAAGAAGTTCCCGATCCTGGCGCCCGAGCAGGAATATATGCTCGCCAAGCGTTTTCAGGAACATGGCGATCCCGAAGCTGCGGCACAGCTGGTCACCTCGCACCTGCGGCTCGTCGCCAAGATCGCGATGGGCTATCGCGGCTATGGCCTGCCAGTGTCGGAGCTGATCTCCGAGGGCAACATCGGCCTGATGCAGGGCGTCAAGAAATTCGAGCCCGACCGGGGCTTTCGCCTCGCCACCTATGCGATGTGGTGGATCCGCGCCTCGATCCAGGAATTCATCCTGCGGTCGTGGAGCCTGGTCAAGATGGGCACCACCGCCGCGCAGAAGAAGCTGTTCTTCAACCTGCGCCGGATGAAGTCGAAGCTCGACGCGTTCGAGGAAGGCGACCTGTCGCCCGAGCATCTCGCCAAGATCGCCAAGGATCTGGGCGTGACGGAGGATGAAGTCACCTCGATGAACCGCCGCATGGCGATGGGCGGGGATACCTCGCTCAACGTGCCGATGCGTGAGGACGGTGAGGGTCAGTGGCAGGATTGGCTGGCCGACGATTCGCCGCTCCAGGATACCGTCGCCGCCGAAACGCAGGAGGCGGAGGTGCGCCACGACATGCTGGTCGAGGCGATGGATGACCTCAACGATCGCGAAAAGCACATCCTGACCGAACGCCGCCTGACCGACGATCCCAAGACGTTGGAGGAACTGTCGCAGGTCTATGGCGTCAGCCGCGAGCGGGTCCGCCAGATCGAGGTGCGCGCGTTCGAAAAGCTGCAAAAGGCGATGATGCGCCTCGCCGGCGACCGGCGGCTGCTGGCGACGGCGTAGTCCGGCATCCCCCTGCTCCCGCGCCGGCGGGAGCCGAGGGATCAAGGCCACGTTGTGACCCCGGACTCCTGCCTGCGCGGGCGCACGGCGATCGAAAAAAACCCGTCCCCCCTGTCGCCCGATCTGTTCTAACGTCGCTCGCATGGGGGACGCCATCACCAGAACCACCGCCGCGCCCGGCCGCGCGAAACGGCCGCGCTCTTTCGTGCGCCGTATCCTCGGCTGGCTGCTTAGGCTGATCCTCGCCTTCGTGCTGCTGTCGGTGGCGATGACCATATTGTACCGCTTCGTCGCCCCGCCGATCACCTGGACAATGATCGGCGACGTGTTCGCCGGGCACGGCGTCACCCGGAAATGGATGCCGCTCAGCCGGATCGACCCCGACATGGCGCGCGCGGCGATCGCCGCCGAGGATTCGCGTTTCTGTGAGCACCATGGCTTCGATTTCAAGGCGATCGCCGGCGCGGCGGTGCGCAACGCCAAGGGCGGGCGCATTCGCGGCGGGTCGACGATCAGCCAGCAGACCGCGAAGAACGTGTTCCTGTTCCAGAACGGCGGCTATGCGCGCAAGGCGCTGGAGGCCTATTTCACCGTCCTCATCGAGACGATCTGGGGCAAGCACCGCATCATGGAGATCTATCTGAACGTCGCGGAGACCGGCATCGGCACCTATGGCGTCAACGCCGGCGCGCTGCGCTATTTCAAGCACGACGCCGCGCAACTCTCCCCGCGTGAGGCAGCGCAGATCGCGGCGGTGCTGCCGCTGCCGAAGAAGCGCGCCGGAATCGCGCCCAGGGGATTCACCCGCCGCTATGGCAACGCGATCGATCGCCGAATCGACGTGGTCCGCAACGACGGTCTGGACAGCTGCATCCGTTAGCTGCCGCTGCCCAACCGGTCCCGCGACGACGGCCGCGAACGCGAACTACCGAATCTTGTTGACCGCATCCTGCGCGGCGTCGCCGACCTTGTCGGCCGCCGCGCCGACGTCGCGCGCCGCCTGGCTGACCGCCTCGGTCTGGACGCGGTCATTGTGCCCGCGGTTGAACAGGAACAGCGCGGCGACGACGATTCCGACCAGCAGCACCAGCGCGAACACCATCGCTCCGCCGCCGCCGCGCCGCTCGATCACCGTCACGCTCGGCTGGACCGGCGCCGGCGCCGGCTGCGCGGTCCGCGTCTCGATGCGCCCATTGTCGATCGGGTCGTCACTCATCATCCGTCCTCCTCCTTTGGCGACGGATTGAAACGAGCCGGATCGTCTCGCCGTTCCCTCAGAACGGCAGCTTGAAGCCCGGCGGCAGCGGCAGGCCGCTGGTCAGCTTGCCCATTTCGGACTGCGACGCCGCGTCCGCCTTGGCCCGCGCGTCGTTGAACGCGGCGACCACCAGATCCTCCGCCATCGCCTTCTCGCTCGGCTGGAGCAGCGATTCGTCGATGTCGATCGCGATGATCCGCCCCTTGGCGGACGCGCGGACCTTGACCAGCCCGCCGCCCGACGCACCCTCGACCTCGATCGAATCGAGGTTCGCCTGCGCCTTGGTCAGCTCGTCCTGGACGTTCTGCGCCATCGCCATGATGTCTTCGAGGCTCTTCATGTTCAGCTCTCTCTTGGCCATTTGAGTTGTGCGTCGGGGAAGGCCGCCAATGCCGCCGCGACGATCGGCGATGCAAGCACCGTCTGGCGCTCCGCCTCGCTGGCCGCCTGTGTTTCTTCCTGCAACGTCGCCGCGCCCGGCGTCGCCTCCGTCGTGATCCGCCATTTGCGCCCGGTGATCCGCCGCAACGCGTCGCTCAGCTCGCGCGGGAAATCGGCCGGCATCGGCGTGGTCGAGCTGGCGACGATCTCGGGCGGGTCATAGGCCACCGGGCGTAGCGAGTTGCGGACGCGGCGTCCCAGCATCTGTTCCTGATTGGCCTCGAGCAGCGCGGCAAGCTCGGCCACCGTCGCTGGCAACGCCGCCGCCGTCGCGGGCGCGGCGGGCGGCGCGGCCGGTGCCGGCATCCCCTCCCCGCTCGCCAGCCGCCGGGCCAGCTCGCCAGGATCGGGCAGGCTGGCGGCATGGATCAGCCGCAGCAGCGCCATTTCGGCCGTCTCGATCGGCAGCGCGGCGCGGGCGACCTCGTCATGCCCCTTCAGCAGCAGCTGCCACAGCCGGTGCAACGCCGGAAAACCCAGCTCCGCCGCCCAGCCGGCGAACGCTTCGCTCTCCTCGGCCGGCTGCGACGCGGACATATCGGCGCCCAGCTTGGCCAGTGTCACACCGTGGACCGTCTCCAGCAGCGTCTTGAGCACCGCCGCCGGATCGACCCCCAGATCATATTGCTGGCGCAGCCCGGCCAGCGCCGCCGCGGCGTCGCCCGCCAGCAGGTGGTCGAACAATGCGCGGATCGCGCCGCGGTCGGACAGGCCCAGCATGTCGCGCACCGCATCGGCGCCGACCGCCCCGCCCTCCTGCCCGGCATGGGCGATCGCCTGGTCGAGGATCGACAGCCCGTCGCGCGCCGATCCCTCCGCCGCGCGCGCGATCAGCGCCAGCGCGTCAGGCTCGGCTTCGACGCCCTCCGCCTCCACCACATGCGCGAAATGCGCCGCGAGCAATTCGGCCGGGATCCGCTTCAGATCAAACCGCTGGCAACGCGACAGCACCGTCACCGGCACCTTGTTGACCTCGGTGGTGGCGAACAGGAACTTCACGTGCGCGGGCGGTTCCTCCAGCGTCTTGAGCAGCCCGTTGAAGGCCGCCTTCGACAGCATGTGGACCTCGTCGATGATGTAGATCTTGTAGCGTGCCGACACCGCCGCGTAGCGCGACGCCTCGATGATCTCGCGGATGTCGTCGATGCCGGTGTGGCTGGCGGCGTCCATCTCGATCACGTCGATGTGGCGCCCCTCCGCGATCGCGCGGCACGGATCGCATTCGCCGCACGGGTCGATCGTCGGTCCGCCCTGCCCATCCGGGCCGATGCAGTTGAGCGCCTTGGCGATCAGCCGCGCGGTCGATGTCTTGCCGACCCCGCGCACGCCGGTGAGCAGGAACGCATGCGCGAGCCGGTCGCGCCGGATCGCATTACCCAGCGTGGTGACCATCGCATCCTGGCCGATCAGCGCGCTGAACGTCTGCGGCCGGTACTTGCGCGCCAGCACGCGATAGACGTCGTCGCGCTTGGGCTGGGGCGGCTCGCCAAGATCGAAGGAATCGGACATTGCCGTCTATCTAGGGTCCAAAACCGGCGATGTCGATGCTGCGTTCCCGCTTCGTTCCGGTCAGTGGAGCGTCGGGTCGAGGTGGCCGAGCTTGTCGGGGTTGCGGGTGACGTAGATCGCCTTGATCCGCCCGTCCTCTATCAGCAGCGCGGTGGTCTGGATCATCCCGTCGCTCTCGCGGCTGACGAAACCCGGCAACCCGTTGACGAAACCATAGCGGACGAGGTCGGACCCGTCGCGGGTGAAGAAGCGTGCGAGGCTGCCCCACAGCTTCATCGCGTCGTCGATCCCGCGCACCGGGCGCAGGCCGGCCCTGCGCTTGCCGCCGCCGTCCGAATAGATGGCGACGTCGCTGGCGAGCAGGCCGCTCAGCCGCGTCATGTCGCCCTCACGCGATGCGGCGAAGAACGCGGCGGCCAGTTCCAGCCCGCGCTCGCGTTCGATGGGAAAGCGCGGGCGTTCGGCGCGCACATGCTCCCGCGCACGTGCGGCGAGCTGGCGGCAGGCGGCCGGATCGCGGCCGATCGCCTCGGCGACCTCGTCGAATGCGGCGCCAAACACGTCGTGCAGCAGGAACGCGGCGCGTTCGAGCGGGGACAGGCGTTCGAGCGCCAGCAGCAGCGGCAGCGTCACGTCCTCGACCGGTTCCGGCTCGACCACCGGGTCGGGCAGCCACGGTCCGACATAATCCTCCCGCCGGTGCCGCGCCGACTTGAGGTGATCGAGGCACAGCCGGGTCACCACCCGCCGCAGGAACGCCTCCGGCTCCCGCACGGCATCGCGATCGGTGCCGTGCCAGCGCAGGAAGGCGTCCTGCACCACATCCTCGGCATCGGCGACCGATCCCAACATGCGATAGGCGACCCGGATCAGCCGCGGACGCAGCGGATCAAAGCTGGCTGCGGCGTCCGCGGCCGATCCGGGCGACATCACGCCGCCTTCGCCACGCTCGGCGCATGCCCGGCATGGACCGCACGGAAACCCGCGCCAAAACGATTCCACGCGTTGATGATGCCGATCAGCATCGTCAGCTTCACCTGCTCTTCCGGGGAAAATTCGAAACCGAGCTCGGTGTAATCCTCATCCGGCGCGTGCGTTTCCGCAAGCCGGGTGAGCGATTCGGTCCACGCCAGCGCGGCGCGCTCACGCGCGGTGAACAGCGGCGATTCGTGCCACGCGGCCAGCATCGTCAGGCGCACTTCGCTTTCGCCCATCTTGAGCGCCTCCCGGCTGTGCATGTGCAGGCAATAGGCGCAGCCGTTGATCTGCGAGGCGCGGATCTTGACCAGTTCCTGCAACGACGGCTCCAGCCCTTCGGCGGCCAGTCGTGCGGAGAAGTCCGCAAAGGACTGCATCATCTGCGGGGCGATTTCCCAGGGGTTCAGGCGCGGGGTCATGTCACGTCTCCTTTGGTTGACCCAAGCAAGACGAGACAGGCCGCGCCGGTGTGACACGACAGTGAAATTTTATCGGTGGGAGATGGATTTTTTCACCGTCGCGGAGGCGGCGGGCATGGCGCGGTGGGAGCCGGAACGACCCGCGGCGAAATCGTTACGGCTGCTTCCTTCCGGATCTGACCGGGTTGGCGACGGCAACGTCCGCCCGACTCCCGGGCGGGCATATGGGCGAAGCGGGGCGCGGGCGCAAGATCATGCCGGATTCCATCATCGTCACTGGCGCCATCCCCCGCTTTGCCCCGCCCTTTCTACCGCGTGAAGCGAAAGCGGTCGCGGATGCGGCGGTTGAAGAACCCGCCCTTCGACGTCGACCGCCGCATCGCCTCGACCAGCGGCGCGGGCACGTCGTGATAGCTGTAGCGACGTCCGCTGACGAACTCGACGTCCAGCCGGTGCGCGGCGGCGTCATAGGCGAAATGGCGGATCACGCTTGACGGCATGGAAGGGGAACGCGCCGGCCGGGCCAACGCTCCCCACCGGCTTGCATCCGCAGGGCCGGGCTGCGATGTCTCGCCGATGCCCGATCTCGACGCCTTCATCACCGGCCTGCCCAAGGCGGAGCTTCACCTCCATATCGAGGGCAGCCTGGAGCCGGAGCTGATGTTCGCGCTGGCGCGGCGCAACGGCATCGCCATTCCCTACGACTCGGTCGATGCGGTCCGCGCCGCCTATCAATTCTCCAACCTTCAGGATTTCCTCGACATCTATTACGCCGGCGCCGACGTGCTGCGTACGCAGGAGGATTTCCGCGACCTGGCCGTCGCCTATTTCGATCGCGCCGCCGCCGACGGGGTGGTTCATGCCGAGATCTTCTTCGATCCGCAGACCCACACCGCGCGCGGCATCCCGTTCGCCACGGTGATCGAGGGGCTGTTCGATGGCATGGCGGAAGCGGAGGCGCGGCATGGGCTGACGTCCCAGCTGATCCTGTGCTTCCTGCGCCACCTGCCGGAGGAGGACGCCTTCGCCACGCTGGCGGAGGCTGAGCCGTGGCTCGACCGCCTCGCCGGCGTCGGGCTCGATTCGTCGGAGGTCGGCCATCCCCCATCCAAGTTCGAGCGCGTGTTCGCCGCCGCCGCCGCTAAGGGATTGAAGCGGGTGGCCCATGCCGGGGAGGAAGGACCGCCCGACTATGTCCGCGAGGCGCTTGACCTGCTCCACATCGACCGGCTCGACCACGGCAACCGCAGCCTGGAGGACAACGTCCTGACCGCCCGGCTGGCACGGGAGGCGATGACGCTCACCGTGTGCCCGCTGTCCAACGTCAAGCTGTGCAACGTCGCGGCGATCGAGGATCATCCGATCGACACGATGCTGGCCAAGGGGCTGCGCGCGACGATCAATTCCGACGATCCGGCCTATTTCGGCGGCTATATCGCGGAAAACTATCGGGCGGCGGCGCGCGGACGCAACCTCGATCGCGCGCAGCTGGCGACGCTGGCGCGCAACAGTTTCCTGGGATCGTTCCTGCCCGACGATGCCATCGCGCGGCATCTGGAGCGCCTCGACGCGTATTGCGCCACCGCCTGATGCCCACCTTCACTCCATTCCCCCACGATGAATTCGTCGCCGCGGTCCGCGCGCTGGCGGCGGACATCGCGAGTGACGGCTGGGCGCCGCAGCTGCTGGTCGGGGTCGGGCGCGGCGGACTGGCGCCGGCGGTGTTCCTCAGCCACGCCACCGGCCTGCCGATGGTGTCGATCGATTTCTCCACCCCCATCCCCGAATTCAACACCGCGCTGATCGCCGCGCTGGCGCAGCGCACCCGCGACGGCGAACGGCTGGTGTTCATCGAGGATATCAACGATTCCGGCCGCACCATCGCCGCGATCCGGGCGCAGATGGCGGCGGCGGGCGCGGTCGTGGCCAACAGCCGCTTCGCCGTGCTGATCGACAATGCGGTGTCGATCGAGCGGATCGACTATCGTTTCCGCACGATCGACCGCACCCGCGACAAGGACTGGTTCGTGTTCCCGTGGGAGGCGATGGCGCCGGACCAGGCGCTGATCGACGACGCGGGCGCGGTGCCCGAACGGATCGCATGAACCGGAACGATATTCAGCGCACGGTCAGCCGGTATTTGTTACACGATATCAGAGCCTTCGCCCGCTGAACCTTAAAGGCGTTCGAATCGTTCGGAATTTCGGCCCCCTCGCGATTCGGGGCGGCCGATCGTGTGGAGATAAAAATGTCCCGTTTCCCTCACCTGCGTCCCCGCAAGGGCATGATGTTCGCGCTCGCCGGCGCGGCATTGCTGTCGGCCTGTTCGACGGCGACCACCTATCATCCGGCGACCGGCAGCGGCTATGCGCGCACCGGCTTCAGCGACCAGCAGATCGAGCAGGACCGTTTTCGCGTGACCTTCTCGGGCAACAGCTACACCTCGCGTGAGACGGTGGAGCGTTACCTGCTGTTCCGCGCGGCGGAGCTGACGCTGCAAAGCGGCAACGACTATTTCATCATGGCCGACCGCGACACCGACAAGCAGACCCGCACCTATGCCACCCCCAGCTTTGGCGGCTATTCGGGCTTCGGCTATTGGGGCCCGGCGTGGCGCTATCGCGGCCGCGGCTTCGGCTGGCGTTCGTGGGATCCGTTCTGGGGCGACCCGTTCTGGGATCGTTCGGTCGATATCAACACCGTCGAACGCTATGAGGCGACCGCCGAGATCGTCGTCGGCAAGGGGCCGAAGCCGACCAACAACGTCCGCGCCTTTGACGCGCGCGCGGTGACCGAACGGCTGGGGCCGACGGTCAGGCTGCCCGACCAGAAGTAACCGCCGCCTTCCTCAGGGGACCAGGAAGGAAGCCAAAAAAGGGGGCCGGGGCGCGAAAGCGCTCCGGTCCTTTGTTTTTTGGGAAAACTCCCGCCCCGTTCGCCCTGAGCTTGTCGAAGGGCCGTCCTTTTTCTTCGAGCCAAGAAGGACGGTGCTTCGACAAGCTCAGCACGAACGGGAATGGGTTGGCGCCCTTACAGCGCCCCGTGGCAATATTTATACTTGTTCCCCGATCCGCACGGGCACGGCGCGTTGCGGCTGACCACGCCCTTCCAGCTTTCCGGGTCCTCGCCGATCTCCTCGCCCTGCGGCCGCGGGATCGACAGCGGCGGCAGCCGGGTCGACACCAGCCCCAGCGATCTGGCGTCCCAGTCGTTGGTGTCGTCCTCGCCGGTGAACGGATCGATATGGCTGGTGATGAAATCGGGCAGCTCGGGCAGATCCGGCGCCGGTTGCAGCCGGAACTGGGCGAACGCCATCGTCCGGGTCACGTCCTCGCGGATCGCGCCCAGCATCCGCTCGAACATCGCGAACGCTTCCTGCTTGTACTCGTTGATCGGCGTCTTCTGCGCATAGGCGCGCAGGTGGACCACCTGGCGCAGCGCGTCGAGCATCGCCAGATGCTCCTTCCAGTGATGGTCGAGATGCTGGAGCAGGATCGACTTCTCCACTCCGGTCCACGTCTCGTCGTCCAGCTCGGCCGCCTTGGCGGCGACATGGGCGTCGGCGGCCTGCCGGACGCGCTCCTCGATGATCTCGGGATCGACCGCGTCCTCCTTCAGCCACTCGTCGATCGGCACATCGATGCCCAGCGTCGCGGAGATCTGTTCCTTCAGCCCGGCGACGTCCCATTGCTCGGGATAGCTGGTCGGCGGGCACGCCTCGCCGACGATCGCGTTGACCGATTCGGCGCGCATGTCGGTGACGACGTCGTCGATCGTGTCGGCGTCCATGATGTCGGCGCGCTGTTCATAGATCACCTTGCGCTGGTCGTTCATCACGTCGTCGTATTCGACCACCTGCTTGCGGATGTCGTAGTTGCGCGCCTCGACCTTCTTCTGCGCGGTCTCGATCGCCTTGGTCAGCCATTTGGAGCCGATCGCCTCGCCGTCGTCCATGTTCGACCGCATCATCCGCGCAAACAGCGTGTCGGGGCCGAAAATGCGCAGCAGGTCGTCGTCGAGGCTCAGGTAGAACCGGCTCAGCCCCGGATCGCCCTGGCGGCCCGAACGGCCGCGCAGCTGATTGTCGATGCGGCGGCTTTCATGGCGTTCGGTGCCCAGCACGAACAGCCCGCCGGCGGCGAGCACCTGCTCCTTCTCCGCCGCCACCTCGGCCTTGATCCGGGCGATCGCGGCGTCGCGCTCGGGGCCTTCGGGCAGTTCCGCCAGTTCGGCCTCGATCCGGAACTCGACGTTGCCGCCCAGCTGGATGTCGGTGCCGCGTCCGGCCATGTTGGTGGCGATGGTGACGGCGCCCAGCCGCCCCGCCTGCGCGACGATGCCCGCCTCCAGCTCGTGGAAGCGCGCGTTCAACACCTTGTGCTCGACCTTCTCCTGCTGAAGGAATTCCGACAGCAGCTCGGATTTCTCGATCGACACGGTGCCGACCAGCACGGGCTGGCCCTTTTCGGCGTGCTCGCGGATCTTCTTGGCGATCGCCCGGAACTTGTCGGGCGTATCCTTGTAGAACTCGTCCTCCTCGTCGATGCGCTGGACGCCGACGTTGGTGGGGATGGTCACCACGTTCATCTTGTAGATGTCGAAGAATTCCGCCGCCTCGGTCGCGGCGGTGCCGGTCATGCCCGACAGCTTCGGGTACATGCGGAAATAATTCTGGAAGGTGATCGACGCCAGCGTCTGGTTCTCCGGCTCGATGTTGACCCCTTCCTTGGCCTCCACCGCCTGGTGCAGCCCGTCCGACCAGCGGCGCCCGTCCATCATCCGGCCGGTGAACTCGTCGATGATGACGACCTTCTCGTCCTTGACGATGTAGTCGGTGTCGCGCTTGAACATCATGTTGGCGCGCAGCGACTGGTTGAGGTGGTGCACCACCTGCGTGTTCTCGAAATCATACAGGTTGGCGCCCTGGAGCAGCCCGGCCGCCTCCAGCATCCGCTCGGCCTTTTCGGTGCCGTCCTCGGTCAGGATGATCGACTTCTGCTTCTCGTCCTTCTCGTAATCCTCGGGCGTGAGCTGCTTCACGACGATGTCGACGCTGCGATACAGGTCGGACTTGTCGTCGGTCGGGCCGGAAATGATCAGCGGGGTGCGCGCCTCGTCGATCAGGATCGAATCGACCTCGTCGACGATGCCGAAGTTGAACGCGCGCTGCACCATCGCCTCGCGGTCGTACTTCATGTTGTCGCGCAGATAGTCGAAGCCGAACTCGTTGTTGGTGCCATAGGTGATGTCGGAGTGATAGGCCTCGCGCCGCTCGCTCTCGCTCAGGTTCGGCACGATCACGCCGACCGTCAGCCCCAGGAAGCGATAGATCTGCCCCATCCACTCGGCGTCGCGCCGCGCCAGATAGTCGTTGACGGTGACGACGTGGACGCCGTCGCCCGGCAGCGCGTTGAGGTAGGTCGCCAGCGTCGCGACCAGCGTCTTGCCCTCGCCGGTGCGCATCTCGGCGATCTCGCCGCGGTGGAGCACCATGCCGCCGATCATCTGGACGTCGAAATGGCGCATCCCCAGCACGCGGACACCCGCCTCACGCACGGTGGCGAAGGCTTCGGGCAACAGGCTGTCGAGCTTTTCGCCGGCCGCCAGCCGCTCACGGAACTTCGCCGTCTGCCCGGCCAGTTCCTCGTCCGACAGCGCCTGCATCGCGGCTTCGAAGCCGTTGATCTTGTCGACCGTGCCGCGCAGCGACTTGACGTAACGATCGTTGGACGACCCGAACAGGGTCTTGGCAATACCGCCGAGCATGAGCGTGAACCTTTGAAAATCATGGAGCGGCGCCCGGCAAAGGGCGCGCGCGGATATCGGGTGGGGAAAAACGGGGCGCGAATGGACGCCCGCGCGCGCTATTCGCGCCGACGCTCCGGCGTGATGCGGGCGGCGGGGATCAACGGGCGCGCGGTCAGCGCCAGCGGCGCCGGGGCGACATAGCCGTCAGGGCGCGGCGCGACCGGCGCGGCGCGGACCAGCGCCAGTGCCTTCACCGCCGCGCTGCGATTGCCGACAAACGTGATCCCCGCGACCTGCGCGGCGACCACCGCCTCCGGCGCGCGCACCACCGCCGTCCGGACGGTGCCGGTGATGCTGCAGATCAGCGCGCTGAGGAGAAGGAACAGTTCCATGGCGGTATCAGTGCGCCGACATAGGTAGACGGCGGGGCAAGGTCCATAGTTTTCGCGGTCATCGCACCGTCGTGATGACCGTGGTCTTGCGGCGGATCACCACGTCGACCGGCCGTCCCTTGCGCACCTGCCCGCGAGAAACCTTGGTCCCGGTCGCGAATCCGGCGCACGGATCGCCGACCGCCAACGGCTTGGCCTCTATTACCCGGCAGCTTTTGACGATCCCGGCACCGTCGACGACGACCTCGGTCTCCAGGCTAGTCGGGAGGAGGGTCGATTGAGATATCTCGATCGGCCCGGTCGGCTCCTGCCCCTCGGCAATGTTCCAGCGGATGCCGGGCACCGGAAATCTGGCCGCGACCGGCTCGCCATTCGCGTCACGCGCCGGCTTGAACCGCGCGCGCTTCGATGCGACGCGACACGTCGTCTCATCGAGATCGACCGAACCGCTGCTCTGCGTGATCCGACAACCGCTAACGCTCCCGTCCGCAGCGACATCCAGTTCGATCCCGACGCGGCCCGATACGCCGGCGCGCCGCGCTTCCGGCGGATAATCGAAGTTATTGAACCACGCGCCGGGACTGCCCTCCGGCACGGGTGGATGCGCCGCCTGAGCCTGCACGAGCAGGAGAATGAGTGCGGTGGATATCATGGCCTCCCCCTATTCCTCCAGCCGCCACCGCACGCCGGGCAGTACGACCGTGCTGGCAATCGGCGTACCGGTTGCCGAGCGTGCCGGATTGTAACGCCCGCGCCGCGACGCGAGGGCGCAGGTCGTCGCGTCAAGCGACGCCGACCCGCTCGATCCGGTGACCCGACACGCCCGCACGCGCCCGTCCACGCCGATGTCGAGCGCGATCACCACGCGCCCCTCTTCGCCGTGGCGGCGTGCCTCCGCGGGATAGTCGTCGTTGGAGAACCACAGGCCCGGGCTTTCCGCGGGCGTCGCCTGGCTTCCGCCAGCGGGCAACGCGGACGGTCGCGGCAACGGGCGATCGATCCGCCGCGCCATTGGCACGGTTTCACCTTTTGCCCTTGCCGCGCGCGGCGCCACCTCGCGGGCCAGACCGCTATCGAAATTGTCGCGGGCGATTCGATAGAAGATCACGCCTTCGACAAGGAGCAGCACGCACAGAAGCACGATGGTGATCGTTTTGACCGAGTTGCCATCGCCCACCAGCACGCTAACACCCGCTTCGACCCCGCCTCAAGCCTATCATGGAATCGCCGCGTGTCATCCACCCGCTCCCCGCTCGCCCCCGCAACAATCCTCGAACCGGCGGCGATCGCCGGGGTCACCGCGCGGATCGCGCGGGCGCGCTACAAGGCGTGGGATCGCTGCGACCTGACCTTCGTCACATTGGATGAGGGGACGGCGGTGGCCGGGGTCACTACGCAGAGCCGCTGCCCCTCGCCCGAGGTCGAATGGTGCCGCAGCGCGCTGGTGCTCGGCCGCGCGCGCGCGCTGGTGGTCAATGCCGGCAATTCCAACGCCTTCACCGGCAATCGCGGCCGCGCCGCGGTTGAGGCGATCGCCGCGCGCACCGCCCAGCACCTCGGCTGCGCGCCGTCGGACGTGTTCGTCGCCTCGACCGGAGTGATCGGTGTGCCGCTGCCGATCGACAAGGCGGAGGCCGGGCTCGACGCCGCCTATGCCGCCCAGCCCTGTTCGTGGGTGGAGGCTGCCGAAACGATCATGACCACCGATACCTTCGCCAAGGTGGCGGAGGCGCACGCGGCCATCGGCGGGCGCGCGGTGCGGCTGGTCGGCATCATCAAGGGTTCGGGGATGATCGCGCCGGACATGGCGACGATGCTCGGCTTCATCTTCACCGACGCGGCGGTCGATGCGGCGTTCCTGCAATCGGCGCTGGCGGCGGCCAACCGGCGCACCTTCTCGTGCATCACCGTCGACAGCGACACGTCGACCAGCGACACCGTGCTCGCCTTCGCCACCGGCGCGGCCGGCAATCCGCCGCTGGCCAGTACCGACGACGACGGCGCCGACAGCTTCGTCGCCGCGCTGTCCGAACTGTGCATGGCGCTGGCGCAACAGGTGGTGCGCGACGGTGAAGGCGCGTCGAAGCTGATCGAGATCACCGTCGATGGCGCCGAAAGCGACCGTTCCGCCCATGTCATCGCGATGAGCATCGCCAATTCGCCGCTGGTCAAGACGGCGATCGCCGGCGAGGACGCCAACTGGGGCCGCGTGGTGATGGCGGTCGGCAAGGCCGGCGAACCCGCCGAGCGCGACAGGCTGGCGATCCGCTTCGGCGCGACCCAGGTGGCGAAGGACGGGCTGGCGGTGGAGGGCTATGACGAGGCGCCGGTGGCGGCGCACCTGAAGGGCCAGGAGATCACGATCGGCGTCGACCTCGGGCTGGGCGAAGGCAAGGCCACGGTGTGGACCTGCGACCTGACGCACGGCTACATCAGCATCAACGCGGATTACCGGAGCTGAGAGCGGGCAAAGGCTAGGCCCGTGAGAAAACCACCCCATCCCCGTTCTGGCTGAGCTTGTCGAAACCCTGCACTGTTCCGAAGCAAAGGGCAGCCCTTCGACAAGCTCAGGGCGACGGAGGAGCGAGGAGGAGAGGCGCCCTCGGCTCGCCACTAGTCGATCGAGATCGGTTCGATCGACAGCACGCTGACGACGCGCATGTCGGATACGAAGCTGTTGAAATGCCCATATCCGCACGGCACGATGCCGCTGCCGCGCGTGCGCTTGATACCGGAGAAACGCATGCGATAGGCGCCGAATTGCGGGCGGCTCTCGATGCCGAACGGCTTGCCCCATTCGACCACGTTCATCGTCATCCACACGCTGTCCGGGGCGCGCCGATCGACGTCCGCCGCCGTTTGCGCGCCCTCGAAGAACCGCTGGTTCTCGAACTCGTCGAGGAACACCCCTGCATAGACGCGTTGGGGCGAGACCACCTCATCCGCGCACGGCTGACCCTGCGCCGGCGCCGCAATGGCTACCAGCGCAAGAACCAGCGACAGGGTCACGCCAGCTCACCCTCCAGCCACGCCTTGATCCGCCCCTTCGGCTCGGCGCCGACCTTGGTCGCGACCGGCTGGCCGTTGCGGAACAGGATCATCGTCGGAATGCCGCGCACGCCATAGCTGCCCGGCGTCTCCGGGTTCTCGTCGATGTTGAGCTTGGTGATCGTAACCTGCTCGCCCAGCTCGTCGGACAGCTCCTCCAGGCTCGGGCCGATCATCTTGCACGGGCCGCACCATTCCGCCCAGAAATCGACCAGCACCGCGCCCTCCGCGCCAAGCACGTCGCTCTGGAAGCTGTCGTCGGTGATCGCCTTGGTCGCCATTGTCTCATGTCTCCTTGATTGGCCGGTAATTTATGCACGCTCGGCGCGATGCTCAAGCGTCCGAACGCAAGCTTTGCTCCGTGGCGGGCAATCGTGGCTTGTGCGCCGCGATCTGGGCCGCCGTCAGCGCGACCAGACGCGGCCCGGCGGTGTAGAGCAGCGCCGCCTCCACTGTACGGCCGGGAAAGATCACCGCCAGCGCCGCGGCATAGGCCGCCATCTGCCGCAGATGATGCTCGGGCAGCTCGGCATCCCCGGTCGGCACCCGCCGCCCGGTCTTGAAATCGATCACCCGCACCGCGTCGTCGGTGATCACCAGCCGATCGACCGTGCCCGCCACCACCAGACCGCCGACGGTGGCGGCGATCGGCGCTTCGGCGAGTGAATCAGGACCGAACAGCGCGGCAAAGCGCGGATTGTCGATCACCGCCAGCGCCGCGCCCGCGATCTCCGCGCGCGCCGCCGGCGCCTCGACCCCGCCCGATCGTTCCAGCCACCGCGCGGCCGCCTCCGCGCGGCGTTCGGGCGCCACCGCCGGCAATCGCTCGAACAGCGCATGGAGCAGCCGCCCGCGCTCGGCGGCGGCGCGCATCGCCGGGGTGGGCGGCGGATCGGCCACCGCGTCGTCGCCGATCGCCGACGGCGCGAGCGGACGCGGCGGGCGCGCTTCCTCCGGCGCCGGCCGCCGCGCCCAATCGGGCAACGTGACCGCCGCCCGCGCCGCTACCGGCTGCCGCTCGGCATCCTTGACGGGCGACTGCGGCAGCGTGCCGGCGAACGTCCGTTCGCCCTCGCCCGCGACCGCCAGCGCATCGAGCGCCCGCGCCGCCGCGCCGTACCAGCTATTGGCCGGCGCCTTGCCCTGCTTGCGCGGGCTGAGCGCGCCCGCCACCACCAGCTGCTCCTCGGCGCGCGTCGCCGCGACATAGAACAGCCGCCAATGCTCCTCCAGATCGCGCGCGTCGGCGGCGTCGAGCACCTCGGCGAGCGGCCCGCCGGCGCGCTCCTCCTTGCGCGGCCGGAACACCGGCAGCGCCTCGTCCAGGTCGGCCGGCGTCCATTTGACCAGCGATCGCGGCGCGTCGCCCGGATCGGCGGTGGCGTCGGCCAGGATCACCAGCGGCGCCTGCAATCCCTTCGCCCCGTGCGCGGTCATCACGCGCACCGCGTCGTGCGGCGCGGATGGATCGCGGACGATCTCGACATCGCCGCGATCGAACCAGTCGAGGAACCGCTGCAACGACGGCGTCGCGGTGCTCTCGAACGCCAGCGCGGCGTTCAGCAGTTCCTCGATCGGATCGCGCGCCTCCTCGCCCAGCCGCCGCAGCAGCTTGCGCCGCGCGTCCATCGGCCCGGACAGCAACTCCTCCAGGAACCGGAACGGCGTGGTGAAGTCGGCGCGGGCAAGGATCGCCGCCAGCGGCGCCAGCCGCGCCTCGTCCTGCGTCGCGCGCAGATGTCGCCACAGGCTGCCGCGCTCGCGCACCGCCGCCGCCATCAGGTCATCCTGCGACCAGCCGATCAGCGGCGACACCAGCAGGCTGGCGAGGCTCAGGTCGTCGTCGGGCTGGAGCGCGAAGCGCACCGCCGCCAATAGATCCTGCACCGCCAGCGGCGCGGTCAGCCGCAGCCGGTCGACCCCCGCCACCGGCACCCCCTCGGCATACAGCCGCGCGACGATCAGCGATGCGAGTTGCCCCCGGCTCTTGACCAGGATCATCACGTCCTCGGGCCGCAGCACCCGCCCCTTGCTGTCCAGCCGCAACGTGCCGACCCATCGCTTCACCGCGCGCGCGATCCGGCCGGCGTGCTTGCGGATCGCGTCGTCGATCCAGCCTTCCTCGTCGTCGTCCTCGCCGCCCGCCTCGGTCGGCGTCCACAACGTGACTCGGCCCGGCCCCTTCACCTCGCTGGCGTGGGCCTCGATATCGGTCAGGTCACCCATGCCGGTGCCGGGCAGCGCGCCGATCGCGGCGTCGACAAACTCGAGGATCGGGCGGGTCGAGCGGAAACTGTGGGTCAGCGACAGTGTGTCGAGCGCGCGCGCGTCGGTGGCGAACTCGGGCTCCGCGTGCGACTGGCGGGTGAAATGCGCGTGCGCGGCGGCGAAATAGGCCGGGCTGGTCCCCTGAAAGCCAAAGATCGCCTGCTTGTAGTCGCCGACGGTGAACAGCGTCCGCCGCACGCCCGCGCGCGCGCCCTCCCCGGCGAAGAACTCGTCGGCCAGCGCGCGGACGATCGCCCATTGCTCGGGATTGGTGTCCTGCGCCTCGTCGATCAGCACATGGTCGGTCGCCTGGTCGAGCTTGTAGCGCACCCAGTCGCCCATCCCCGGCCGCCGCAGCAGCGCGACCGTGGCGCGGATCAGATCGTCGAAATCGACCGCGCCCAGCCGCCGCTTCGCCGCGCGATAGACCTCGGCATAGGCACGCCCGGCATCGAGACCGGCGGCGAGCAGATCGGCATAGGCGGCGCGATCGCCCAGCCCGATCAGGCGCAGGCAATCGCCGCCCAGCTCGATCGCCATCTCGGCATAATCGGGGTCGGCGGCGATCAGCTTGGCCGAATATTTGCGCGGCTCCCCGGCGGCGGTCAGGAACACGCCGGCCAGATCGCGCAGCCCGGCGCCGCGTGCCTCGACCGGCGCCGCCAGCCATTGCTCGACGACCGCGGCGTGTCCCTGCCCGGTGGCGGTGCCCCAGGCGATGTTGGCGTCGGCGATGCGGCGCAGCGCGGACAGGTCCAGATCGGCGCACCCCGCCGCCACCGCCTCGGCGATATCGCCCGTCGGCAGATCAAGCGCGCGGCGGACGAACGGCGCCACGCCGTCCCCCATCGGCAGCGCCGCCATCGCATCGGGCGCGCGGGCGCAGGCGATCAGGAACCGCTCGGCGTCGCCCTCGCCCAGCCGCAGGCTGAGCGCGCCGACCGCGTCGACCAGTCGCGTGCGGCCCTCCCGCGCCTCGTCCGCCAGCATCTCGGCCAGCGCCTCGCGCGCCAGCACCGCCTCCTCGCGCGCCTCCAGCGGGCGGAACCCGGCCGACAGCCCGGCCTCGACCGGAAAGCCGGCGAGCAGCGACTGGCAGAAACTGTGGATCGTCTGGATGCGGATGCCGCCGCCCGGCGCGTCGAGCACCCGCGCGAACAGCTTGCGCGCGCGTTCCTGCATCGCCGGCGTCCCGGCCTCGCCCAGCGCTTCCAGGTCGGCGGCCAGCTCGGTCGACGGCATCCGCACCCACGCGGCCAGACGCGCGCCGATCCGCCCGGCCATCTCCGCCGCGCCCGCCTTGGTAAAGGTCAGGCACAGGATCGCCCCCGGATCGACGTCGCGCAGCAGCAGCCGATAGACCCGCGCCGCCAGCACCTGCGTCTTGCCGGTGCCGGCCGATGCCGACAGCCACACATGCGCACCGGGATCGCTCGCCGCGCGCTGATTGCCCTTCAGCGGGGGAAGCCCCCTAGTCGCGGCCATACCACTCGTCCCGCCGCATCAGCTGGTCATATTCGGTATAGGGCGCGAATTCCGGCCGCAGCTTGGCTGTGAACGGCGCGTCGCCGGTCAGCCACTCCCCCGCCGCCGCGACGAAATGATCGCGCGCGAACCCGACGAACTCGTCCACCGGGATCCGCTCGCCACGCCCTTCGACCGGCGACGTCACCTTCCCGAACGCGCGCCCGTCCTTGGCCAGCGACCAATATTCGAAACAGCCCGCCTGCCCCGCGATCCCCTCGAACCCGTTGCGCTCGGCGATCAGCCCCAACAGCCCCAGTTGCAGGCTGAACCCGGCCTTCACCGCCGCCACCGACGGCGCCTTGCCGGTCTTGTAGTCAACAATCCCCAGCGTGCCGTCGCCCATCCGGTCGATCCGGTCGAACGTGCCGCGCAGCTCGACCCCGGCGATCGTTATCGTCCCCTTGCGCTCGACCGCGATCACCCGCCGGCCCTCGTCCGCCATCGCCGTGACCCTGCCAGCGATCCAGTCGACCGCCTCGTATAGCCGCGGCGCCCACAGCGCGCGCATCAGCGGGTGCGCGGCGGCCAGCATCGCCTGTGCGCGCGGGCGCAGCGCCTCGGGCACACAATCGTCCTCCTCGGCCCAGGCGCGCAGCACCGCGTGGACCTCGGTGCCGCGCCACGCCGCGCTGGCATCGGCATCGACCGGGTCGAGCGGCATCAGCCCCAGCATCCGCCGCGCGTAAAAGGCGAAGGGATCGGCCTTCAGCCGGTCGACCTCGGTGACCGAGATTCGCCTGGGCCGGATCGCCGCAGGGGGTGCGGGCGCCGGCCGCGCCGCCGGGGCGAACACCCCCGGATCGTCGAGCGCGCGCGCCCAGCCCGCCAGCGCGTCCGCCGATGCCCAGCCTTCGCCCGCCAGCGCCTGCAACCGCAGCCAGAAGCGCGATGCGATGGTCGGCGATTTGGCGTCGCGCCGCGCGCGGGTCAGCAGCACCTCGGGCGCGCCCAGCCCGCCGGCGAAATCATGCGCGCTCAGCCCGATCCGCGCCTCCAGCCCCGGCAGCCCCAGCTCGGCGCGGATACGCGGCGCCAGCCAGGGGTCGGGCGCCGGCCGGCCCGGCCACACGCCCTCGTTCAGCCCGGCCAGGATCATCACGTCGGCCGACTGCAATCGCGCCTCCAGCAATCCATAGATCGCCAGCCGTGGATGCCCGCCCTGCGGCGGCCGCAC
>NZ_DATMGG010000142.1:0-2571 GCF_035555815.1 Sphingomonas sp.
CGATGCGGATCGTTCCGCTGCCCAGCGCGGCGACGGTGGCGCTGGTCCGGGCGGTGAAGCTGGCATCGCCGGCGCTCTGGCCGCTCACCGTCAGCGTATCGGCCGCCATCCCCGTGGCCTCGATCGCGCCCGCGCCGTTGGTCTGGACGCGCGCGACATGCGCCTGCCCGGCCAGCGTGACGCGGCCGGTGCCGACCAGATTGACGTTGAGCTGGTCGGCGTTGATCTCCGCCACGTCGATCGCGCCCGATCCGGTCAGGAACAGGTCGATCCGCTGCGATCGCATCCGCGTCACGCTCAGCCGGCCGCCGCCGCTGACGGTGACTGCCTGGAGCATCGGCACGGTCACGCGCACCGTGGGAGCGCTCGCCTTCGCATCGGGAAAGCCGCCCCAGCCACCGGTGCCGGGCGACACCACCAGCGTGGTGCCGTTGACCCGCAGACTGACGGTGTCGAGCGCGCGGACATCGGCCTCGGCGCGCGCGGCGGCGCTGGCGCCGGTGGTCACTTCGACGTCGAACGGCCCTTCGACGCGGATCCGCTCGAACCCGGTCAGCATGTAGCTGCGTTCGTCCGCACGGGCCGGCGCCGCGCCCAGCGCCACCACGGCCGAAACCAGGATCAGGAGCGGGCGGACCATGGCGGCAGGCTTCGCACCCGCCGCCCGATCATGCAAGCGGCGCGACCGCACCCGCGCGACCAGGCCCGTGCTCCGGCGACGGCCGGGGCGTCGGCCGACGAGCGTAACGGTCTCCAGCGTTGCGGCCTTCGCCGGAGCACGGTTCACGGGAAACGGATCGAACCTATCGCCCGCAGCGGACCTCGCCCGATCCCATCTTGGTGGTGGTGCAATGCGCGCCGGCACCCAGATCGACGTCGCCCGACCCCATCAGCGATACGGTGGCGTTGCCGGTCACATCGGCGCGGACATCGCCCGATCCGGCGATCGAGACGTCGGCGCCCGCCGCCTTCAGCCCCTCGCCGTCGACACCGCCCGACCCGGCAATCGACACCTTGATCCGGTCGGCGCGCCCCTTGAGCGCAATGTCGCCCGACCCGGCAATCGACAGCGCCGCGCTGGCGACGCCGACCTCGCCGATGGTCAGGTCGCCCGACCCCGCGATCGACGCGTCGAGGTTACCGCCGGTGACGCGGTCGACCGTCATGTCGCCCGATCCGGCGACGCTGGCGCCCTTCAGCGCCGGTAACGTGACATAGACCCGCACCGCCTTGCCGTGGTCAGCGCCCCAGCTGAATCCGTCGCGCCGGACGCGGCCCACCTTAAGCGTCGATCCGTCCTTGCGGATGTCCAGCTTGTCCAGCTCGGCGCTCGGCCCCTCGGCGCGGAC
Organism: Sphingomonas sp.; assembly: GCF_035555815.1. Lineage (GTDB taxonomy): Bacteria > Pseudomonadota > Alphaproteobacteria > Sphingomonadales > Sphingomonadaceae > Sphingomonas. The sequence continues at coordinate 1,350 of NZ_DATMGG010000142.1, forward strand.
CGAGAAGGCGGGACCGACCTTGACGTCGACGTCGTCCGAACCGCGCAGGTCGACCGCGTCGAACCCGGCGATCTGGAAACTGCGCGCATCGCCCGATCCGCTGGCCGGCGCCTTCGCCCCGCCCTCATTGCCCATGGCCACCGATCCGCAGGCCGCGAGCGGCAGCGCGGCGAGAACGATCAACAAACGCATCCCATGCCTCCATTCGTGTGTTGGTCAAATAATACACATCGACGACTACAGGCGCAAACGAAAAGGGGGCGGCCGTCGCCGGCCGCCCCCCTTGTCATCCACGTCAGGGTCTTACCCGATCAGGCGACCGCCTTGTCCTTGGCATAGGCAGGTGCCGCCTTGCGCAGGATCTCGAGGATCTTCTCGAGCGCGGTCGGCTCGTCGACCTGCTCCATCGCCGCCAGCTCGCGGGCGAGGCGCGATGCCGCCGCCTCGAAGATCTGGCGCTCCGAATAGCTCTGCTCGGGCTGGTCGTCGGCGCGGAACAGGTCGCGGACCACCTCGGCGATCGACACCAGGTCGCCCGAGTTGATCTTCGCTTCATATTCCTGGGCGCGGCGCGACCACATGGTGCGCTTGACCTTGGGCTTGCCCTTCAGCGTGTCGAGCGCTTCACGCAGCGTCTTGTCCGACGACAGCTTGCGCATGCCGACGCTCTCGGCCTTGTTGGTCGGCACACGGAGCGTCATGCGCTCCTTTTCGAAGCGCAGCACATAGAGCTCGAGGCTCATGCCCGCGATTTCCTGCTTTTGAAGCTCGATGACACGGCCCACGCCGTGCTTGGGGTAAACGACATAATCGCCGACGTCGAAGTACAGCGCCTTGGCAGCCATTCCGTGAAGCCTTTCCGTGATACGGCCCCGAGTAATCGAAGGCCGCACGCCTCGCTCAAGCGAAACGAACGGCCGGGATCGGGGCGGGTGTTCAGCGTCTCCGGGCGAAGGGCGAATCCAATCGGCCTCCGTCGCAGGCTATGTAGCACGCTCGTAATAAAATTACCAGCCCGCCGTCACATTCGGCGTGCAGTTCGCGACAGTTTTCGCCGCGCCGGGCGATCGGAACGATGTGCATCCGGCAATAAAGCACCTGTCGACATCCGGACGACGATGCCGGTCGTCTCGCCCCGGCGTCAGTCGCCGGCGCCGGGTTCGGGCGAGAAATATTTGTCGAACTTGCCCTCTTCGCCCTTGTGCTCGTCGGCGTCGGCCGG
>NZ_DATMGG010000143.1:0-2155 GCF_035555815.1 Sphingomonas sp.
CTGCTCGCACCCCTGCTGCTCGTGGCCGCGTGCACCCCCGTTGCCCAGCGCGGGACAGCGACGCGCGCGCCCGAGCCGGCGCTCTATACCGAAACCTTTGGCGACACCCCGGCGGCGCGAGTGCGCACGCTGGTGGTGGTCCTCCACGGTGATTCGCGCAACGCGCCGCCGTCCAGCCAATATGTCGCGGCAGAGCGTTTCGCGGCGGCGGTGCCCGACAGCGCGGTCGTCGCGGTGCTGCGCCCCGGCTATACCGACGCCGCCGGCCACCGATCGCCGGGCGAACGCGGCGAGGGCAACGGCGACAATTACACCGCCGACCGCATCGGCGCGGTGGCGGATACCATCGCGATCCTGCGCGGCCGCTATCCCAACGCGCGCACGATCGTGGTCGGCCATTCGGGCGGCGCGGCGATCGCCGCCGATCTGGCGGGCACGCGATCGGGGCTGATCGACGGGCTGGTGCTGGCCGGCTGCCCCTGCATGCTCGACGAATGGCGCACGGGGATGAAGAAGCGACGGCCGCAGGCGGGGTTCGACACCCCGGTCGACAGCCTCGATCCGCTGCAGACGGTCGGCGGCATCCCGACATCGCTGCGCGCGGCGGTGCTGGTCGGGGCGAAGGACGAGGTCGCGCCCCCGCCCCTATCGCGCGGCTATGCCGAGGCGCTGGCGCTGCGTGGCGTCACCACCGACTATCGCATCCTGCCCGACAAGGGGCATGACATCCTCGACGATCCCGAACTGATCGCCGCGCTCCAGCGCCTCGCCGCCGCGCTGCCGAGGCTGCCGTGAGCGCGGCCCCGATCCGCATCGCGCTGCTGCGGCTGCCGCACGGCGAGGGATTGCCGGCGCCGGCCTATGCCACGGCGGGCGCGGCCGGGATGGACGTCGTCGCCGCCGAGGCGCTGACGCTCGCCCCCGGCCAGCGCCACGCCGTCGCCACCGGCTTCGCGATGGCGATTCCCGCGGGCTTCGAGGTGCAGGTCCGTCCGCGCTCGGGCCTGGCGCTGAAGCATGGCGTCACCTGCCTCAACACCCCCGGCACGATCGACAGCGACTATCGCGGCGAGGTCAAGGTGATCCTCGCCAACCTGGGCGACGCGCCGTTCACGATCGCGCGCGGCGATCGCATCGCCCAGCTCGTCCCCGCCCCGGTGCAGCACGCCGCGCTGGAGGAGGTCGCCAGCCTCGATGACACCGCGCGCGGCGCCGGCGGCTTCGGATCGACCGGACGATGACGATCGCACTCTCCCTCGCACTGCTGGCGCAGGCGGCAACTGCAACCGGCGGCACGCTCGACTGGGACCGGCTGACCCCGCTGCCGTGGCGCACGCCGCCGCAGATGACCTCCGACCTCAGCCGCTTCGTCGCCGATGAAGTGCTGGCCAAACGCTGCGTCCCGCCGAAGCGCGAGGATGCCAGGGCGCTGGTCGATGTCGATGTCGCGGTGCTGGTGCGCGCCGACGGGCTGGTCCGTGTCGCCGTGCCGCGCGCGATCGATTGTCCGACGGTGGAGCAGTTCGCCGCCGGGCTGGTCACCAGCTTTGCCCGCAACAACCTGCGCGCCACCCCCGAGGGCTGGTATCGTGCCAGCGTGACCTTCCCACTGCGGTGACGACACTCAGCGACGCCGAGCTCGATCGCTATGCGCGGCATATCGTGCTCAGGGATTTCGGCGGCGCCGGGCAGATGCGGTTGCGCGGCGCCCGCATCGCGCCGATCGGCGCGGGCGGGATCGGATCGCCGGCGATCCAGTCTCTGGCGGCGGCGGGCGTCGGCGCGCTGGCGATCATCGACGACGACGTCGTCGACCTGCCCAACCTCCAGCGCCAGACAGTGTTCGGCACCGGCGACATCGGCGCGGCGAAGGTCGATGCGGCGACGGCGGCGGTGGCGCGGCTCAATCCGCACGTCGCGGTCACCGCGCACCGCGTGCGGATCGACACGGACAACGCCGCCGCGCTGCTGGCCGGCGCCGACGCGATCATCGACGGCAGCGACAGTTTCGCCACGCGCGGCGCGGTCGCCGATGCGGCGCTCGCGCTGCGCATCCCGCTGGTCTCCGCCGCGGTCGCCCAGTTCGCCGGGCAGCTCGCGCTCTATCGCGGGTGGGAAGCGGACAAGCCCTGCTATCGCTGCTTCGTCGGCTGGC
>NZ_DATMGG010000144.1:0-17186 GCF_035555815.1 Sphingomonas sp.
AGCGCGCGGCAATTCTCGACCCCGTAATTCTCGATCGTCTTACACGCGATCTCGCCCCAGCCCGGCTGGCGGTTCGCCGGCATGTAAAAGGCGAGCTGCGCGTCGGTGGGCTTCACATACCATTCCGCGTTGTACATCGGCGCCCCGCCCGGCCCCTCGCCCGGGCCATAGGCCGCGCCGCTGTCCTTGCCGCTGCTCGATCCGCTCGCCCCGGCACCGGCGCCCGGCGGCAGGCTGGCGATGTCGGCCGCGGCAAAGGCGTCCTTGCTCAGCACGATCATCTTGGGCGGGGTCGGCTCCGGCGTCGTCTCGGCGGGCGGCGCGGGCGGCGTCGGGGCGGGGGTGCGCGGCGGCGCCCCTCCGCCGGCGGTCTGCCGCGCGCGCGTCACGGTGCCGCGCGGCTTCGGCTTGGGCGCGATCCGGTCGGCCGGGATCGACTGGACCTCGAAACGTTCGGGCGGCGGCGGGCGCTTGAAGAAGGTCGGCGCGGGCATCAGCAGCACCAGCAGCACGCCGATCACATGGACGGCGATCGCCAGCCCCAGCCCGATCGCGCGCCGCCCCAGCGGATCCCGCCGTCGCCCGGATACGGATTGGTACGACGACGCGGCCATCGATCGAGCCCCTAGGGGCCAGACCGATCGACGGCAATGGCGATACGGGGCCGATGCGCGGTGCCGGCATTGCGTGGCGCACCATTGCCTCGCATTGTCGCGTCGGGAGGAGCCCCATGAACGCCACGCCGCCAATCACACCACCGTCCACGCCATCGGTCATTCCGCTGCATCATCACATCCGGGCGATGGCGGGGCGCGATCCCCATGAGCCGCACCGCGTCGCCACCCCGCTCGAGCTGCTGTTCGACCTCACCTTCGCCACCAGCTTCGCGACGGCGGCGGCACAGATGGCGCACATGCTCGCCGCCGGCCACATCGTCCCCGGCCTGATTGGTTTCGCCATCGCGGCCTTCGCGATCTGTTGGGCGTGGACCAACTTCACCTGGTTCGCGTCGGCGTTCGATACCGATGACTGGTTGTTCCGCGTCGCGACGATGGTGCAGATGGCCGGGGTGCTGGTGCTCGCGGTCGGGCTGCCGCGCATGTTCGCATCGATCGAGCACGGCGCTCACCTCGACCCCGGGGTGATGGTCGCGGGCTATGTCGTCATGCGCGTGGCGATGGTGTCGCAATGGCTGCGCGCGGCGCGGCAGAATCCCGATTTGCGCACCGCCTGCCTCAGCTATGCTGGGCTGATCCTGCTCGTTCAGGTCGGCTGGATCGGGCTGGTGCTGGCGGATCTGCCGCTCGTCACGGCGCTGCTTGCGTTCGGCGCGCTGGCGCTGCTCGAATGCGCGGCGCCGATCATCGGCGAGCATATCGGCGGCGGCACCCCGTGGCACCCGCACCACGTCGCCGAACGGTACAGCCTGTTCGCGATCATCGCGATGGGCGAAGGGGTGGTCGGCACCGTCGCCGCGCTGTCCGCCGCGATCGATGAGACCGGCTGGACCGTCGACGCCGCGCTGGTCTGCATCGCCGGGCTGGGACTGACGTTCGGCATGTGGTGGGTCTATTTCATGCTGCCGTCCGCGCAGGTCATCCACGCCCACCGCGACCGCGCCTTTCCCTGGTCATTTACCCAGGTCGTCATCATCGCCGCGATCGTCGCCACCGGCGCCGGTCTGCACGTCGGCGCCTATTTCATCGAGCACGAAGCCAAAATCTCCGCATTCACGGCGCTGCTCGCCACGGTTGTGCCGGTCGCGGTGTTCCTCTGCGCGGTCTATGGGCTCTATGCCTATCTGGTGCAGCGGTTCGACGGGCTCCACATGCTGCTGCTGGCGGGGACGGCGGCGGTGATCGCGGCGGCGCTGGCGGCGGCGGCACGCGGCGTGCCGATCGCGCACTGCCTGATCATCCTGATGCTCGCCCCGGTCGTGACGATCGTCGGTTATGAATGGTTCGGCCACCGCCATCTGGCCGAGGCGCTGGCGGAGGAGACCTGACGCCCGCGATCAGCGCAGCCGGTCGCCGGGAAAGATCAGCCGGGTGTAGGGCACCAACCACTCGTCGCCGCGCACGCGCAGGCTGACGGCGGGTTCGGCCGACGCCAGCTCGATCGGCTCGGGCGCGGCATCATCCGGCGCGAAAGCGACGGTCGCGGTATCGGGCGCCGCCATCCGCCCCGCATCGGCGATGATGACGGGGAAGTCCTCGGTCCGTTCGGGCAGCGACCATTCGCCGTTGACCACCGCCACCGGCGCCCCCAGCGCGGTCACCCCGAACAGCAGCTCGGCAAAGGCGCGCGGCAGGCGGATGCAGCCGTGGCTGGCCGGATAGCCGGGGTTATGACCGGCATGAAGCGCGATCCCGGTCCAGGTCAGCCGCTGCATGAACGGCATCGGCGCGTTGGAATAGAGGTTCGATCGGTGGAACACCCGCTTTTGCAGGATGGTGAACTGGCCGGTCGGGGTGCGGTGCCCGACGGTGCCGGTCGACGCGCTCGATACGCCGACCAGCGCGCTGCCGCGAAACACATAGACGACCTGAAGTGGCAGGCTGACCACCACCGATACCGGCCCGGCGGCCGCGCCGGGGTCGCGCCACAGATACTGGCCGGGCTTCAGCGCCAGCGCCGCCTGTTGCAGCGCGGCCGCCTCATCCTTCGCCATCGCCGGCTGGGCGACGGCAAGGGCCAGCGTGCACGCCGCGACGGCGCCGAATAGCCGGACCTTGCTCGGTCGAAACACACGCGACTCCCTGCTGCCCATTGCGGGAAACGCCTTGATATCGGACGATAGGCGCCGGCGCGAGTGGGCGGCGTCTCGATTTGGGGCAGGCCTCAAGCGCCGCTGCGGCGAAACGAGCCGCGAAAACGACGGACGATGGAACCATATACTGAAACTTCAGGCCCCGATCGCTATGTTCAGGCGAAGGGGCAAAGTCGGGGAATGGAATGAGCGACGCCTTTGAACGCACGCCCTCACGGCGCGCGTTCGTGAAGACAGCATTGGTGATGGGTGCGGCGGTGGTCGTGCCCGGTTGCGCGCAGCAAGCGATCCGCACCGCGGTGGCGCCGCCGTCGCCCGTGCCCGATCCTGCCGCGCCGCCCTATGTCGCGCCCCCGCCCGCCGAGGTGGCGGTGCGCGGCGGACCGCCGTCGATCCGCAAGGAATTGTTCGAACGGGCGATGGCCGCGCTCGACACCCACAGCGGCCGCATCGCGCGGCGCGACCGGATCGCGATCGTCGATTTCGCGGCGCCGTCGCACCTGTCGCGATTCCATGTCGTCAATGTCGAGACCGGCGGCACCGCCTCCTACCTGGTCGCGCACGGCATCGGATCGGACCCCGCGCACACCGGCTGGCTCCAGCGTTTCTCGAACGAGGTCAATTCCGAGGCGTCGTGCGACGGCGCCTTCATCGCGTCCGACTATTATGTCGGCGTCCACGGCCGCTCACAGCGGCTGATCGGGCTGGACCCGACCAATTCCAACGCGCTCGACCGCGCGATCGTGGTCCATGGCGCATGGTACGCCAACCGCGACATGATCGCGACGCGCGGCAAGCTCGGCCGCAGCCAGGGCTGCTTCGCGGTCGGCGAGGCCGAACTGGCGATGGTGTTCGACAAGCTCGGCGACGGCAGGATGATCTACGCCGCCAAGGTGTGAGCGCCATCATTGCCGGGCGCACGCCACGCCCCTAGGGTCCGGGCATGGCTGCCGAAACCCTTTCCCCCGTCCTGCCCGAGGACGTCGACGCGATGGCGCGGCGCGTACTCGAACGCGCGTGCAAGGCAAAATTGATGCTCGCCACCGCCGAAAGCTGTACCGGCGGCATGTTGGCGTCACTGCTGACCGACGTCGAGGGCGTCAGCAGCGCGTTCGAGCGTGGCTTCGTCGTCTATTCCAACGAAGCGAAGTGCGAGCTGCTCGGCATCGCGCGCGCGACCGTCGACCAATGCGGCGCCGTCAGCCGCCAGGTCGCGGTGGCGATGGCGGAGGGTGCGCTGAAGGGCAGTCACGCCGATATCGCCCTGTCGATCACCGGCTTCGCCGGCCCCGGCGGGCCGGACGACGAACCCGGCCTCATCCACTTCGGCTGCGCGCGGGCCGGCCATGAGACGACACACCGTGAGGAGCATTTCGGCGACGTCGGTCGCGGCGCCACCCGGATCGCCTGCATGCGTACCGCGCTGGACATGATCGAGGCCGCGCTATGAGCCACCCCTTCTACGCAATCGACGCGCAGGGCATGGTCCGCGTCGGCGCCTGCACCCCGATCGGAACGGTCGGCGATCCCGCCGCCAATGCCCGCGCGACCATCGCGCTGATCGAACAGGGCCACGCCGCCGGCGCCGATCTGCTGGTGTTCCCCGAACTCAACCTCAGTTCCTACGCGATCGACGACCTCCATCTTCAGGACGCACTGATCGACGCGGTGGAGCAGGCATTGGCCGATGTGGTCGCGGCCAGCGTCGCGGCGCGGCCGCTGCTGCTGGTCGGCGCCGGGTTGCGCCGCAACGGCCGGCTCTACAATTGCGCGGTGGCGGTGCATCGCGGCCGCATCCTGGGCGTGGTGCCCAAGAGTTTCCTGCCCAATTACCGCGAATATTACGAAAAACGCTGGTTCTCCCCCGGACTCGGGCTGATCGGGCTGACCATCGACGTCGCGGGGCAGCGGGACGTGCCGTTCGGCACCGACCTGGTGTTCGCCGCGCAGGACGTGCCCGACTTCGTCGTCCATGCCGAGGTGTGCGAGGATTTCTGGTCCCCCACCCCGCCCTCGATCGACGGCGCGCTGGCCGGCGCGACGATCCTCGCCAACCTGTCGGCGTCGAACATCATCGTCGGCAAGGCGCGCGAGCGGGCGCTGCTGTGCGCGTCGCAATCGGCGCGGCTGGCGGCGGCCTATGTCTATTCGGCGAGCGGGCCGGGCGAGAGCACCACCGATCTGGCGTGGGACGGCCAGGGCATGATCTTCGAACTGGGCGAGATGCTGGCGGAGAGCGAGCGTTTCGATCTGGCCGAGGAGATCGTGCTCGCCGATATCGACGTCCAGCGGCTGCGGCTGGAACGGATGCGCACCGGCACGTTCAACGACGCCGCCGCCGGGCGCGGCCACCCGGAGACGCGCTTCCGCCGGATCGGCTTTGACCATGCTCCCGACTTTGTCGATCGCGGATTGGTCCGCGAAATCAGGCGCTTCCCCTTCGTTCCCAATACCGCGTCAAAACTTGACGAGGATTGCTATGAAGCCTTCAACATCCAGGTCGAGGGGCTGCGCAAGCGGCTGGAGACGACCGGATCGAAGCATATCGTCATCGGCGTGTCGGGCGGGCTTGATTCGACCCACGCGCTGATCGTCGCCGCCAAGGCGTTCGACCGGATGGGCCGGCCGCGCGCGGACATCCTCGGCTTCACCCTGCCCGGCTTCGCCACCGGCGACGCGACCAAGGGCAACGCCTGGGCGCTGATGAACGCGCTGGGGGTGACCGGCGAGGAGATCGACATCCGCCCGGCGGCGACGCGGATGCTCACCGACATCGGACACCCCTTCGCTCAGGGCGAGCCGGTCTATGACGTCACCTTCGAGAATGTGCAGGCCGGGCTGCGCACCGATTACCTGTTCCGACTTGCCAATCAGCGCCATGGGCTGGTGCTGGGCACCGGCGACCTGTCGGAGCTGGCGCTGGGCTGGTGCACCTATGGCGTCGGCGACCATATGAGCCATTACAACGTCAACGGCGCGGTGCCGAAGACGCTGATCCAGTACCTCATCCGCTGGGCGGTGCTCACCGACCAGTTCGACGACGCCACCGACCGGGTGCTGGAGGCGATCCTCGGCACCGAGATCTCGCCCGAGCTAGTGCCGGCCGGCGCCGACGGCGCGATCCAGAGTACCGAGGGACTGATCGGCCCCTATGAGTTGCACGATTTCTTCCTCCACTATGTCGTGCGCCACGGCCTGCCGCCGTCGAAGGTCGCCTTTCTGGCATGGCACGCCTGGAAGGATGCCGACGCCGGCCGGTGGCCACAGGGCATTCCGGCCAGCGCGCGCCACGAATATGATCTGCCGACCATCGCCAAATGGCTGGAAACCTTCCTGCGCCGCTTCTTCGCGACCAGCCAGTTCAAGCGATCGGCGATGCCCAACGGGCCAAAGGTCTCGGCGGGCGGCGCGCTGTCGCCGCGCGGCGACTGGCGCGCGCCGTCGGACGGCACCGCAACGGTGTGGCTCGACGAGCTGAAGCGCAACCTGCCCGGCTGACACCCCCTTGCACCACGCGTGCGCCATCCCCTAGGCTGGCCGAAAAGGGGGATCATATCCTATGCTGACGTCGTTCGCGCGCCCGATCCGGGCGGGCTTGTGGGGAGCGGCCGCGCTGTCGCTCGCGGCCTGCGGCAATCAACCGCCGCCCGCCAGCACCGCAGCTGCCAAGGCGCCGGGACCCGGCCTCAACAAGGGCTATTCGCACGACCCCTACCCCTCGACGTATAAGCCCTATCCGGGTGTCGCGACGCTGGTCACCAACGTCACGGTCTACGACGGCGAAGGCGGGCGGATCGAAAACGGATCGGTGCTGTTCCGCGATGGGAAGATCGTCGCGGTCGGCCAGGGCGCGCTGACCGGCAGCGAAGGTGCTGCGGTGATCGACGGCGCCGGCAAATGGGTCACGCCGGGCATCATCGACATCCACAGCCACCTGGGCGACTATCCCAGCCCCGGCATCAGCGCGCTGTCCGACGGCAACGAAGCGACCGGCCCGGTCACCGCCGACGTCTGGGCGGAACACAGCGTGTGGCCGCAGGATCCCGGTTTCGGCCGCGCGTTGGCCAATGGCGGCGTCACGACGCTCCAGATCCTGCCGGGCTCGGCCAATCTGATGGGCGGGCGATCGGTGGTGGTGAAGAACGTCTACGCGCGCACGATGCAGGGAATGAAGTTTCCCGGTGCGCCCTATGGCCTGAAGATGGCGTGCGGTGAGAATCCCAAGCGCGTCTACGGCAGCAAGGGGCGCCAGCCGTCCACCCGCATGGGCAATATCGCGGTCGATCGCGCTACCTGGGCGCGCGCCGCCGAGTATAAGCGCAAGTGGGACAAGTACGAAAAGGACGGCGGCGAGCCGCCCGCGCGCGACATCGCGATGGATACGCTGCGCGGCGTGCTGGCGGGCGAGATCCTCGTCCAGAACCACTGCTATCGCGCCGACGAGATGGCCATCGTCATGGATATGGCCAAGGAGTTCGGCTACCACGTCGCGGCGTTCCACCACGCGGTAGAGGCGTACAAGATCCCCGATCTGCTCAAGGCTAACCAGACCTGCGCCGCGGTGTGGGCCGACTGGTACGGCTTCAAGATGGAAAGCTTCGACGGGATCGGCGAGAATCTCGCCATCCTGCAAAATGCCGGCGCCTGCGCGATGATCCATTCGGACGACGCCAACGGCATCCAGCGGCTCAACCAGGAAGTCGCCAAGGCGCTGTCGTCGGGCCGTCATGCCGGCATCACCCTGTCCGACGAGGCGGCGTGGCGCTGGCTGGCGATCAACCCGGCCAAGGCGCTGGGCATCGCCGACAAGACCGGCAGCCTGAAGCCCGGCAAGATGGCCGACGTGGTGCTGTGGAACGGCAACCCGCTCAGCGTCTACTCGCGGCCGGAAAAAGTGTGGGTGGACGGCGCGCTGCTCTACGACGCCAATGATCCGAAACGCCGCCCGGTGAGCGATTTCGAGCTGGGCCAGCCCGGCATGGGAGACGTGAAATGAAGCGCTTCACGCTCCTCCTGGCCGGCGCCGCCGCGCTGGCTACCCCGGCTGCGGCACAAACCGTCGCCATCACCGGCGGCACCGTCGCGATCGGCGACGGCTCCGCGCCGGTCGAGAACGGCAGCGTCGTCATCCGCGACGGGCGAGTCGTCGCCGCCGGCGCGGGCGTCGCCATCCCGGCGGGCGCGACCGTGATCGACGCGCGGGGCAAGTGGATCGCCGCCGGCATCGTCGCCGGGATCGGCAGCCTCGGGCTGGTGGACGCGGGCGGGATCGGCGAGAGCAACGATTCCGCGTCGCGCGGATCGCCGTTCAAGGCGGCGATCGACGTGTCGGTGGCGATCAATCCCAACGCGGTGATGATCGGGAACGAACGCGCCGGCGGCGTCACCCGCGCCATCGTCGCGCCCAATGCCGGCGGCTCGATCTTCGCCGGGCAAGGCGCGGTGATCGATCTGGGCGCCGATCCCGATCCGGTAACTCGCGCCCGCGCGTTCCAGTATGTCGAACTGGGCGAAGACGGCGCGCGAGGTGCCGGGGGTAGCCGCCCCGCTGCCTATGTCGGACTGCACGACGCGCTGGCGCAGGCCGAGGACTATCGCCGCAACCCCGCCGGGTTCGACGGACGCGGTCGCGATGCGTTGCTGACCCGCGCCGATGCGAGGGCGCTGCTGCCCGTCCTTGACGGCACGATGCCGCTGCTCGTCCATGTTGAACGCGCCAGCGACATTCGCACCGTGCTCGCGCTGCCGCGCCAATATCCCCGTCTGAAGCTGGTGCTGGTCGGCGCGACCGAGGGCTGGATGGTCGCGCGGGAAATCGCGGCGGCCCGTGTACCGGTGATCGCCGCGGCACTCGCCGATCTGCCGGCGTCGTTCGAATCGCTGGCCGCGACCGAAAGCAACGTCGGCCGGTTGACGCGGGCCGGCGTCACCACCGGCATCCGCTATGACGGCGAGGCGGGCGAGCATGTCCTGACCCAGTTCGCCGGCAATCTGGTCGCGATCGCAAAGGTACCGGGGTCGACCGGGCTGAGCTGGGGACAGGCGTTCGCCGCGATCACCTCCAAACCCGCCGAGGCGCTGGGGATGGACGGTGAGATCGGGTCGCTGCGCCCCGGCCGCCGCGCGGACGTGGTGCTGTGGGACGGCGATCCGCTCGAGCTGTCGTCGGCGCCGGTCGCGGTATGGATCGACGGTCAGCCGCAACCGCTCGATTCGCGCCAGCGCCAGCTTCGCAATCGCTACCTCACCCCCACCGACGGCCCGCTGCCCAAGGCTTACGAGCGGCAGGATACAGATCGACCGGCGCGGCGCGCTGGCGATGGCGGTCGCGTCGCCAGCGCCAGCGCGCCGACTTACGGCTTCACGTCGGCGCGATACGCCCCGGCCCGGTGCGGCGATCCGGGGCGATCACGCCGCGGCCGGGATCGCCGGCCGGCGCGCGTAGAGGCCATAGGTCGCGATCGCCGCATAGCACAGCCCCGGCAGCACCAGCGCATAGGCCAGGCTGTGCGAGAGGTCGGCCGCGACGCCGTACAGCGGCGGGATCACCGCGCCACCAAAGATCGCCGTCGCGATCACCCCCGATCCTTCCGCCGCGCGGCGGCCCAGCCCTTCGCTCGCCAGGCTGAAGATCGTCGGAAACATGATCGCGTTCATCAGCCCGACCGCCAGCAGCGCCCAGCCGGCGACGGCGCCGGTGCTGTTGGCTGAAATCAGCACCAGCGCGATCGCGCCGGAGGCCGCCCCGGCCAGCGCCTTGCCCGGCGACACCAGCCGCAGCACGCCCGATCCGATGAAACGGCCGATCAGCGCGCCGCCCCAATACAGCGCGATATAATTGCCCGCGACCTGATGGGTCACGCCCCACACGCCGGGCTGCGCCAGATAGGCCACCAGGTTCGATCCGATCGCGACCTCCGCCCCCACATAGAGAAAGATGCATGCCGCGCCGAAGGCAAAGCGCGGGCGCTGGAGCAGGGTCAGCCCGTGAAAGATCGTGCCCGTCTGTTCCAGATCCTCCGTCAACCGGTTGCGCCGGGTCCACACCACCCCGGCGATCACCGCCAGCGCGACCGCCAGGCCGATGTAGGTGTGGACGATCGTCCGCGACGCCTCGATGCGATAGGCGTCGAGCGCCGCACCAGACAGGGACGCCGCGCTCACGCCGGCGAGGCCGCCCAGGATCAGCGTCGATCCCACACGCGGAAACACCGTGGTGCCGAGCGAATTGAACGCCTGGGCAAAGGTGAGCCGGCTGTGCGCGGTGCGCGGCGGGCCAAGCAGCGAGATCAGCGGATTGGCCACCACCTGGATGATGGTGATCCCCGCCCCCAGCACGAACAGCGCGAACAGGAACATGCCGAACGTCGCCGAACGCGATGCGGGGATGAACAACAGGCACCCCGCCGTCATCGTCAGCAGCCCGATCGACGCGGTGCGCATATAGCCGACGCGGCGGACGATGCCGGCGGCGGGCAGCGAAAACAGCAGATAGGCGATGAAGAATGCCGAATTGACGAGGTTCGCCTGGGCATGACTGAGCGTGAACAGCTCCTGCAGCTTGGGCATGACGATGTCGTTTAGGCTGGTGATGCCCCCGAAAATGAAGAACAGCGCGAAAACGAACATCCGCAGGTCGGGGGCGTCGACGTGCGCGCCGGCGGCGGCCGCCTCCTCGAACAGGCCATCGTTTCCGTCGTTGCTGCTGGTCCTGCTCGGCACCGGGGTGATCGCCATTCGAATCCTCTCGTCGTTCGCGCTTCCGCGTCACGCTATGGGCCGGCCCGGTCGCCGGCAAGCGGCCACCGCGCATAAAAAAGGGGCGACCCGCACCGGCGGATCGCCCCTGATGGATCGGTCGATCAGCGGGTGATCAGAACTTCACCTCGGCGGTGATGGTGAACGAGCGGCCGCGCGGATCGGCGACACGCGGTTCCCACGAGCTGCCGGCGCCGGTGTTGCCGTCATAGGTGACGGCATAGGGCGGATCGGTGTTGAAGATGTTCTTCACGCCCGCGACCAGGCGATACCCGGCGATGCCGGTGTAGGCGATGGTCGCATTGTAGGTGATGTAGTCCTTGACGAACTCGTTGTAGTCGGGCCGCGTGATCGTGCCGGCGGCGATGCCGGGCAGGGCGAAGTTCTTGTAGCCCTTGCGATAGATCTGCGAGATCGACAGGTTGAAGTCGTCGTTGGCGAAGCTGACGAAGGCGTTGTGCTTCCACCGCACGCCCAGATCGCCGGCAAAGGTGAACACGCCGACCAGGCTGGGGCCATACGCCGAGGTCTCGGTCAGCTTCTCCCGCTTCTTGAGCAGCAGCGTGCCGTCCAGACCGGCGGAGAACATGCCCCCCATTCCTTCGACACCTCCGCGAGCGGAGAATTCCAGGCCCTGCGTCCGCCGCGAACCGGCGTTGATCCAGCGATCGTCGATCGTCGCGATGCCGCCGGCCCCGTCCGAGATGAAGCGGTCCGGGAACAGTGCGGCGTTGTCGATCAGCTGGCGCAGCGTGAGCAGCTGGATGGTGTTGTCGACCGCAATCGACCACCAGTCGACCGAGAGGCTGAAGTTGCGTGCCGGCTGCAGCACCACGCCCAGGTTGAACTGCTTCGCCGTTTCCGGCCCGAGGTCCGCCGTACCGCCGGTCCAGATGTTCGGACGTATGAAGGCGCAGGCCGGGTTGGTCGCGTTCGGCACCCCGCCCGGGCAGGTCAGCGGGTTGGCGATATCGCTGCCCGCATAAGGCGATTCGGTGATGCCGTTGAAGATCTGGTTGAATGTCGGCACGCGGAAGCTGGTGTTGTACGATCCGCGGAACATCAGCTGGCGGATCGGCCGGTACTTGAACGACACCTTCGGATTGGTGGTGGTGCCAAAGCCGGTATAGTCATCGACGCGCACCGCGCCGGTGATGTCGAATCCGGGGAACAGCGGCACCAGCATTTCGGCATAGGCCGCCTTCACCGTGCGCTCCTTCTTCCGCAGCGCGTTGACGTTGTCGAACGCCGCCAGGAAGATCACCGGATCGGTGGCATCCGCCGCGTCCGATCCGTTGAACGAATAGGTCTCGCGGCGATAGTCGACGCCCACGGCGAGCTGGACGTCCCCGCCCCAGATCGGGAACAGCGAACCCGCGACCGATCCGTCGAACTGCTTCACCTCATACTGGCCGCCGTACAGCGTGGTCCCGGCGGCGGACACCGCATCGAGCGCCGCCATGCCGGCGTCGGTCTGGGTCAGGCTGAACGGATTGATCAGGCCGGCATTCAACACGCCGACCAGGCCCGGCATGCTCGCGCCCGGCGCGACCGGCGCCGCCGGGTCGGCCGCGCCATTCGCCAGCGTGCCGCGGTAATAGTAGCCCGACCCCAGCAAGGACGAGGACTCGCTCTTCGCATAGGACGCACCAGCGCGGTAATCCCACTTTTCCCACAGCGGCCCCTCGATGCCGAGCGCGGCGCGGAAGGTCTTGGTATTGGTCTTGTACTCGCGCGGGCCGCAGGCGATGCAACGCCAGCGATACGAAATCGGCAAGCCATAGTTCGCGTCAAGCGCGGCAAGCTGTGTCGGGTCGGAGAAGGCGCCGCGGATGGCGTTGAACACCTGATCATAGGTGGTCTTGGTCGTGGCGTTGAGCGGATAGGCGATCGCCAGATTGGTCGCGTTCGCGGAGAGCTGAGCATGCGAGAAGCTCTTGGCCGAATCCGCGTTCGATCCGGTAATTTCCAGGGACAGCTCGTGACTGCCGCCGATGCGGGCGACACCGCGCGCATAATAGGTCAGCGTCTGGATCGGCTGCTGGATCACGGCCGCGCGCCCCGTGTCCCACGAACAGGCGTAATAGGCGGTCGGCGCGTTCCACAGCGCATAGTCGTACGCCATGCCGCCATCCATCGACTCGCAGCCAGCACCGCCGGGCACGTTGAGCGGATTGATGCCGCCCGCCGCCGCGTTGGCCCCGTTCGGTGCGGTCAGGGTCAGCCCGGTCAGCAGCGTGCCGAGCGCGGTGATGCTGCCCGGCTGCGTATTGGCGCCGATGTTGAACGCCGTCGCGATCGGGGTGCCGCGCGTATCGACCGACAGGCCGCGATTGGGCTGGTTGCCGTTGACGAAATCGCGGTCCTCGCCGCGCAGCATCTTGTTCCAGCTGTAGCTGACGGCGCCCATCACGTTGAAGCCGTCCTTGTCGAGGTCGCCCCAGCCGGCGGTGCCCGACAGGCGATAGATGTTGCCGCCGCCCTCTTCCGTGACGTCGGTGAAGCCCTGGAGCTGGAGGCCCTTGAAATTCTTCTTGGTGATGAAGTTGATCACGCCGCCGACCGCGTCGGTGCCATAGATCGCGGAGGCGCCGTCCTTCAGCACCTCGACGCGGTCGATCGCGGCGAACGGGATCTGGTTGACGTCGACCGCCGAGCCCGACAGGCCGTGCGCGGCGACGCGGCGACCGTTGAGCAGCACCAGCGTCGCGGCGCTGCCCTGCCCCCGCAGGTTGGCGGCGGACAGGCCGTTCGTGCCGCGCTGCGCGCCGCTGGTGACGTCGGAGTTGGAGGCGAGGTTGTCCGCGCCCGAGCCGTTGGTGCTCAGGAACATGACGAGCTGTTCGGGGCTGCTGATGCCGTTGCGCGACAGTTCCTGGGTGGTGATGACCTGAAGCGGCAACGCCGAATTGTTCGGATCCTGCTTGATGCGCGAACCGGTAACCAGGATTTCCTGTTCGCGACCGGGGGCGTTACCCTGCGCGTCGGTATCCGACAGCACGGCGCCCGTCGGGGTCGCGGCGTCCTGAGTCGATTGCGCATGGACCGCGCCCGGCAGGCCGCACGCGATCGCCGCGAGCGCGGTTCCGGAAACCAGTATGCGCCGCAACGAGACCGAATCGTTCATGTCTTCCCCCCTTGAATGTCGCCAGCTTTCGACGAAGGCGGCAGTAAGCAACAAAAATGTTCGCTTGCGCTAGTACCAATTTCAGACCAGTTGATCCTTTTCCAGCGGAGCGTGGCTCAAGGGCGACACTTGGGCGCGCGGCGGCGACGGAATTGGACGGGGGGATTGCTGTGACCGACACTCACCGGGATCATCAGGCATGAGGGCGGCATGACGTCCTCGCCCGCCACGGCGCCTTCGATCGAACCGCCGGTATCATCCCCCGCCGCGCCGGTCGCGGTGAAGCCGGGGTTCGGCCGGCTGGCGCTCTATGGCCTGCTGGGATTTTCCGCCGGCCTGCCCTTCTACATGTTCAACGCGGTGCTGCTGCTGCGGCTGGCCAAACACGACGTCGATATCGTCACGATCGGCTTCTTCGCCTGGGTGGCGCTGCTGCCGACGTTCAAGTTCGCCTGGGCGCCGCTGCTCGACAAATATGACGTCCCCGGCTTCGCCCGGTTCTGGGGCCGGCGGCGCGGCTGGATCATGCTGGCGCAAATCTGCATCTTCGCCTCCACCGTGGCGATGGCGCTGACCTCGTCGGACAAGAACCTGCCGATCACAGCGCTGTTCGCCGTGCTGCTCGCGTTCTGGACCACCACGCTCGAGATCACCGCCGACGCATGGCGGATCGAGTTGGCGCCGACCAAGGAGGAACAGGGGCCGTTGGTGGCCGCCAATCTGTGGGGCTATCGCAGCGCAATGGTCGCGGCGGGCAGCGGCGCAATCCTCGTCGCGGCGATGGCCGACTGGACCACCGCCTATCTGGTGATCGCCGCCGCGGCGTTCCTCCCCTTCCCGATCCTGGCGGCGATGCGTCCGGATCCCGGCCGTGGCGGTGGGCGCGGCACCGCGCTCGTCACCGGGCTGGCCGCCAGCGCGACCGCGATGGGGCTGACGACATTGGTCACCGCCGCGATCGGCTGGCTGCTGCTGTCAGCGATCGGATCGGTCGGGATGAGCAACCCGGCGGTGATGAGCTATTGGGTGTTCGCCGTCGCGCTGTTGCCGTTCATCGCGCTGGGTTGTGCGGTGCCGTGGCTGCGCAAGCTGCCGCCGACATCGCGGCTGCGCCGCTCGACCGCGATCGGCCCCTACGTCGATGTCGCGTGGCGCTATGGCTTCGCGATCATTCCGATCCTGTTGTTCGTGTCGGTCTATCGGATGGGGGACGTGATGGCGCTGACGCTGTCGCACCCGCTGTTCAACGCACTGGGCTATGGCCTGGTGCAGATCAGCGTCGCCGACGGGTTCGTCGCGCTGTTCTCCAGCATGTTGGGCGTGGCGATGGGCGGATTGCTCGCCGCGCGCGCGCCGATGGGCTGGGCGCTGGTGATCGGCGCGATCATGTCGGCGCTGAGCAACTGGGTGTTCGCGTGGCTGGCACATCAGTCGCCGGGCGGACCGTTGCTGTTCACGCTGGGATCGCTGCCGGTGACCGCCGGCGATTTCGACCTCTACCTCGCGATGGCGGTCGACCAGTTCGGCCACGGATTCGAGGGCGCGGTGTTCGTCGTCTACCTGTCGATGCTGGTCAATCCGCGCTTTCCGGGCGCGCAATATGCGCTGCTGTCGGGCCTCGCCTTCCTGCTGCCGCGCCTGCTCGCGGGGCTGTCGGGGGTGTTCCAGAAAGCGATCGGCTATGACGGGTTCTTCATCATGGCCGGCACGATGAGCCTGGCGGCGGTGGTGTTCGTCCCGTTCATCGTGCGTGCCCGCGCCCGCGCCGACGACAGCGATCAGGTGACGGCGTGATCGACACCATCCTCGACGACGCCTTCGCCCCGGCCGCCGCCGCGGTTTTCGACGGCCGCATCCCCGGTGCGACGCTGGGGCTGGTCACCGCCGACGGGCGGCGCGGCGTGCGGGTCACCGGCATGGCCGCGCTGGAGCCCGTGCGCGAGGCGTTGACAGAAAACCACTGGTTCGACCTCGCCTCGGTGTCCAAGGTGATCGCCACCACCACGATGATCCTGCGGCTGGCGGACGAAGGCCGGCTCGATCTGGACCGACCGCTGACCGACGCCATCCCCGATCTGCGCCAATATGACGTGCCCGGCGCGGCGGAGCGCAAGCTGACCTTTCGCGATTGCCTGGCGCATCGCACCTTCCTGCCCTCGGTCGAGCCGATCTACACCTATGGCGACGATCCGGCGCGGCTGCGCGCGTTCGTGCTCCAACGCGAATGGCGCCACGGGCCGCCGGTCTATTCGGACATCAACTTCATCCTGCTCGGCATCGCGATCGAGCGGATCACCGGCCAGCCGCTCGGCGCCTGGCCGCTTGGTGCCGGCCTCTCCTATGGCCCGCCGCCCGGCCCGGCGGTGGCGACCGAGCGTTGCTCATGGCGCGGGCGCGTGTTGCAGGGCGAGGTCCATGACGAGAATTGCGCGGCAATGGGCGGACAGACCGGCCACGCCGGGCTGTTCGGCACCGTCGCCGGCGTGCTCGACTTCGCGGAGGGGGTGCTGAACGGCAGCGGCGCCAGCCCGGCGATGCTTTCGGCAATCCGCACCCCCGTCTACGAACATCGCACCTGCGGCTGGGAACGCAGGTTCGGGGGCTGGTCGGGCGGTCAGGCCTGCTCGGACGAGACGATCGGCCACACCGGATTCACCGGCACCGGGCTGTGGATCGATTTCGATCGCGGGCTGGCATGGACGCTGCTGACGAACCGCGTCCACCCGACCCGGCATTTCGACTGCGGCATCTTCACGCTGCGCCCGGCGACCGGCGACGCCCTGATCGCCGCGTTCGACGCGGCTCGTACTTGATTGCCGCGTTCGACGCGGCGGGGGCTTGATCGCCGCGTTCGACACGGCCCGGCGCTGATCGCCGCGTTCGCGCTCCGAGTGCCGAGCGTCAACGCGCCAGGAAATAGGCGAATGCCTCTCCCAGTTCGCGCCGGGTGACCGCGCTCATGTGATGGCCCGGCACCTCGGCATAGCGCCCGTCGACCAGCGCGTCGGCCAGCTGCTGCCCCGATCCGTTGTCATCATCATCGGCGCCGTTGACCACCAGCGTCGGCGGGGTGATCGCCGCCAGATCAGCAGGACTGGTATCGACAAAGGTATCGAGGATGTGGAGCAGCGCCACCGGATCGCCGCGCGTGGTCTTCAGGAACGCCTCGGTCAGCCATTCGGGCGATCCGCGCTCGAAACTGCCCAGGTTGGTCAGCACCCGCCGGAAATAGGTGCCGCGCCCCTGTGTGTCGGTGATCCCCTGATAGCCCATCCCTGACAGCACCACCCGCGCCGGCGTGGCGCCATGGGCGAGCATCCGCACCGTGGTGCGCCCGCCTAGCGAATAGCCGCCCAGGTCATAGTCGGTCAGCCCCAGATGCGCGATCAGCGCCAGCCCGTCGCGCATCAGCACGTCGGGCGGATAGGCAGCGGGATCGTGTGGCTTGCCGCTGTCGCCGTGCGCGCGCAGATCGGGCATGATCACGCGAAAGCCCCGCTCCGCGATCGTCGCGGCGTGGCCATAGCGGAT
>NZ_DATMGG010000145.1:0-1887 GCF_035555815.1 Sphingomonas sp.
TCGCGCTGCGCGGCGATCCGCCGGTGGCGGGGGCGAAGTTCGCGTCGCCCGAAGGCGGATATGAGAATGCGGCGGCGCTGGTCGCCGGGCTGCGCCGGCTCCACCCGTTCGAGATATCGGTCGCGGCCTATCCCGAGAGCCACCCGGATTCTGTCGATGCGGCGGCCGATCTCGACAACCTCAAGCGCAAGATCGACGCCGGGGCGACGCGCGCGATCACCCAGTTCTTTCACGAGGCGGAGACGTTCCTGCGCTATCGCGACGCGGTGGCGGCGGCCGGGATCACCGCGGAGATCATTCCGGGGATCATGCCGGTGATGAACTTCGCCAGCGTCCAGCGCATGTCGGCGATGTGCGGCACCGCGGTGCCCGGCTGGATGGGCACGCTGTTCGAGGGGCTGGACGATCACCCCGCCGCGCGCCAGCTGGTCGCGGCGACGGTCGCGGCGGAACTCTGTCGGCGGCTGTACGCGGGCGGGGTGCGCGATTTCCACTTCTACACGCTCAACCGCGCCGAACTGAGCTATGCGATCTGCCACCTGCTGGGGCTGCGGCCGGGCGCGGCGGCGGGCGAGGTGGCGGCGTGAGCGGCCGCTTCACCGGTTGCGGCGGCGCAGAGACGGCGGGCCATGTCCCCGCGACGGAGAATTGAGATGACGCCACGCGAGACCCTGCTGGCCGAGGCGGCCAAGCGCATCCTGATCACCGACGGCGCGTTCGGCACCGAGATCCAGAACTGGAAGCTGGCCGAGGCCGACTATGCCGGGTCGCTGGGGCTGAGCCACGACCAGAAGGGCAACAACGACATATTGGCGATCACCAAGCCCGAGGTGCCGGCGACGATCACCCGCGCCTATCTGGATGCGGGATCGGACATCGTGTCGACCAACACCTTTTCCGCCAACATCATCAGTCAGGCCGATTACGGCGCCGAGCATCTGGTGCGCCAGATCAACGTCGAGAGCGCGAAGATCGCGCGGAAGCTGGCGGATGAATATGCCGCGAAGGATGCCGAGAATGGAATCAGCCGCCCGCGCTTCGTCGCCGGGGCGATCGGGCCGACCAACAAGACGCTGTCGCTGTCGCCCGACGTCAACGACCCCGGCTATCGCGAGATCGATTTCGATTATCTGAAGGATGTGTACCGCGACCAGATCGACGCGCTGGTCGAGGGCGGGGCCGACTTCATCCTGATCGAGACGGTGTTCGACACGCTGAACGCCAAGGCCGGGGTGATGGCGGCGATCGAGGCGGGCGAGGCGCTGGGGCGCGACCTGCCGATCATGCTGTCGATGACGCTGACCGACCTGTCGGGGCGCAACCTGTCGGGCCACACGGTCGAGGCGTTCTGGCACGCGGTGCGCCATGCCCGGCCGGTGACGATCGGGCTGAACTGTTCGTTCGGGGCGGAGCAGCTGCGCCCGCACGTCAAGACGCTGAGCGCGATCGCCGATACCCTCATCATGGTCTACCCCAACGCCGGGTTGCCCAACGAGCTGGGCGCCTATGACGAGATGCCGGAGACCACCGCCGGGCTGGTCAAGGAATGGGCGGAAGCGGGTCAGGTCAACATCCTGGGCGGATGCTGCGGATCGACCCCGGCGCATATCAAGGCGATCGCCGACGCGGTCGCCGGCCTGCCGCCGCGCGCGATCGCGCACCCCGAGGTGCGGACCCGGCTGGCGGGGCTGGAGCCGTTCATCATGGCGGTGGGATGAGGACAATCCTTTCTCCGTTCGCCCTGAGCTTGTCGAAGGGCCGTATTTCTCCCGAAGAAGGGCAGGGCTTCGACAAGCTCCGCCCGAACGTGTTTTGAGTTGATCGTTTCATGACCCAGCCCTCCTCCACCAGTTTCGTCAACATCGGCGAGCGCACCAACGTCACGGG
>NZ_DATMGG010000146.1:0-3333 GCF_035555815.1 Sphingomonas sp.
TGTTCCGAAGTCGCGCCGTCGTGTTCGCCGCCGATCTCGATCTGCAGCGTCGGATGATCGATTCCGAAACGATCGTGTAAGTCGCGTGCGGCGTGTTCATAGAAGGCGTCGCCGGGATGGCCGCCCGGCATCACCAGATGCGCGGTCAGCGCCGATTCGGTGGTGCTCATTGGCCAGATGTGCAGATCGTGCAGCCGCGCCACCCCCGGCAGGCCGGCCAGCATCGCGCGCACGCCGTCCGCATCGATCCCCGGCGGCACCGCCTGCAACGCCATCCCCAGCGAATCGCGGAACAGGCCCCAGGTGCCCCACAGGATGATCGCCACGACGATCAGGCTGACCAGCGGATCGATCCATTGCAGGCCGGTCGTCAGCATCAGCACGCCCGCCACCACCACCCCGGCGGAAACCAGCGCGTCGACCGCCATGTGCAGGAACGCGCCGCGGATGTTGAGATCGCCCTTGCGCCCGCTGGCGAACATCATCGCGGTGGCGCCGTTGACGATGATGCCGGCGGCGGCGACCCAGATCATCGCGTGTGCGTCCACCTCCGGCGGGGCGCCCAGCCGCCGCGCCGCTTCCCACGCGATCGCGCCGACCGCTACGAACAGCAGCATCGCATTGGCCAGCGCCGCCAGGATCGACGATCCGCCCAGGCCATAGGTGAACCGCTTCGATGCCGGCCGCTTCGACAGCCCGACCGCCGCCCACGCGATCAGCAGCCCCAGCACGTCGGACAGATTGTGTCCGGCATCGGCGAGCAGCGCGACCGAATCGGCGGCGATCCCGAACCCCGCCTCGACGGCCACGAACGCCAGATTGAGCGCGGTGCCGATGGCGAAGGCGCGGCCGAAACTGGCCGGCGCATGGCTGTGGCGATGCGCGCCGCCGTGCCCATGGCCGTGCCCATGACGGTGGTCATGCCCGTGCGAATGATCGTGATCGGCGCCCATCGGGGGTGACTTAGCGGGTAAGCGGTGTCGGATGCTAGGGTAGTATCCGCGCGCTGGCCCTAGCGGCGTCGGCCGCCGCGTCCCTTGGGCGCGCCGGGGCCGTCCGGCCCGCCGCGCTCACCGCCGATGGCGGAGCTGCGGATCGTCAACAACTCCCTGTGGGTCAGCACATGATCCTTGTCGGAATCGAGCCGCGCGAAAATGGCGCTGATACGGTCCGCAAGCTCGGGAAGGGTGATGCGGCCGTCACCGTTGCGGTCGATCTCGAACGGGCTGGGCACGGCGTTGCGATCGCCCAGCCAGCGTTCGGCCCAGTCGGCAAAGGCGATGAAGCCGATGTCGTCCGCGCCGTTGGCGATCGCGGCAAAGCTGCGCGCGACGCCGGCGCTGGCCTCCGCCTCGGTGATCCGGCCGTCGCCATCGGCGTCGAAGCCGGCCAGCATCACCGATACCGGTTCGGCGACGATCGTCGCGGACGGCGGGCGATAGGGCTGCGGCGCCCCATTCGTCGCGGGGGCCTGTTGCGCGGCGAGGAGCAGGGCGACGACGATCGGCATGGCGGGCTTTCGGCACGGAAGGCGGTGTCGCCCGGGGCCGGGCGCGGCGCCCTTCCTAGCAAGCTCGGCGCGGCCAGGTCGAGCGTCCAGCGATCGCGCGGTCGATATGCCGTGACAGGATCGGTCTTACGGGCTGTCGGGCCTGTCGCCTCCGCCACCCCCGGCGGCGACGCCGACGATCACCCCCACCAGCGCCAGGCCGGCTAAGATCCACAGCGCGCCGCCCTTTTTCCGCGCCTTGCGGTTCTGCGCCGGGTCCACTGCGGCTGCCGCTCCGGCGACCGACAGTTTCGCGGCGGGATTGGCCGGCGGCGAGGCGGGAGCCGCCGTCGCCGGAGAGGCCGCCAGAGACGTCGCGGCGATAATCGGCAGGATCGATCCAAGGCGCATCGGGAATCCCCATGTTTTGGCCGGGTGACGGCTGTGAGGGGAAATCCTGGGGTCGCGGCCTTGGCACTCTCACTAATGAAAACGCCGAAACGGGGGAGTCGCGGGCGCTGGCGCTGGTGACGCGCCGCTATCGCTGGAGCAGTCGCGCCCGGCGGCGCCGTTTCGGAGGCGATTTGGTCAGGCCCCGCGCCAGAACTCGACATGGAAATGCACCGGTCCGATCGGTTCGACATGATGGAGCACGGTCGGCTCCACCACCCCCGGTGCCGTTCCCGCCGTCAGGATGGTGTCGAGCGGTGGCCGTCGCGGATCGGTGACGCGGTAGCGCAGCCGCCCCTCCTCGACGTGGATCAGGCCCCAGCTTCCCGCCTTGGTGCTGTGATCGGCGAGCAGCGCCCGCGGCACGCTCGTCTCGATAAAGCTGTCGGTGCGCCGATAGGGTTGCAGCCCTTCGGGCAGCGCGGGCGGATTGGCCGCCGCGTCGCTCACCGCGCGCCGCCGTCGGTCGCCGGCGGATCGAGCCGGAAGAACAAGGCCAGTTGCAGGCTCTCCGCGATTCGTGCCGCCTTGGTCTGGAGCGCGGCGGCGGCCGCGGGCGGCATCACCTCCGCCGTGGTGTGCGCCCACAGCGCCAGCCAGCGATCAAACAGCGACGGCGTGATCCGCGCCTTGTGCTTCAGGTGCGCGATCATCGGATTGCCCTTGTACCGGCCGCTGGTCAGCATCACCGAAGACCAGAAGGCGACCAGCCGCTCCAGATGCTCGGGCCAGTCGTCGACCGCGTCGTTGAACACCGGGCCCAGTTCCGCATCCGCGCGCACGCGCTGATAGAAGAGGGGGATGAGCCGCTCCAGCGCGGCGTCGTCGATCTGCGCGGCCTGTTCCACGATTCGCTCCCGTCGGAATTTCCGGCTTCTATGCCGCTGAATTTATACATGCAAAGAAAATGCATAATATACGCGCACCGATGTGACAGGGGATCGCCGTGCGACTGACGCGCTACACCGACTATGCGATGCGCGTGCTGCTCTATCTGGGCGCGCGGCCCGACCGGCTGTGTTCGATCGCGGAGGTGGCGGGGGCCTATGGCGTGTCGCAGAACCATCTGATGAAGGTGGTCAACGATCTGTCCCGCGCCGGCTATGTCGCCACCGCACGGGGGCGCTTCGGCGGCATCCGCCTTGGCCGCGACCCGGCGGAGATCAACGTCGGCGCGCTGGTGCGGCATAGCGAGGACGGGTTCGAGCTGGTCGAATGCGGCCATTGCCTGATCGCCCCCGCGTGCGGGCTGACCGGCGCGCTGAACGAGGCGATGGCGGCGTTCATGGCGGTGCTCGACGGCTATACGCTCGCCGACCTGCTGGTCCGTCGCGCCGATCTTCAGGCGTTGTTCGCTATTCCGGCCGGGAAGGAGAGTGCGGCGCGCCCGGGCG
>NZ_DATMGG010000147.1:0-4588 GCF_035555815.1 Sphingomonas sp.
CACGCTGTTCGGCGGGACGATCCCGGTGTGCGGGATGGCGGGCGACCAGCAATCGGCGACGATCGGCCAGGCCTGCCTCGCCCCCGGCGATACCAAGGCGACGTTCGGCACCGGGGCGTTCGTGCTCACCCAATATGGCACGACCGTGCCGACCTCGCGCAATCGGTTGCTCGCCACCGTCGCTTGGCAACTGGGCGGGCGCCGCGCCTATGCGCTGGAGGGGTCGGTGTTCGTCGCCGGCAGCCTGGTCAAATGGCTGCGCGACCAGATCGGGCTGATCGCCACCGCCGACGAGACCGAAGGGCTGGCGGCGAGCGTTGCCGACAATGCCGGCGTCTATTGCGTGCCCGCGCTGTCCGGGCTGGGCGCGCCATGGTGGCGACCGGAGGCGCGCGGCAGCCTGACCGGCCTGTCGTTCACCGCCACCCGCGCCCACATCGTCCGCGCCGCGCTGGAGGCGATGGCGCACCAGGCGCACGACCTCAAGGCCGCCTTCGCCGCCGACGGCGCCGACTGGACCGGGCTGCGCGTCGATGGCGGCATGGTCGCGAACGGCTGGATGGTGCAGGATCTGGCCGACATGCTCGGCATCGCGGTCGAACGCCCCGCCTTTGCCGAGACCACCGCGCTGGGCGCGGCGATGCTGGCCGGGGTCGGCTGCGGGCTGTTCGCCGATCTGGAGGCCGCCGCGACGATGCGCGGCGCGGTCGAGACCTTCGCCCCGCATCTGGACGACAACGCGCGGCAGGCGCGGCTCGACGGTTGGGCGCGGGCGGTGACGGCGGTGGTCGACGCGGCGGGATGATCCGCTTCACCGCGCGTTCAGCCCGCGCGTGGCCTGATCGAGCCTTCCCGCGCGGAGACCGAAGATGATCGCCCTTGCCGCCCTGATGCTGTCGATGGGACAAGTGCCCACCCCGGCCTTCTCGATCGCGCGGACGCCGGTGTTCGCGCCGGCCAGCGCCGGCCGTTCCCCGCCGCGCCGCCGCTCGCCCACCTCGCGGGTCCGCAAATGGACGGTCGAGCAGCGCATCTGCGAACACCGCACCAACGGTTCCTGCGTGATGACCGCGCCCGACCTGCTCGCACCCGACGTCGCGCCCAAGCGCGATCGCTGATCGGCCCTTCGCCAACCGTTCCCCGGCAAGGGCCGGGGCCAAGTTGCTAGACGGGCATTATCAGGCGATTCTCGTCGTCACACCGGCTTTGCCACATCGGCTTGTCCGGCCGGGCTCCGGCCTTCGCCGGGGAATGGCTGCTACGCCGCCGCCCGATCCGCGAACATCGCCTTCAAATCCTTCTTCAGGATCTTGCCGTTGGCGTTGCGCGGCAGCGTGTCGGCGACGAAGCGGATCGCCACCGGCACCTTGAACGCGGCCAGCCGGTCGCGGACCCATTGCTGCAATTCGGCCTCGCTCGCCTGCGTACCGGGGGCGAGGTGGACGATCGCGGCCGGCTCCTCGCCCAATGTGCGGTGCGGGATGCCGATCAGCGCGGCGTCGGTCACCGCCGGATGCGCATAGAGCACGTCCTCGACTTCCGATGAATAGATGTTCTCGCCGCCCCGGATGATGATGTCCTTGGCGCGATCGACGATGTAGCAGAACCCCTCCTCGTCCAGCCGCGCCAGATCGCCGGTGCGTACCCAGCCGTCGACAAAGGTCGCCGCGGTCGCCTCGGGCTTGTTCCAATAGCCCTTCACCACCATCGGCCCGCGCGCCCACAATTCGCCGACCTCGCCGATCGGCAGTTCCTGCGGGTTGTCGTCGTCGACGGTCATGATCC
Source organism: Sphingomonas sp. (assembly GCF_035555815.1). GTDB lineage: Bacteria > Pseudomonadota > Alphaproteobacteria > Sphingomonadales > Sphingomonadaceae > Sphingomonas. The sequence continues at coordinate 1,786 of NZ_DATMGG010000147.1, forward strand.
TGAGGTCGGCGGTGGCGACCGGCGGGCCGCAGCTGGTCGGGCGATTGAGGTAATCCTCCGCGCCGTGGCTGGTCACCGTCGCCATTGTCTCGGTCATTCCCCAGCCATTGGCCGGCAGCGCGCCGAATTCGGTGAAGATGCGCTTGACCAGTTCGGGCGCCGACGGCGCGCCGCCATAGGAGATCGCCTCCAGCGACGACAAATCGTAGTTGGCGCGCGCGGGATGCTCCAGCAGCTGCCACGCGATCGTCGGCACCCCGCCGGTGCCGTGGACACCCTCGTCCTGGATGATCTTCATCGCCTGTTCGGGGTCCCACCGGCGCATGAATACCAGCGTGCCGCCGGTGGCGATGTTGCCCATCATCGCCGCGCTGCAGGCGGTGACGTGGAACATCGGGATCACCAGCAGCATCGTCCTCGGTACCGGCGCCGGAATCTCGTCGCCGCGCCGCAGCAGCGATCGTGCCGCCGAATAGCCGCCTGACAGGATGTTGGTGCAGATGTTGCGGTGGGTGCCCAGCGCCCCCTTCGGATTGCCGGTGGTGCCGCTGGTGTAGAAAATCGTCGCCTCGTCGTCCGGGGCCAGGTCGACCTCGGGCAGCGCCACGGCGGGCAGTTCGCCCCAGCGCGACGTCGGCCCGATCAGGTCGTCGAGCGGGATCGCCGGGCCGTCGAGCGAGTCCCGCGCGCGGGTGACGACGACGCGCTCCAGATCGGGCAGCCGCGCATAGCAATCCTTCAGCCGCTCATGGCGCTCGCCATCGACGAACAGCACCTTGGAACCCGAATCGCGCAGGCCATATTCCAGCTCGCCCCCGGTCCACCACGCGTTGAGCGGGACACAGATCGCGCCCAGGCTGGTGACGGCGAAGAAGATCGTCGGCCATTCGGGCAGGTTGCGTGCGGCCAGCGCGACGCGGTCACCCTTCTCGACCCCCATCTCGCGCAGTTTCGCCGCCAGCGTCGCCACCGCCTTGAAATTGTCGGCGTAGGTGACCCGCTCGTCCTCATAGATGGTGAACTCGCGCGCGCCGTGCATCGCGGAGGCGGCGATCAGCGCCGCCAGCGTCGGCGGGGAATGCTTCCATACGCGCGTCGGGATGCCGCGAATGTCGACCGTCTCCATCTCGAACTTGCTGCCCGGTGCGACGAGCAGCGCGCGCGCCTGCTCCATGCTCATCTTGGGCCAGCTGGGGTCCAGCGCGATCAGGGGTTCCGTGGTCAATTCTCTCTCCACTCGAAACTTCGGTTTGGGCGTGATCGCCTCTTTCGGCAAAGGTTAGTGTTGATTCGCGCCGCGCTCAAGGCGATAGAAGCGCCGCACACGCCGCAGGGCATCGCAAGGCGGTTTAGAAGCGAGGGTATGGAGTGCAAATGGAGTTGGCGCGCCCCGAGGATCATGGTTTCGATCGCGATCGGCTGGCGCGAATCGACCGTTTGCTGGACGAACGCTACGTCGCGTCGGGGAAACTGCCCCACGCCCAGATCCTGATCGGCCGCGACGACGCCATCGTCCATTTCAACAGCATCGGCGCCGCGCGTGAGGGCGGCCAGGCGGTGGACGAGGCCAGCCTGTTCCGCATCGCCAGCATGACCAAGCCGGTCACCTCGATCGCGTTCATGCAGCTGGTGGAACAGGGGCTGGTCGCGCTCGACACCCCCGTCCACCACGTGCTTCCCGAACTGGCGGCGGTCGGCGTCTATAACGGCGGCGGCGGCGACGCGCCGTTCGTCACCCGCGCGCCGGCCGAACCGATGCGGATGCTCGATCTGCTGCGCCACACCTCGGGCCTGACCTACAGTTTCCAGAACCGCTCGAACATCGACCTCGCCTATCGCCGCGACCGGATCGAATCGTGGCACGGCAACCTCGATCTCGACGGGTTCGTCGCCGCGCTGGGCGCGCTGCCGCTCGAATTCACGCCGGGCGAGGCATGGAATTATTCGGTATCGACCGACGTGCTCGGCGCGGTGGTGCAGCGGCTGGCGGGCAAGCCGCTGGGCGATGTGTTCCGCGAACGCATTTTCGCGCCGCTAGGGATGGAGGACACGTTCTTCCATGTCCCCGCCGACAAGCTGCATCGGCTGACCGACTGCTACACGCTGGCGCCGGGCAAGGGCCGGGTGATGTACGATCGCGGCGCCGAATCGGCGTGGGCCAACCCGCCAAAGCTGCAATCGGGCGGCGGCGGGCTGGTGTCGAGCGCGCTCGACTATCATCGTTTCTGCCGCATGTGCCTGAACGGCGGCGTGCTCGACGGCGCGCGGATCGTGTCGCGCAAGACGATCGAGCTGATGACGCTCAACCACCTGCCCGGCGGGTCCGATCTCGCCACGATGTCGCGCTCGCTGTTCAGTGAGACCGCGAACGCCGGCACCGGCTTCGGACTGGGGTTCGCGGTAACGCAGGACGTCGCCAAGTCGATGATCCCCGGATCGGTCGGCGAATATTATTGGGGCGGGATGTTCTCCACCGCCTTCTTCATCGATCCGGTCGAACGGATCACCATGGTGTTCATGACCCAGGTTTCGCCGTCGAACGTCTATCCGATCCGGCGCGAGCTAAAGACGCTGATCTATTCCGCCCTCGCCTGAGGGACCATCCTTGTCCGCATTGCAGGAGCAACCGACCGATATGACTTCCCCGATCCGCACCGAACGCCACGACGACGTCCTTGTCATCATCTCGAACAATCCGCCGGTCAACGCGCTGGGCGCGGCGGTGCGCCAGGGGCTGGCGGCGGGCGTCGCGGAAGCGGCCGGCGACGATTCGATCAAGGCGGTGGTGATCCGCTGCGACGGC
>NZ_DATMGG010000148.1:0-9598 GCF_035555815.1 Sphingomonas sp.
CAGCGACACCAGCCGCCCGCGATAGCGCGGCGGCGCTACCTCCGAGATATAAAGCGGCGACACCACCGAGGCGAGGCCGACGCCCAGCCCGCCGATGAAACGGCCGACGATCAGCCACGACACATCGTCCGCCACCGCACAGGCGACCGCGGCGATCGCCAGCAGCGCCGCCGACAACAGCATCACCTGCTTACGCCCGGCGCTGTCGCACAGCCGGCCCGCCGCCAGCACGCCGAACACGCAGCCGAGCAGACCGGAACTGACGAACCAGCCCTCCATAAGCGCGGAAAAGCCGAACTGCGCCTTCACCGGTGCCAGCGTGCCGGCGATCACCACGGTTTCGTAGCCGAACAGGAACCCGCCCATCGCCGACACCAGGCTGACCAGCGTGACGAAGGTCAGGTTGCCGGCGCCCGCGGACGGGTGAAGCGTGTCGGGGCCGCTCGACGGCGGTTCGATGATATGAGCCATGGCGCGATTATCTCTCGTACAGGTCAAAGGCGTGGATGACGGGCGGCGCGACCGCCCGGAGCACCTTTACCCGCACATAGCGCGCGCTGGTCGGGGTGAAGCGCAGTTCCGGCTTGAAGACGGAGATCGGCCATTCGAAGAAGTCCTCTTCCTCGCTAGTATCGAAGCCCCAGGTCTTGACGTCGTCGATCCGCCGCCATTCGCCCGTCTCGCTCGATCGCACATCGACCTGATAGCGGTGGATGTTGGCCAGCTCGCCTTCAAAGGCACCCTCGAACAGGATCGCGCGGCCCAGCTTGCGTTCGCTCCCAAGATCGAATTCGATCCACGGCTGCTTGGTCGCGGCGTCCGCCGTCCACGCGGTGCGCATGTCGCCGTCGCAGGCGAACCGGTCGGTCGATGCGTCGGCGTTCGAGGACTTGACCTTTACGCCGCGATTGACCGGCACCTCGCCGATCGGTGCGATCGCTTCCGCCGGGCGATCGAGGTCGAGCACGACGATGGTCGACGGCGCCTCTGTATCGTTCGGGTTGATCCTGATCGTCAGCGCGTCCCCGGTCTGGACGAAGCTCGCCTTGCCGCCGTTCATCATCGAACAGCCGGTCACCCGCGCGGGCAGCGCCGGCAGCGTCAGTTCGCTGATCTTGCGGTCGAACACGTGCAGGTAGATGCGGTTGCCCTTGCACGTCGCGCCATAGACGCTGGTGCGCATGTACGGCCCACCGCGCGTATCGAACACGCTCGCGCCGTATTTCTTCACCCACAGGCTCGATTCCTCGAGCTTGTCGACCAGCGCAGGGTCGAAGCGACCGGTCGACGGGGCCGAGATACCGAGCAGATAATTGCCGTCGCCGCATGCCGACTTGACGAAATTGTCGATCCACACGTCGGACGCCAGATAGTCGCCCGCGGTCCAGCAATAGCTGCGGCCGTTGGCCGGCGTGGTATATTCCCACGGGATGTCGCGGTTGAACCGCGGCATGTCGACCTCGAGCACCGCGAAGTCGCCGACATAGTCCTTGTCGGTCGGGAACCACGTCGGCAGGTAGACCCGCCCGTTATAAGCACAGCCGACGCGGTGATCGACGATCGTGTCTGGCTGGAGCATCCGCATGTAGTTGAGCAGGTCGACTCCGCGCTCATGCGTCCATTCGCGCATCCAGCCGCCGTCGAACCACCAGGCGGTGACCGGGCCGTAATTCTGCGACAGCTCCTTGAGCTGCATCTTCATATAGGTGACGTAGCGGTTGAAGTCGGGCTTCACCCCGTCAGGCAACGCATAGCCCGGCGGGCCGAGATACATGCCATTGGCATGGTTCGCGCCGATGCAATCAGGATGATAGAAGTCGGCGATCGAATAATAGAGGCAAAAGGCGATCTTGTGCTTCTTGCACGCCGCCGACACTTCCTTGACCACGTCGCGCCCGAACGGGGTCTTCATGATCGAATAGTCGCTGGTCTTCGTATCCCACATCGCGAAGCCATCGTGATGCTTGGGGACGAAGGTGAGGTAGCGAAAGCCCGCGTCCTTTGCCATCCGCACCCAGGCATCGGCGTCGAACTCGACCGGATTGAACCGCTTGTAGAGCTGGTCGTATTCGGCGGTCGGCGTCTCGCGCTCGCGCGACCAGCTGATCTCCTTGCCCGACACCGTCGCCGGGTTCCAATGGAGGAACACGCCATAACGCAGCGCCATGAAGCGGGTCAGCGCCTTCTGGTCCGCCGGGATCAGCGGCCCGACGCCGGGGGGCGGATTGTTATAGGCCTGTTGCCCGCTCGCCGCGAATGCGGTCGGTACGCCCGGCCACATGCCGGCGACGGCCGCCCCGGCGGTCGCCTGGCCCAGGATTTTCCTGCGCGTGATCATCGTATCGCCCTCCCCCTTCGTCATCAGAAGCTGGCGCGCACGCCGGCGTAGAACCGGCGACCGCTGAGGTCGTAGAGGCGGGTGATCTCGTATTTGTTGACCAGCCGCAGCGCCGACTGGGTGATGTTGACCACCGACGCGGTCAGGCTGATCTTGTCGTTGATGCGAAAGCTGGTCGATGCGTCGAGCTGGCCGTAACCCTTGACGAAGCTGCCGTCGCCAAAGAAGCTGATCGGGTCCTGCACCCACTTGCTGCGGTAGTTGTAGCCGAGGTGCATCGTGAAATGGCCATCGTCGTAATAGCCGGTGACGTTGTAGGTATCCTTTGAGATGCCGGTCAGCGGCAGCGCCGGCTGACCTTCGTTCAACACGACGCTGTCCGACCAGATATGCGTGTAGTTCGCGACGACCCCGAGATGCTTGAGCGGACCGGGCAGGAAGTCGAGCTGTTGCTGGATGCCGGCCTCGACTCCCTTGAGCGTCGCCTTTTCGGCGTTCTTCGGCTGGGCGACGGCGAGCGTGATGTCGCGCGTCGTATCCCCCAGCGTCACCACCGCCGGCATGTCGTAATAGCTGGTCAGGACGAGGTTCTGGACGTCCTTGACGAACACCGCCGCCGCCGCCAGCCCGCGCCGGCCGATGTACCATTCGAACGACAGGTCGAACTGGTTGGCCAGATAAGGCTTCAGCGTCGGGTTACCGAGCGAAAGGTTGCCGCGCCACGGCTGCCCCTCCGGCGGGACGGTCGGCGCGCTCGGGCTGCTCGCGGCGGCGAGCAGGTTCATGTCCGGCCGCTGCATGACCTTCGCCGCCGCCAGGCGCAGGACCACGTCGTTGCCGACCTGATAGGCCAGGTTCAGCGACGGCAGCAGGTTCCTGTAGGTGAACTTCTGCGCCTGGAGCGCGGCATCGGTGTAGCCCAGCGTGTTGGCGCCGAAATAGCCGTAGACCAGCTTGGCATCAGGCGTCGGGATATAGCCCGACGACGCTTCCTCGGTCACCACATAGCGCACGCCGATATTGCCGCGCAGCCGGTTGTTGGCGCTGGCCAGATCGAGCCGGGCATAGCCCGCCCCCGACCGTTCCTGCACCTTGGTGGTGGTGCTCAGCACCTGCGTCGGCGGGTTGTTCCCGACAATCTCCGACATCGGGAAATCCCGAAAGAACTTGTCGAGATCGACCGTCAGATAGCTCTTCGGAAAGGTCGCCGGGCCGTCATAGGATTTGAAATAGGTCGGGTTGCTGTAGACGGTCAGATACGGCGACATGTCCGCCGGAAACCCCGCCGCCGACGCCGGCATCGCGTTGGGCGTTGCGGTCAGCGTGCGGTCCTGAAAGGTGCCGCCGAACCGCACCGCGCGGATCAGCCCCATGTCCAGCTCACGGGTCACGTCGATCCGGCCGTTCCAGATCGTATCCGTCGTCGGCTGCTTGTAGTTGCCCTGCACGCCGAAGTAATAATAGTGCGACGGGTCGTTCGGATCGAAGCCGTTGTAGAAACCGAAGCTGATCGGCCCCTTCGGATCGACCGTCGTATCGTACCAGATGCTGCCGCCCGGCGCGCTGGTCGCCCAGGAAATATAGGTCTGTGAGGTCAGCTCGGTCGCCTTGCCGTAGGAACCCTCGGCATCGATCTTCCAGCCGTCGCGCTCGAACTTCGCGCCGACCGCGGTCGACCACATATCCTGCCGATAGGCGAAGCGGTTGGCCTGCGCCCACTGGAACACGTTGGTGCCGCGCCACGCGGTCTCGACACCGTTGCCGTCGACGGTGACGCTGTCGGTCGGCGACGGACCAAGCGCACCCGCACCGGTGTACCAGTTGTTGCCCTGGAAATAATTGTACGCCTGGTCGAACCGCGACACGATCGTGTCGACGTTGAATTCGAGGCTGTCGGTCGCCTTGAACTGGAGCGAGCTGGTCGCGCTCAGCCGCTTGTCGGTGCCGACCAGATCATTCTGGTGGATGCCGAACACCCGATAGCGCGTATCCGCGCCGGCCCAGGTCGAATCCTGGATCACGCCGTCGGTGACGAACTGCTGGTCGTTGAGGTTGCGCTGGTTGAGGTCGACCGCGACGCTCCAGCCTAGCCGGCCGTCGAGGAAGGTATCGGTGTAGAGCGCCGAAATGTGCGGGCGGATGCCGCCGCGCGCCTGCTCGTCATACGTGCCCTCGGCGGTGATCGCGACGCGGCGCTTGCCCACCGTCAGCGGGCGGATCGACTGCATGTTGACCGTCGCCGCCAGCCCGCTTTCCATCATGTCGGCGCTGGGCGACTTGTAGACGTCGACCTGGCTGGCGAAATTCGCGGTCAGCACCTGGAAATCGAACGCGCGCGTGCCCGATCCGGAGGGGAGCTGGCGGCCGTTGTACAGCGTGTTGGTGAATTTCGGGTCGAGCCCGCGCACGCTCAGGAACTGGCCCGCGCCAAGGTTGCGGGTGATCTGCACGCCGGTGACGCGCTGGAGCGATTCGGCGATGTTCTGTTCGGGGTATTTGCCGATGTCCTCGGCCGAGATGCCGTCGCTGATGACGTCGAGGTTGCGCTTGTTCTCGATCGCGCGCTGAAGGCTGGCGGCGAAGCCGGTGACGATGATGTCGTCGGCCTGCCCCTCCACATCGCCTGCCTGCTCGGCCTTCGTCACCGGCTTGTCCCCGCGCTGGTCGCTGGACTCCTGCGCCCATGCCGGCGCCGCCAGCACCAGCGCGGTGAAACCCGCCGAAAATGCGATCGCGGCGCGAATCGCGCCCTTCGTCTGCGTGCCCTTCATGACCCCCTCCTGCTCCCGGTTCGACTCTCGCTGGTCTTGTCGTTTTGTGTCACCCATGATACGCCGTGTCAATTATGAAACTTATCGCAAGGCGCATTCCGTGCAGAGTCACGGTTCGCGGCCGAGGGGAGAGACGCCGGAATGCGAATTAGATCGGTCGAGCCATTCATCCTTCACGCGCCGATCGCGCAGGGCAGCATTTCGGATTCGACGAACACCATCAGCCACTGGGGCATCGTCGGCGCACGGATAGAAACCGAGGACGGGCTGGTCGGCTATGGCTTCACCGGCACCCACGCGCATCTCGCGTCCGACCGGCTGATCGCGGCGTGCATCGGCGATTGCTATGCGCCGCTGCTGCTGGGCGAGGATGCCGCCGACGGCGACCGGCTATGGCTCAAGCTAGCGCGCCACCCCGCGCTCCAGTGGGTCGCCCGCGCCGGTATCGCCCATCTCGCGCTGGCCGCGATCGACATCGCCCTATGGGATCTGCGCGCGAAGAAGGCGGGACTGCCGCTGTGGAAGCTGCTGGGCGGCGCCACCGTCGATCGGCTGGAGGCGTACAACACCGACATCGGCTGGCTGTCGCTGACCCGCGACGCGCTGGTCGCGGGATGCACGCGCGTGGTCGAGCAGGAGGGATTCCGGCGGATCAAGATCAAGGTCGGTCATGACGATCCGATGATCGACATCACAAGGATCGAGGCGGTGCGCCGCGCGGTCGGGCCCCATGTCACCATCGCGGTCGACGCCAACGGCAAATGGGACCTGCCGACCTGCAAGCGATTCTGCGCGCGGGCCGAGGCGCTCGATCTGTTCTGGTTCGAGGAGCCGATGTGGTATGATGACGTCCGCTCGCACGCCGCGCTGGCCGCCGCGACCGCGATCCCGATCGCGCTGGGCGAACAGCTCTACAACGCCGACGCTTTCGAGGGATTCATCGGCGCCGGCGCGGTGCATTATGTCCAGCCCGACGTCACCCGTCTGGGCGGGATCACCGAATATATCCGCGTCGCCGACGCGGCCCATGCGCGGCGGCTGCCGGTAGTGGCGCATGTCGGCGACATGGGACAGGTGCATGTCCACCTGTCGTTCTGGCACCCGGCGACGACGATGCTCGAATATATCCCGTGGATCAGGGACTGTTTCGTCGAGCCGATCGCGATCGAGGACGGCCATTACCTCCCCCCGCAGGCGCCCGGCGCCGGCTGCACGCCGACGGATGCGGCGCTGCAGGCCTACCGGATGCCGCTGCGGGGATAGCCGGCGCCGGGGAACGCCCCGCACCGCCGCCGCGTTTCTGTGCGACGCGAGGAGGATTGCGATGCGGATTGATGTGATCGCTACGGGGTGCGTGGTGCTGGCGAGCCTGACGCTGGGGGGATGCGGCGGCCCGCCCGCGCCGCCGGTGGACGCCAACCTGACCACCGCCAACGACGGGATCGTGCTGCCGCCCGACGAGGTCGTCGATCCCGCCGCCGCTTTGCCCACAACCAATGTCGCGTCGCTGCCCCCGGTCGAGCCGATCCCGCCCGGCCAGCCGGGTGGCCTGCCCAACGATCGCACCCCGGTCTCCGAAGCGCCGTTCACCGCCGACAGCGCCCAGGGCGCCGCCAACGTCGTGCAAAGCTACTACGCGCTGATCGAGCAGCGGCGCTACGCCGACGCCTATGCGCTGTGGGAGCCGCAGGCGGTGGCGATGACCGGCAAGGGGTTCGCGGACAGCTTTGCCCCCTATGCCGATTATCACGCCCAGATCGGCGCGCCGGGCGCGATCGATGCCGGGGCCGGCCAGCGTTACGTCACCGTCCCGGTACAGGCCTATGGCCGGCGGGTGTCCGGCGCGCCCTTCCATCTGCGTGGCGAGGTGACGCTGCATCGGACCGGCGACATCGACGGGGCGACCGCGGCGCAGCGCAGCTGGCGCATCCGCGGCATCGCACTCAAGCCGGTCCCCGGCGCGGACCAATGACGGGTCGGGGGAGAATGGTGCTGCCGGTGAGGATTGAACTCACGACCTCAGCCTTACCAAGGATGCGCTCTACCACTGAGCTACGGCAGCACTCGCCCTGACGGGGAAGCGCGCTAAGAGACGAGCGCGCCCGGATTGTCAAGGCGATAGCTTGCGGCCTATCGCTGGCGCCATGGAATCCGCTGATGAAAAGAAGGCCCGGCTCGCCGAAGCGCTGCGCGCCAACCTGCGCCGGCGCAAGGCCCAGTCGCGCGAAACCGCCGCCGCAACGCCGCCCCCGCCCGCCGAATCGGATTAGATCGGCGCGCATTTCGCCAACAGCCAGGCGCGGTGATCGGCGTCGAGGCCCGGCCCCAGCACATCGAGCACCTGCGCGTGATAGGCGTTGAGCCACGCCCGCTCCGTCACGTCGAGCAGCGCCGGCTCGATCAGCGCGCGCTCGATCGGGGCGAAGGTCAGCGTCTCGAACGCCATCATCGGCGCATCGCCGCCGGGAATGTCGCGCTCCACCACCAGGATCAGGTTTTCGATACGGATGCCGTACTCGCCCGCCTTGTAATAGCCCGGCTCGTTCGACAGGAACATGCCGGGGCGCAGCGGTTCGGACGGGCCACCGCCGGGATAGTTGGGCTTGGCGATGCGCTGCGGCCCCTCATGCACCGACAGATAGGCGCCGACGCCGTGGCCGGTGCCGTGCGCGAAATCGAGCCCCGCTTCCCATAGCGGGCGCCGCGCGAACGAATCGAGCTGACCGCCGGTCGTCCCGTCGGGGAACACGGCGCAAGCGATCGCGATATGGCCCTTGAGCACGCGGGTGAAGCGGTCGCGCATCTCCGCGCTCGGCTCTCCCACCGGCACGACGCGGGTGATGTCGGTGGTGCCGTTGGGCCACTGGCCGCCCGAATCGATCAGATAGAGCTGGCCGGGCAGGATCGGCGCGTTCGATTCGGCATCGGCCTTGTAATGCGGGCTGGCGCCGTGCGCGCCGGTGGCGGAGATGGTGTCGAACGAGAGATCGACCGCGCCGGCCTCCTCGCGCAGCCGCTGGAGGTGGTCGGACGCGGCGATCTCGGTCAGCCCGCCCCTGGGCGCCTCCGCCTCGATCCATTTGAGGAAGCGCACCATCACCGCGCCGTCGCGCGCCTGCGCCGCCTTGTGCCCGGCGACCTCCGCCGCGTTCTTTTGCGCGCGCGGCAGCACGGTCGGGTCGCGCAGCGCCAGCACGGTCGCGCCGCCATCGTCGAGCGCGTCGAACACCGCCGCGACGGCGCGGTCGGGGTCGACCGCGACCCGCTTGCCCGCGAACTGCCCGAGCGCGGGGGCGAAGGCGCGGCGATCATGGACTCGTACCGCGTTGCCAAGGTGCTGGGCGACCGCGTCGGTCATCTTTTCCGGCGCGACGAACAGGTCGGCTGTGCCGTCCGCGTTGACGAGGGCATAGCTGAGCGCGACCGGGGTATGCGCGACGTCGCGCCCACGCACGTTGAACGTCCACGCGATCGAATCGAGCGCCGACAGCACCACCGCGTCGGCGCCCTGCTCCGCCAGCCGGTCGGCGACCTCCGCGCGCTTGGCGGCGGACGACTTTCCCGCGACCGCGTCGTCCTGAACCGCGAGCGCCGCGTCGGACGGCGACGGCCGATCCGACCATACCGCATCGACCGGGTTGGCATCGACCGCGACCAGATCCACGCCCTGCGCGGTCAGGGCGCAGCGGGCCTCATCGACCCAGGCGCGGGTGTGCAGCCACGGATCATAGCCGATCCGCGCGCCCTGCCCCGCGTTGGCGCGCAGCCAGTCGGCGACGCTGGTGCCGGGCACCGCCACGAACTGCCAGTCGGCGCCGTCGACCTGTTGGCGGACCTGGAGCGTGTAGCGCCCGTCGGTGAAGATCGCCGCCTTGTCGGGCAGCACCGCCGCCGTCCCCGCCGATCCCTGAAACCCGGTCAGCCATTCGAGCCGGCGCGCATAGGAGCCGACATATTCGGACATATGCTCGTCGGTCAGCGGAACGACGAATCCGTCGAGCCGGCTGGCGCGAAGCTGTGCGCGCAGCGCGGCGAGACGATCGTGATAAGGGGTCACGTCTACCTCCGTTCGCCCCGAAGCTGTCGCGGGCGGTCCGCCTTCTCTACCTCACCGGGTAAATGCAAGGACAGGGCTTCGACAAGCCCGGCCCGGACGTTATGGAAGCGGCATGACCGATCTTCCCCCGCCCCGCCCCGCCGCGCCCGCCATCGCCCCTGTCGCCGCGCGGCGCCCGCACACCGCCACCGTCCACGGCGTCACGATCGATGATCCCTGGGCCTGGCTGAAGGACGCCGGCTATCCCAAGGTCGAGGACAAGGACGTGCTCGCCTACCTCAAGGCCGAGAACGATTACTATGAAACGGTGATGGCGCCGCTGAAGCCGCTCGCCGACACGCTGTTCACCGAGATGCGCGGGCGGATCAAGGAAGACGAATCGACCGTCCCGCAGCGCGACGGCGACTGGATCTACCGCACCGATTTCGAGAC
>NZ_DATMGG010000149.1:0-6431 GCF_035555815.1 Sphingomonas sp.
CCGCGTCCTCCAGATCGAGGATCACCATGTCGGCGGGCAGCTCGCGCGCCTTGGCGATCGCGCGCGGATTGGAGGCAGGCAGGAACAGCGCGGTGCGCGGCGCGAGCGACATGGATGTGATCATGGCGCGCTTATGCTAGCAGTTTGACGAAGCCGCCAGCGGAGTCGCGTGGCGCATCTGGGGAGCTACGCATGGAACTCACCGCCGCCGCCTTCATCCTGGCGCTGGTCGTCGTCTACCTCGCGTCGAGCATCAAGATCGTCCGCCAGGGCTATCAATACACGATCGAGCATTTCGGGCGCTTCACCAGCGTGGCGCGGCCGGGGTTCAATTTCTACCCGGCGTTCTTCTACCGCGTCGGCCGCCGGGTGAACATGATGGAGCAGGTGATCGACATTCCGGGGCAGGAAATCATCACCAAGGACAATGCGATGATCTCCACCGACGGCGTGGTGTTCTTCCAGGTGCTCGATTCGGCGAAGGCGGCCTATGAGGTGAGCGACCTCTACGTCGCGCTGCTCCAGCTCACCACCACCAATCTGCGCACGGTGATGGGGTCGATGGACCTCGACGAGACGCTGTCGAAGCGCGACGAGATCAACGCGCGGCTGCTGTCGGTGGTCGATCACGCGACGACGCCGTGGGGCGTGAAGATCACCCGCGTCGAGATCAAGGACATCCGCCCGCCCGCCGACATCGTCAACGCGATGGGCCGCCAGATGAAGGCCGAGCGCGAGAAGCGCGCCAACATCCTCGAGGCGGAAGGCACCCGCGCTTCGGAGATCCTGCGCGCCGAGGGGCAGAAGCAGGCGCGCATCCTGGAGGCCGAGGGGCGCCGCGAATCGGCGTTCCGCGACTCGGAGGCGCGCGAGCGCGCTGCCGAGGCTGAAGCGAAGGCGACCGAACTGGTCTCCGACGCGATCGCCAAGGGCAGCAGCCAGTCGCTGAATTATTTCATCGCGCAGAAATATGTCGAGGCGGTGGGCAAGTTCGCCACAAGCCCGAACGCCAAGACCATCCTGTTCCCGGTCGAGGCGACCCAGCTGATCGGCACGCTGGGCGGCATCGGCGAACTGGCCAAGGACGCGCTGGGCGGGCAGCTCCCGGCGACGAAGCCGGCCCCAGCGCCGTCGCGCAAGGGCCCGTTCGAGGGAACGCAGGGCTGACATGGCCGGCTGGTTCGACCATCTCGGCGGCTGGTGGCTGATCCTGGCGGTGGTGCTGGCGGTCGCCGAACTGGTGGTGCCGGGCGTGTTCCTGATCTTCCTCGCCGCCGCCGCAGCGATCATGGGGGTGCTGGCGATCATTTTCCCCGACATGCCGATCGCGGTGCAACTGGTCGGCTTCGCTGCCTGGTCGGCGGTCGCGGTGCTGCTGGGGCGGCGCTTCTACCGCGACTATCCGGTCGAGACCGACGATCCGCTGCTCAACGATCGCGCCGCGCGGCTGATCGGGGAGACGGTGACGGTGACCGAGGCGATCGACCATGGCCGCGGCCGGGTACGTGTGGGCGACGGCGAATGGCCGGCACGCGGGCCAGACGTGCCGGTCGGCACGCGGATGCGCGTGGTCGGATCGGACGGGACGGCGCTACGCGTCGATGCGCTGCCACCGGGCATCGCCCAGCGAGAATAGAGATACGGGAATAGAGAATAACGTGGGGCCACGCGCCGGGCGCGGCCCCGCGCGGGATGCTATTGCTTGCCGCCGAACAGGCCGCCAAGCTGGCCGAGGATGTCGCCCGCGCCGCCCGGTGCCGCCGCCTCGCCCGCTTGCGGGGCGGTCGCTCCGCCGAGCAATCCGCCAAGCTTGCCCAGCACGCCACTCTGCGCGAGCATCGAGGCGTAATTGCCCAGCGCACCCTCGCCGCCGATATGGCCGATGATCTGGTTGAGGATGTCGGGCGAAAGGCCGGTGGCGCCCTGCGCGACCTGAACGGTATCGCCCGGATCGGTGTGCGCCTGCGCCAGCGCGCCGATCGCGGCGGCGGCGACATCGTGCGGAATACCAACCTTTTGCGCCAGATCGGCGACGTCGACATGTTCGCTCAGTTGACCGAGCAATCCGTCCAGCATTCCCATCGTCAGAAACTCCTCAAGCCCCCCAGCCGTGCGACGATAGCATCCCCGCATGACACATACGAGCACGGCATTTTGATCGAATCGTCGTGCAACGGACATGAAAGCCGCCCATGATCGTTGTCGGCCGGGGGGCCAATTGGAGAACGCACATGGGCATCTTCTCATCGATCAAGAACGCGATCTGGGGCCACAAGGCCGCCACACCCACCGCACCCGCCGCCGCGCCGACCGCAGCCACACCGGCCGCGACCACGCCGGCCGCCGCCCCGCAGCCTGCACCCGCCCCGGTCGAAGTCGACATCGAGGCGGTGCTGACCCAGCTTCAGGCGGAAAAGGGCACGCACCTCAACTGGCAGACATCGATCGTCGATCTTCTCAAGCTGGTCGGCCTCGAATCGAGCCTGACCGAGCGCAAGGAACTGGCGAAGGAACTGGGCTACACCAGCGATTTCTCCGGCACCGCCGAGGATAACATCTGGCTGCACAAGCGCGTGCTGAAGGAACTGGCGGCGAACGGCGGCAAGGTGCCGGCGTCGCTGCTCGACTGAGCGCGGTCGTAGCGGTCCCGGCGCGGCTACGCCGTCGTGCCGGGGCCGCCACGCCGGTTCCCCGAATATTCACCCGTCATCGCGGTCCAGGCCGGGATGACGGCTCTACTCTGCGGGACCGCCCGGCTACGCGCTGACCGCCTGCTGGCGCTGCGGGGCCGACTGGCGCACGCCTTCGTCGACATGATCCGCGAACTGGGCGAAATTCTCGACGAACTGGTCGACCAGCCGCGCGGCGGTGGCGTCGTAATCGGCCTTGTCCGCCCATGTCGCGCGCGGATCGAGGATCGCCGAATCGACCCCCGCCACCGCCGTTGGCACGGCGAAACCGAAATTGGGATCGGTCCGGAAACTGGCCTGATTGAGCGATCCGTCGAGCGCGGCGTTGAGCAGCGCGCGGGTCGCCTTGATCGGCATCCGCTGGCCGACGCCGTATTTGCCGCCGGTCCAGCCGGTGTTGACCAGCCAGCACGTCACCCCGCCCTTCGCGATCCGCTCCTTGAGCAGATTGCCATAGACCGACGGGTGGCGCGGCATGAACGGCGCGCCGAAACAGGTCGAGAAGGTCGCCTCCGGCTCGGTCACGCCGATCTCGGTCCCGGCCACCCGCGCGGTATAGCCGGACAGGAAGTGATACATCGCCTGATCGGGCGTGAGCCGCGAGATCGGCGGCAGCACACCATAGGCATCGGCGGTGAGGAACACGATGTTGCGCGGCACCGGCCCGAGGTTCTTCGCCGATGCGTTGGGGATGAAATCGATCGGATAGGCGGCGCGGCTGTTCTCCGCCAACGTGGCGTCATCGAGGTCGAGCGCGCGCGTCGCCTCGTCCATCACCACATTCTCCAGCACCGTGCCGAAGCGTTTTGTGGTCGCGAAGATCTCCGGCTCGGCCTCCGCTGACAGTCGAATCATCTTGGCGTAGCAACCGCCCTCGAAATTGAACACCGCCTCATCCGACCAGCCGTGTTCGTCGTCGCCGATCAGCGTGCGGCTGGCATCGGCCGACAAGGTCGTCTTGCCGGTGCCCGATAGGCCAAAGAACACCGCGGTGTCGCCATCCGGGCCGATGTTGGCCGAACAATGCATCGGCATGATGCCGGCGACCGGCAACAGATAGTTGAGCAGGCCGAACACCGACTTCTTCATTTCGCCCGCGTAACGCGTGCCGCCGATCAGGATCAGCTTCTCGGTGAAATTGACCGCGATCACCGTCTCGCTGCGGCAACCGTGGCGCGCGGGATCGGCGACGAAGCTGGGCAGGTCGATGATGGTATATTCGGGATCGAACCCGGCCAGTTCACCCGGCTCGGGCCGGACCAGCATCGTACGGATGAACAGGCTGTGCCACGCCAGCTCGGTGATCACGCGCACGTTGACGCGGTGTTCCGGCTGCGATCCGCCGTAGAGATCCTGGACGAACAGCGTGTCCTTCGCCGCCGCCGCCGCCAGGAAATCGGCCTTGAGGTTGGCGAAGGCGGCGGGGTCCATCGCCTTGTTGGTCTTGCCCCACCACACATTGTCCTCGGTGGTGGCGTCGCGGACGATGAACTTGTCCTGTGCCGACCGGCCGGTGTGGCGGCCGGTCTCGACCACCAGCGGGCCGTCCTGGGCCAGCCGACCCTCGCCACGGCGCAGCGACAGCTCCACCAATGGCGCGGCGACAAGATTCCAGTGGATCGCGGCGGCAGTCTCGATTCCCTGACGGTCGAGACCAACGCGCGGGGTACGCTCGGTCAAAATCACTCTCCTCAACGGCCCCGCTTTCGGGGGCACATGCAGCATGGCCTCGCTCCCGATGCGCATATCGGTCGCCGGGAGGCCGGTCAAACCGGCGACGGTTGAGACGTGTCCCGGTTTCGACTAGCCCTGTACGCATGACGGCAACGATTGCGCTGGTCGATGACGACCGCAACATCCTCACCTCGGTGTCGATCGCCTTGCAGACCGAGGGGTTCCTGACGCGGGTCTATTCCGACGGCGACACCGCGCTGAAGGCGCTGATCGACAACCCGCCGGACCTGGCGGTGCTCGACATCAAGATGCCGCGCATGGACGGGCTGGAACTGCTGCGCCGGCTGCGGGAAAAAAGCGCGGTGCCGGTGATCTTTCTGACCAGCAAGGACGACGAGCTGGACGAGGCGTTGGGCCTGGCGATGGGCGCGGACGATTATATCGCCAAACCGTTCAGCCAGCGGCTGTTGATCGCGCGGATCCGGGCGATCCTGCGCCGGACCGAAGCGGCCGGCGGCGGTGCGGACGCGGCGGGCGAGCCCCCCGCCGCGCTGGAGCGCGGACGGCTGACGATGGACCCGGCCCGCCACCGCGTCACCTGGGGCGGCCGGGTGGTGACGCTTACCGTCACCGAATTCCTGATCCTGGAAACGCTCGCCCAGCGCCCCGGCATCGTCAAGACGCGCAACCAGCTGATGGATGCCGCGTACCAGGACGATATCTACGTCGACGACCGCACCATCGACAGCCACATCAAGCGGGTCCGCCGCAAGTTCCGTGAGGTCGACCCCGATTTCGACGGGATCGAGACGCTCTACGGCGCGGGCTATCGCTTCGCCGACGAGTAATGGCGGCGGACAACTCCGTTCCCGGCGACCGCGACCTGACCCTGTCGTGGTCGGCGCGAGTGTCGCTGACCCCGCGCATCCTGGCGGTGAACATCTTTGCGCTGGCGCTGCTCGCCGGCGGGTTCTTCTACCTCGATTCCTATCGCAGCCGCATCCTCGACAGCCGGCTGGCGCAGGCGAGTCGGGAAGTGCGGCTGATGGCCGATGCGCTGGCGGCGGCGCCGCGCGACCATCGCGACCGGCTGGCGCTGGGGTTCGCGCGCGATACCGGCGCACGGGTCCGCCTTTACGATCGCGACGGCCGGATGGTGGCGGATACCCGCGCGATGGGATCGCGCAACGCCGTGCTGATCGACCCGGACAAGGAAGGATGGCAGCAGGACGCCGCGCGCTTCCTCGACGCGATGATCGACACCGTGGTCGGCGCCCAGCGCGCGCCGCTGTTCCGCGAGCGCGCCGGCGACCAGGGGCTGCAATGGTCCGACGTGCGCGCCGCCCGCGACCCCGCCATCGCCCACGCCACCGTGTGGCGCGCGCCCGATCGCTCGCCTGTGATAACCGCCGCCGCGAGTTACGGCGACGGCACGGTCTTCACCGTCGCCAACGTCCGCGACGTCACCCAGACGGTGCGGCTGGAGCGGTTTCGGCTGGGCGTGGTGCTGGGTATCGTCACGCTCGTATCGATCCTGCTGTCGCTGTTCCTGGCGCGGACGATCGTGCGACCGCTGCGTCGGCTGGCGCGCGCGGCGGTGCGCGTCCGGCTGGGCCGCGCGCGTGAGGTGGTGGTGCCGCGCCTCCCCTCTCGCCGTGACGAGATCGGCCTGCTGGCGCGTGCGCTGTCGGACATGAGCGGCGCGCTGCGCCAGCGGATCGACGCGACGGAGGCCTTTGCCGCCGACGTCACGCACGAGCTGAAGAACCCCCTCGCCTCGCTCCGGTCGGCGGTCGACGGCCTGTCGCGGGTGCGCGACCCCGATCTTCAGGCGCAGTTGATCGCGGTGATCCGCGACGACGTCCACCGGCTCGATCGGTTGATCACCGACATCTCCGACGCCTCGCGCCTCGACGCACAGCTCAGCCGCGCCAAGTTCGAGCCTGTCGATATCGAGGCACTGCTCGACGCGCTGATCGCGCAACGGCAGGATCGCGGGGTCGAGCGCGGCGTGCGGCTGCGGCTCGACCGGCTGGTGGCCGTGCCGCTGGTGGTGCTGGGCGAAGG
>NZ_DATMGG010000150.1:0-7420 GCF_035555815.1 Sphingomonas sp.
CGGCGGATCGGTATCGGGATATTCGCGGATCGACAGGCTGAAAAAGCCGACCAGGCCGACCAGCGTGATCAGGATCGCCATCACCGTGGCGACCACCGGCCGCCGGACGGAGAGATCCGACAGAATCACGAGCGCGTCGCCTTGCCCTTGCCCGCCGCGGGACCGCGATTAGCCTGACCGGCGACCTTCACCGTCTGTCCGTCGGTGATCTTGACCACGCCTTCGGTCACCACGCGCTGGCCGGGGCGCAGGCCCGACAGGATCTCGACCCGGCCGTCCTGGCGCGTGCCGGTGTTGACCGGAATCCGGCGGACCTTGTCACCGTCGAGCGTGAACACGAAGCTCTGGTTGCCGTCGCCGACCACCGCCAGTTCGGGCACCGACGGCGCGGTGCGCGCCGCCGATTCGATGCGGACGTTGAGCAGCATCCCCGGTTTCAGCCGCCGATCGCCGTTGGGCAGCACCGCGCGAATCGTCGCGGCGCGCGTATCGGGGCTGAGCACCGGATCGATGGTGGCGACGGTGCCGCGGAACGGCTGTTCGGGATAGGCGGCGGCGGTCGCGTCGATCGGCATCGCCACGCGCACTTGCGGCAGCAACGTCTCCGGCACCGCGAAATCGAGCTTGATCCGCGAGATGTCGCTGATCTGGGCGATCGCGGTTCCCGCCGACACCACCGCGCCTTCGGAAATGTTGCGCAGCGACACCCAGCCGGAGAACGGCGCGCGCACCACGCGATCCCCGATGGCGGCGCGCGCCTGCGCCGCTTGCGCGGCCGCCTGCGACGCGAGAGCGACCTGGGTATCCACCGCGCTGTTGGTGGCGAAGCCGCGCGCCTTCAGCGCGTTGAGCCGCGTGAGCTGCTGTCCGGCCTCACGCTGGCGCGCGTCGGCCTCGGCGAGCTGGGCGGTTTCCTGGCCCTGCGCCAGCACCGCGATCACCTGCCCGCGCGTGACGTAATCGCCATCGTCGAAGTGGAGGCGCTGGATCCGTTCGGTCACCGGCGCGGAGATCGTCACCTGCTCATTGGCGCGCGCGGTGCCGACCGCATCGATCCTGTCGATGAAGCGCGTCACCGCGACCGGCGCGACGCCGACGGTCGGCGCCTGCTGCTGACGGCGCCCGCCGTTTTCAGCCTGCTTGCTGCAACCCGCGAGGAGAACCGTCGCGACGAGAATGATTCGTATACACTTCATGGAAGGCGCACGGCTAAAGTGCGGCCGGCACTCTGGCAAGGCTCGGCGACGATTTTGCACGCTTTGCCGCGATCAGAAACTCGATATTGCCCTCCGGCCCGGTGATCGGGCTGGGCGTGATTCCCTCGACCGTCCAGCCCTTTGCCTCGAACCACGCCGCGACTTCGGCGCAGACGCGCGCGTGGACGGCGGGATCGCGGACCACGCCGCCCTTGCCGACCTCCTCGCGCCCCGCCTCGAACTGCGGCTTGATCAGCGCCAGCGCGCGCGCATTCGGCGCGGCGAACTCCAGCGGCACGTCGAGCACCTTGGCCAGGCCGATGAAGCTGGCGTCGCACACGATCAGATCGACTGGCTCCGGGATATGGGCGGGGGTGAGCACCCGCGCGCTGGTCTGTTCCAGCACGACGACGCGCGCATCCTGCCGCAGCTTCCACGCGAGCTGGTTGGTGCCCGAATCGACCGCATAGACCCGCGCGGCGCCGCGCGTCAGCAGCACGTCGGTGAAGCCGCCGGTCGACGAGCCGACGTCGATCGCCACCGCGTCGCCCACCGGCCAGCCGAAATGATCGAGCCCGTGCGCCAGCTTGATCCCCCCGCGCGACACCCAAGGATGGTCGCGCCCGCGCACGATGATCGGCGCATCGGCAGGCAGCGTCTGGCCGGGCTTTTCCACCTTGCGATCGGCCGTGAACACCAGACCGGCCATGATCAGCGCCTGCGCGCGAGTGCGGCTCTCGGCCAGACCGCGGTCGACGAGCATCTGATCGGCGCGAAGCTTTGCCATCGGCGTGCTTTGGACCGCCCGGCGGATTGTCGCAACCGGGCCTCCGATCGGCGCAGCGCCTATTGCCTATCAAATTACTGGGATTAAATTCGGGGCACGGGAGGAGTCGGCCGTGGGCGCCCCCTAGAACGTCACCGGCCGGCTCAGCCCACCCGAGGAGAAGTCCCATGGCGTACCTGCCGCCCGACGCATCCCATCCGACCGTCCTGACCGTGCCGGGGCTCAACAACAGCGGGCCGAGCCATTGGCAGAGCCTGTGGGAAGGATCGCGCAACGATATGGTGCGCGTCGATCTGGGCATGTGGGACCGGCCGCACCGCAACGCGTGGGTGACCAAGCTTGACCAGGCGATCCGCACCGCGCGCGCGCCGGTGGTGCTCGTCGCGCATTCGCTGGGGTGCCAGGCGGTGGCGTGGTGGGCGGCGCTGTCGGGCCAGCCCTATGGCTGGCCGGTGGCGGGCGCGCTGCTGGTCGCGCCGGCCGACGTCGATCGCGGCGAGGCCCCGCGCGAGCTGGCCGGCTTTGCCCCGTCGCCGGCGATGATCCTGCCGTTTCCGTCGATCCTGGTCGCCAGCCGCGACGACCCGTGGATCGACATCGGCCGCGCGCGTGGGCTGGCCGGGCAATGGGGCAGCCATTTCGTCGATGTCGGCTGTCAGGGGCACATCAACGCCGCCAGCGGCATCGGCGACTGGGCGGAGGGGCAGGCGCTGCTCGACCGGCTGGTCGACGCCACCGGCGGCGTCCGCACCCCGGCAGCGATCCGCGCCGACCTGGCGGCATCGCTGACCGAGGTGCGCGCGGGGCTGTAGCGGCGCGCGCCAGCGGAAACGCGCCGGTTCTATGGCGAGCGACCATCAACGTTCGCAGGCGCGATCCTCCAGCGTCAGCGCCAAACCACGCGCCGACCCACGAACCTTATCCCCGATACGACAGCTCAGGCGCGCCTTCAGAACGGACTTTGATCCGAATGCTCCGTCCTGACTGCGCGCCGTAACCACGACCTCGTCGACATGCCATTTCGGCGTTGCGTGCGGTGCAATCGTGACCACAACCGCCCAAACCTCATGGCTCGGCTGCTCGGAACAGGCCGCCGAGGTCGTCGCCCCTGCTAACAGGCTTAGGCGCATGATCGGCATGGTTCCTATTGGGCGGCATCGGGCTATGCCTGCAAGTGCTGCGTCCCGCCGGGGCGGGTCACCCCCGCCGGTGGCTGCGCATCGCGAAGCTGGAGGTGATGCGCGACACGCCGGGCAGCTTTGACAGCACGTCGCGGTGGAAATCGCCGTAGTCGCCGATCCCGGCGATCTGCACGCGCAGGAAATAGTCGCCGGCGCCGGTCATCAGATACCATTCCTGAATCTCCGGGTGGCGGCGCAGCGCCGATTCGAAGCGGACCAGATACTCCTCGGTCTGGCGCTCCAGCTCGACCTGGACGATCGCGATCGTGCCGCCGTCGGACAGCCCGCCGCCGACGAGGGCGGTATAGCCCTGGATCACCCCCGAACGTTCGAGCAGCCTGACCCGGCGCAGGCAGGCGGACGGCGACAGCCCGACCGCCGCCGCCAGCGCGCTGTTCGGGATGCGGGCGTTGAGCCGCAGCCGGGTGAGGATGCGGCGGTCGGCGTCATCCAGGGCGTTCATCAACAATCCTCCCGTTTCGTCGCATATCGTTGCGTACACCGCGTGCAAACGCCCGATTCTGCCGGCAATTCGCTGCAACGTGCGCGATGATTGCGCTATGCTCATCACGGGAAGGGGTGTGATGGCAACAACGGTGTGTCCCAGTTACGCGAGCCGGCTGACCGTCGACCTTGCCGCGATCCGCGCCAATTACCGCCTGATCGCCGATCGGGTCGCCCCGGCCGCGTGCGCCGCCGTGGTCAAGGCCAACGCCTATGGCCTGGGCGTCGCCCAGGTCGCCCCCGCGCTCTACCGGGAAGGATGCCGGACCTTTTTCGTCGCGCAGCTTGGCGAGGCGATCACCGTGCGCGCGGCGATCGGACCGGACGCCACCATCCTCATCCTCAACGGCCTCAATCCGGGGTGTGAGGCGATGTGCGCCGAGGCGGGCTTCGTCCCGGTGCTCAACGCTGCCGGCCAGGTCGCGCGCTGGCGAGATCTGGCGCGCACCGGCGGCCGCCCGCTGCCCGCCGCGCTGCAGGCCGACACCGGCATGTCACGGCTGGGGCTCGATGCCGATGCGATCGTCGCACTCGCGCAGGACCGTGATTTCGCCGCGCAGGTGCCGCTCCGCCTGTTGATGACCCACCTCGCCTGCGCCGACGCGCCCGGCAATCCGGCCAACGCCGATCAACTCGCGCGGTTCGATGCGGTGCGGGCGCTGTTCCCCGGCGTGCCGGCGTCGATCGCCAACAGCGGCGGTGCGTTCCTGTCGCCCGACTATCGCTGCGATCTCGCGCGGCCGGGGGTGGCGCTCTACGGCGTCGCGCCCGCGCCGGACATCGACGGCCTGCGCCCGGTGGTGCGGCTCGACGCCCGGATCGTCCAGATTCGCACGGTCGGGGCGGGCGCCGGGGTCGGCTATGGGCTCGACTATCGCGCGCCGGCAGCGCGGCGGCTGGCTACGGTCGGGATCGGCTATGCCGATGGCTGGCCGCGCCGGCTGGGCGGGGTCGGCGCGGCGTGGCACGACGGTCAGCGGCTGCCGATCGTCGGGCGCGTGTCGATGGACAGCCTGACCGTCGACATTTCCGACGTTGCGCCCGACCGCCTGAACGAAGGCGATTTCGTCGAGCTGATCGGCCCGCACCAGACATTGGACGATGTCGCGCGCGATGCCGGCACCATCGCCTATGAGATCCTCACCAGCCTCGGCCCGCGCCACCAGCGCGCCTATGTCGACGGCGCCGCCACCGAAACCCTGCCACCGCGGAGCAGCCTGTGAAAGTCGTCATCCTCGGCGCCGGCGTGATCGGCGTCACGTCCGCCCATTATCTTGCCGAGGCCGGGCATGAGGTGACGGTGATCGACCGCCAGCCGGGCGCCGCGCTGGAGACGAGCTTCGCCAACGCTGGCGAGGTTTCGCCGGGCTATGCCTCACCGTGGGCGGGGCCGGGCATTCCGGCGAAGGCGCTGCGCTGGCTGTTCATGCACCACGCGCCGCTGATCCTTCAGCCGCGATTCGATCCGGCGACCGTGCGCTGGCTGCTCGCGTTGCTGCGCAACTGCACCGCCGCGCGCTACGCCCTCAACAAGAGCCGGATGGTGCGGCTGGCCGAGTTCAGCCGCGACGAACTGGTCGCGCTGCGCGCGCGGCTGGGGCTGGAGTATGATCAGCGATCGCAGGGGACGCTCCAGCTGTTCCGTACCCAGAAACAGCTCGACGGCGTCGGCGGCGACATCGCGGTGCTCGAATCCTACGGCGTGCCCTACGAACTTCTCGACCGCGCCGGCTGCGTCGCGGCGGAGCCGGGGTTGGCAAGCGCGCGCGACAAGATCGTCGGCGGGCTGCGGCTGCCCGACGACGAGACCGGCGATTGCCGGATGTTCACGCAGGCGCTGGCGCAATCGCTTGCCGAACGCGGCGTCGATTTCCGCTACGACACGACGATCGAGGCGATCGAGAGCGCTGGCGGGCGCGTCACCGGGGTGCGGACCGATCGCGGCACGATCCACGGCGACGCCTATCTGGTGGCGACCGCCAGCTATTCGCCGGCGCTGCTCAAGCCGCTCGGGCTGCGTCTGCCGGTGTATCCGGTCAAGGGCTATTCGATCACCGTGCCGATCGCCGACCCGGATCGCGCCCCGGTATCGACGCTGCTCGACGAGAGCTACAAGGTCGCGGTGACCCGGCTGGGCGACCGCATCCGCGTCGGCGGCATGGCGGAGATCGCCGGATTCGACCGGCGGCTGCACGACCGGCGGCAGGACACCCTGCTCCACGTTATGAACGATCTGTTCCCCGGCGCCGGCGCGACAGGCGAGACCAATTTCTGGAGCGGACTGCGGCCGATGACGCCCGACGGCCCGCCGGTGGTCGGCGCGACGCCGGTCGACAATCTGTTCCTCAATACCGGACACGGCACGCTCGGCTGGACGATGGCGTGCGGTTCGGGTCACTTGATCGCCAGCCTGATCGGCGGCACCACGCCGGCGATCGACCCCACCGACCTGGGCATCGCCCGCTATTCCTCCTGAACCACGCAAGGACCCTTCCCATGACCATTCAACGTCTGCATTCCGGCGCGCGCATGAGCCAGGCCGTCATCCACAACGGCCTGGTCTATCTGGCCGGCCAGATCGGCGCCCCCGGTGAGGACGCGACCGCTCAGACCAAAGCGGTGCTGGCGTCGATCGACGCGCTGCTGGCAGAGGCCGGGACCGACAAGTCGCGCCTGCTCCAGGCGACGATCTGGCTGGCCGACATGGCCGATTTCGGCGCGATGAACGCCGTATGGGAAGCGTGGATCGGCGGTGCCGACGCCCCGACCCGCGCCACTGGCGAGGTCAAGCTGGCGACCCCGGACTACAAGGTTGAGATCATCGTCACCGCCGCGCTCTGATCGCGACCGGCAGACCGACACCAGCGTGCAGCCGTTCCAGGCCCGCCTTGCCACCGCCGCCGACCTGCCCGCGCTGGGCGGGTTGATGCGGCTGGCGATCGAACGGCTGCAACGCGATTTCCTCAGCCCCGAACAGGTCACCGCCAGCAAGGCGGTGATGGGGCTCGACAGCCAGCTGGTCGCCGACGGCACCTATTTCCTGGTCGAATCGGGCGGCGCGATCGCCGGTTGCGGCGGGTGGAGCCGGCGCGCGACGCTCTATGGCGGCGATCACAGCGCCGGGCTGCGCGAACCGCGCCTGCTCGACCCCGCCAGCGAGGCGGCGCGGGTGCGGGCGATGTACACCCACCCCGACTTCGCCCGTCGGGGCGTCGGCCGGCTGGTGCTGTCGCTCTGCGAGGACGCCGCGCGCGCCGATGGTTTCGCCCGCGCCGAATTGATGGCGACGCTGGCCGGTGAGCCGCTCTACCGCTCGTGCGGCTATGCCGAGGTCGAGCGCGTCACCGACATGGTGGATGGCATCCCGGTCCCGCTGATCCGCATGGGGAAGAAACTGTAGCGCGCGCCGGCGTCAGCCGTCGCAATCGGCGCATTTGCCGCGCACTTCGATCACCGGGCGTTCGGGCTGGAACCCCGCGCTCCGCGCCGCCGACCGCACCGTGCGGGTGATCGCGTCATCGTCGATGTGCGTGGTCTGGCCGCAGCTGTCGCACACCAGGAAGATGCAATCGTGCAGGCATTCGGGGTGGGCGTTGGCGATGTAGGCGTTGGCGCTTTCCACCCGCCGCGCGACATTGGCGCCGACGAACAGGTCGAGGATGCGATAGACGCTGTTGGCGGCGACGCGGCGGCCCTCCACCTTCGACACCGCATCGGCGATGTCATAGGCCGATGCCGGCTTGTCGAACCCG
>NZ_DATMGG010000151.1:0-5863 GCF_035555815.1 Sphingomonas sp.
CCACGATCGACGAAGGCATTCAGCGCCATGCGCTGCGCGAGGGCGGGCTGGCGCTCAATTCGAGCGAGCGCGTGTGGCTGGCCGACGACATCTATCATGAGATCACCGGGCTGGGGCCGCTCGATCCGCTGCTCAACGATCCGTCGATCGACGACGTCATCGTCAATGGCGCGCGCCAGATCTATGTCGAGCGCGGCGGCCGGCTCGAACCGGCGGCGGCGCGCTTCCGCGACGACGCGCACCTGATGACGGTCATCCAGCGCATCGTCGGCCCGATCGGGCGGCGGGTGGACGAGGCGTCGCCGTTCGTCGACGCGCGGCTGGCCGACGGATCGCGCGTCAACGTCATCGTGCCGCCGATCGCGCTCGACGGGCCGATGCTGTCGATCCGCAAGTTCAAGCCCGAGCCGATGAGCGGCGACGACTATGTCCGCACCGGCGCGATCGACCGGGACATGCTCGATTTCCTGGCCAACGCCGTCGAATCGCGGCTCAACATGCTGATCTGTGGCGGCACCGGATCGGGCAAGACCACGCTGCTCAACACGCTGAGCGGCTATATCGGCGATCGCGAGCGGCTGATCACGATCGAGGACGCGGCGGAGCTGCGGCTGCGGCAGGCGCACGTCGTCCGGCTGGAAACCCGCCCGCCGACGCTGGACGGCGCCCGCGAGGTCGTCGCCCGCGACCTGCTGCACAACGCGCTCAGGATGCGGCCGGACCGGATCATCCTGGGCGAGGTGCGCGGCGCCGAGGCGGTCGAGATGCTTCAGGCGATGAGCACCGGCCACGCCGGATCGATGGCCACCGTCCACGCCAACAGCGACCGCGAGGCGCTGTCGCGGATCGAGATGCTGCTCGGCTTCGGCGGGTTGCGCACCGACCTGCGCACGCTGCGCCGCTACATCGCCAACAGCATCGAACTGATCGTCCACATCCAGCGGATGGGCGACGGCCGCCGCCGGGTCGTCTCGATCGCCGAGGTGACCGGGATCGAGGGCGACGCCTTCACCCTCAACCAGCTCTACCGCTTCGTGCCGGTCGAGGCGCTGAGCGGCGAGGGCCGGTTCGAGCGGGTCGCTAGCCGCCCGGCGCTCGCCACGCGCTTGAAGCATCCGGTCAACGTCGCGCGGGGATGGGCGGCGTGATCTCTGCCGCGCTCTTGCTCGTCGGACTGGCCATGCTGCTGGTCGCGGCGGCGCTGATGCATCGTCAGCGCAGCGACCAGCGCCAGGTCCGGCGCGTCCTGACGCAGCGACTCGGCGCGATCCAGGCCGACGCCGTCGGGGTGCGGGCGGACGAACCGCGCTGGGCGATCTGGCTGCGCGCGCGGATACCGGCCTTCCTCGAACGCGACCTTGCCCGCGCCGACCGGGAGATCCGTCTGCGCGTGGTGATCGGCTGGAGCGCGGCGCTGCTGTTCGCGGTGGCGTCCGGCGCCTGGCAGGCCGGCGTGTTCGGCGTGGCGATCGCGCTGGCGACGGGCGTCGCGGCGCCGCTGCTGGTCATCAAATTCCTCGCCGCGCGGCGGATGGCGGCGTTCGTCGAGCTGTTGCCGCACTTCCTCGATTCGATCCGCCAGCTGCTGCTGGTCGGCAATTCGCTCCAGCAGGCGCTGACCAAGGCCACGGAGGACGCGCAGGAGCCGATCCGCCGCTACCTGAACCCGGCGATCCGCCGCATCGCCAACGGCGCGTCGATGGTCGATGCGCTCGACAGCGTCGCCGACCGGATCGACCTGGTCGAGCTGCACATGGTGGTCGCCGCGATCCGTACCAACCAGCGCAGCGGCGGCAGCATCGCGCCGATCCTGACCGCGCTGGCGATGCTGCTGCGCGACCGCGCGCGCGTCATGCGCGAGCTGAAGGCGGCCAGCGCGGAGACCCGGCTCAGCGCGATGGTGCTGTGCGCGCTGCCGCCGTTCGCGTTCCTGCTGATCTCGGCGATCAACTACAGCTACATGCGCTACATGTGGGAGACCGGGGGCGGGCGCCGCCTGCTGCTGATCGGTCTCGGCTTTCAGCTGGTCGGCGTGGTGACGATGCGCCAGCTCATGAAGCTGAAGTTCTGATGCCGGGGCTGGCCGAACTCGCGCTGCTGGTCGTGGCCGGGGTGCTCAGCATCGGGCTGATGACGCGCGGTGCGCTCCAGCTGGCCGGCGAGCATCGCCTGACCCGGCGGCTCGGCGACCTGTCGCTTGGCGGGGGTGAGGCGGCGCCCGGCGCCGCGCCCGATGGCGGGCCGCGCGCGGCGGTGCTCGCCACGCTGCTCGCCGGGGGCGGCGACGCGCGGATCGAGATCGAGCGGCATCTGGCCGCCGCCGGCTATCTTTCCGCGAACGGAGCGCTGACGTTCGGCGTGATCCGGCTTGCCGCGACGCTGTTCACCGGGATCGCGCTCTATGCCCTGCTGCTCGCGGCGGGCGCGCCGGCGGCGCTGCGCCGGACGGTGCCGGTCGCCGCCGCCGCCGCGATCTTCCTCGCCGCGCGGTTCGCGCTGCACATGAGCAGCGCGCGGCGCGCCCGCAAGATCAGGGCCGAACTGCCCTTCATGCTCGATATCTTCGTGATGATGGTCGAAAGCGGTGCGAGCCTCGACCAGTGTTTCCGCGCCTTCGCCGGGACGGAGGGGCGGGCGGCGCCGCTGGTGCAAATCGCGACCGCCCAACTGGTCGAGGATGTCCGGCGCGGCATGTCCTATGATCTGGCGCTGGGGCGCTGGGCGGATCGGCTGGCGGTGCCCGGCGCGCGCGAACTGGCCACGGTGCTGCGCCAGTCGCTCAATCAAGGGACCGAGCTGGCCCCGACGCTGCGCGAGTTCGCGCGCGAGTTCGCCGAGCGCCGCATTTTCGCCGCGCGCGAATCGATCGGGCGCAAGACCACCCAGATGACGGTCGTGATGCTGGTGCTGTTGATGCCGGCGCTGATGATCGTCCTCGCCGGTCCGGCGGTGTCCACGCTGGGCACCACCATCCGCCAGCTCAGCAACACCAGATGAGGAGTGAAGCCATGTCGTTCACCGCGTTCGCCGTCCTGCTCGCGATGCCGGATGCCGCCGTCGGGCAGGATGCCCGCCCGGCGCCCGCCGCCCCGCTCTCCGCGCGCGCGGCGATCGAGCGCCAGATCGCGGCACCGCCGATCCGCCCGGCGGAAACCGGCGGCGGTGATGCCGCGCGGGTGATGCAGCTTCATCGCGAACGGATCGGCAAGATGATCGAGCCGCGCCGCGACAACGAGGGGGGCCGCGGCGGGCGATGATCCGGCGCCGCTTCTCGTCGCTGGCGTCCGACGCGGGCGTGATCGCGCCGACCAGCGCGGTCGTGCTCGCGGTGCTGATCGGCATGGTCGGCCTGGTGACCGATACCAGCGTCTGGTACGCCGAGCGCCGCCAGCTCCAGGCGGTGACCGACGCCGCCGCGCTGGCAGCGGCGCCGTTCGCCGGCAGCGCCGCCGCCGCGCGCTCCGCCGCCGACAATGTGCTGGTCGCCAACGGCCTCGATCCGGGCCGGGTCGTCACCGGCTTCGCCACCGGCCAATATTGCCCCGACGCCGCGCTGGGTGCGCGGTTCAGCACCGCCGGCTGCGTCGGAACGCCGGCTGGCACGCGCGACGCGGTGCGGATCGCGACGGGCATCGGCACGCCGCTGTTCCTGTCGCGGCTGTTCACCACCAGCGCGGTCACCGAACGGCGGATCGCTACCGAGGCGACGGCGGCGCGGATCAACCAGGCCGGCATCCAGGCCGGCACCGGGCTGGCCAGCCTGAACGGCGGGCTTGCCAATGCCGTGCTGTCCTCGCTCACCGGCGGATCGGTCGCGCTGTCGGCGGTGCAATATGACGGGCTGCTGCGCACCAACGTCGATGCGCTCGCTTTTCTCGACGCGCTGGCGACGCGGGCCGGGGTGGTCGCCGGAACCTATGACAGCCTGCTGGCGAGCGATGTCGGCGTCCGCGACGTCATCGATGCCCAGATCGCGGCGTTGGCGACGCAGAGCCAGGCGGCGGATGCGGCGGCGGCGATCGCCGGCCTTCAGGCGCTGCGGGCACAGATCGCGGGCAACCCGCGCATCGCGCTCGGCAAGCTGTTCGACCTTGGCCTGTGGGGCAATCGCCAGGTCGGCAGCGGCGCGACCGATGTCAGCGCGCTGCACGCCGGCATCAACCTGATGCAATTGACCTCGTTCAGCCTGCAACTGGCCAACGGCCATCATTTCGCGACGATCCCGTCATCGTCGATCGGCGTTCCGGGCCTGGCGAGCATCCGCATCGCCGCGACCGCGATCGAACCGCCGGTCCGCGCCTATTTCGCGTTCGGGCCAAAGGGAACGCGCGTCCATACCGCGCAGGTGCGGGTCAGGCTCGACCTCGACGTGCTCAACCTCGTTCCGCAGCTGGGAGTCGGGGTCAAGGTGCCGCTCTATATAGAGGCGGCGAGCGGCGATGCCGAGATCACCGACATCGCCTGTTCCGGTGATCCCGCCGCCGATACCCGCGTCGCCGTCGCCGCGCGCGGTGGCATCGCCAACGCCTATATCGGCGCGCCGAGCGACGACGCGATGACCAATTTCAGCGCGCCCGTGGCGGAATCGGCGATCATCCCGGTGCGCGTGCTCAACCTTGGCCTGCCCGGCATCCTGACGCTCGCCGACTCCAGCGCGCGGGCGCATCTGTCGCTCGGCTCGACCACCGGGGCGGCGACGCGGCTCGACTTCGTCCAGCCGGCCGGACCGGTGGCGCAGCCGTTCCCGCCAAGCCGGCAGGGCGTGATCGGACGGCCCGCGACCGCTACGCAGACGGCATCGCCGGCCGTGCTGGCCCGCGCCACCAGCACGTCGCTCGGCACCAACCTGCTGGGCGGGCTGGCCGAGACGATGTCGGTCAAGGCGTGCACCGCGTCGCTGCTCGGGCGGTGCCTTTTGCCGGTCACCCTCGAGGGCAAGGACGTCGGCGCGCTCTATCAGGTTCTCAAGCCGGTCCTCGCCAGCCTCGACGGCGTGGTCGACGGGCTGTTGCGCGCGCTGGGGGTCCAGCTTGGCTACGTCGATGTCGCCGTGACCGGCGCGCGCTGTGGCTATCCGGTGCTCGTTTCATGAATTTCCGCCGGCGCCCGGGGAACGCCGGCGGCGTGTCCGCACCCCCCACTTACGGAGACTGAACATGCTGATGAAATTCCGGAGATTGCTGCGCCAGGACGATGGCGTCACCGCGGTCGAATATGCCGTGCTCGCCGTGCTGCTGATCGCCGCCGTGGCGGCCGCGATGACCGCGTTCAGCGGATCGCTGACCACCGCGTTCACCACCATCGGCACGCGCCTGACCACCACGCAGCTCGGCTCTTGAGGCCCAAAACGAAGGGGTGACGAGGATGGTTCGAGCGCATCGTCCATGGCGAAGCCGCGCCGCGCGGCGGCTGGCGGCGTCGGAAGGCGCGGTCGCGCTCGAATTCGCCCTCGTCGCCCCGTTTTTCCTGCTGCTGCTGTTCGGCACGATGATCTTCGCCATCTACTTCGCCACCTTCGTCGCCGTCATCCACGGCGCGGCGGAGGGGGCGCGGGCGTCGATCGGCGGTTTCACCAACGCCGAGCGCGGCCAGCTGGCGCAGGCGCGCGTGGCCGCCCTGATCGCGGGCTACCGGCCCTTGCTCGATCCCGCGCGCGTGACCGTCACCACCCAGGCGACCACCTCCGGCAGCACCCCGGCCTATCGCGTGTCGGTCGCCTATCCCGTCAGCGATTTCGGCTTCGGTTGGTTCTTCTCGTTCCTGAACGCCGTCGGCGGCGGCTCCGCGAGCGCGCCGCAGACCGTGTCCTACGCCGTCACCGTCGCCAACGGGGGCTATTGATGACCCCGGTCGGAATCATCGC
>NZ_DATMGG010000152.1:0-4506 GCF_035555815.1 Sphingomonas sp.
GATCGAGCGCGACCACCGAGGCACCGCCACCACCGCCGCCGCGACCCGCTCTGGCCGCCGACATCGGGCAGGATGAGGACGCGGCACCGCTGCCCGCCGCATCGGCCCGCACGCGCGAGCAGAAGCGGTTCGCGCGCTATGACAAGGACAAGAACGGCGGCATCGCGCGCGAGGAATATCTGCTGTCGCGGCGCAAGGCGTTCGCCAAGCTCGACACCAATGGCGACGGCCGGCTGTCGTTCGACGAATGGGCGGCCAGGACGATCGACAAGTTCACGACGGCGGACAAGGATCGATCGGGCGTGCTGACCCCCGCCGAATTCGCCACCACCGCGGTCAAGCGTGCCCCGGCGCGGCGAGTGCCGTGCGCGCCGGTGCCGGTGGAGGAGGGAGATTAGCCCTCATCCTCACCCTTCAGCGCCTTCGGCGCTCCTTCCCTCTCCCGCCGGGAGAGGGAAGAGGCCGCGCGGGGAGAGGGGTGAGGGTGTCGCGTCTTACAGTCCCAGCCACCCCGCCAGCGCGGCGCGGGCGCGGTCGGTGTACATCCGCTTGCGATCGGCCTTTTTCGTGCGGCCCTCGATAGGCGGGAACAGGCCGAAATTGATGTTCATCGGCTGATAGGTCTCCGCCACCGCCGCGCCGGTGATATGATGGAGCAGCGCACCCAGCGCGGTCTCGACCGGGGGCGGGGGCAGGTCCACCCCGGCGATCTCGGCGGCGGCGAAGCGTCCGGCGAGCAGGCCGACCGCCGCGCTTTCGACGTAGCCTTCGCAGCCGGTGATCTGCCCGGCGAAGCGGATGTGCGGCCGCGCCTTCAGCCGCAGCGTCGGGTCGAGCAGTTCGGGCGAGCGGATGAAGGTGTTGCGGTGCAGCCCGCCCAGCCGGGCGAATTCGGCATTCTGCAACCCCGGAATCGTCCGGAACACACGCACTTGCTCGGCATGTTTGAGCTTGGTCTGGAAGCCGACGATGTTCCACAGGGTGCCCTGGGCATTGTCCTGCCGCAACTGCACCACCGCATAGGGCCAGCGCCCCGTGCGCGGATCGTCGAGCCCGACTCCCTTCATCGGGCCGTAACGCGGTGTGTCGACCCCGCGCTCCGCCATCACCTCGATCGGCATGCAGCCTTCGAAATAGGGGACGTTCTCCCACTCGCGATATTCGGTCTTTTCGGCGGCGAGCAGCGCGGCGTGGAAGGCGAGATATTCGTCCTTGCTGAGCGGGCAGTTGATATAGTCGGTGCCGCTGCCCTTGTTCCAGCGCGACTGAAACCAGGCGATGTCGGTGTCGATCGAGTCGCGGTGGACGATCGGCGCGATCGCATCGAAAAAGGCGAGCGCGTCGCTGCCGGTTGTGCCGGCGATGCTGGCGGCAAGCGCCGGGTCGGTAAGCGGGCCGGTGGCGACGATGGTCAGGCCGGCGTCGGGCAATGCTTCCACCTTCTCGCGCACGATCTCGATATTGGGATGCGCCGCGAGCGCCGCGGTCACGCCCTCGGAAAAGCCGTCGCGGTCGACCGCAAGCGCCGATCCGGCGGGGACACGGTGGATGTCCCCCTGCGTGAGGATGAGCGAGCCGAGCGTGCGCATCTCCTGATGCAGCAGCCCGACCGCGTTGCTGTCGGCATCGTCGGAACGGAAGCTGTTGCTGCACACCAGCTCGGCCAGCCCGGCGCCCTGGTGCGCGGGCGTGCTGGCGCCGCCGCCGCGCATTTCCGACAGCCGCACGCGCACGCCCGCTTCGGCCAGTTGCCATGCCGCTTCGGATCCGGCGAGCCCGCCGCCGATGATGTGCACCTGATGATTCGCCATTCGCCTCGCGCTTCGTCCATACTGATGTCGGGTGGATGCGGCGGTCATAGGGCAAAGCGATGGGATTGGGAGAGGGCGCGCGCGCGAATTGGCTGTTCTGGGCGGCGATCGTCGGCGGGGCGAGCTATTTCCTGGCGGTTTGGTCGGGCGTCGATGGCGTCGCTGCGACGGTGTGGAAGGGCAGCGGCGTCACGCTGCTGGCGCTGTGGGCGGCGGCCAACGCGCGGAACCTGGACGGCTGGCTGATCGCGGCGGCGCTGGCGCTGGGGGCACTGGGCGACGTTCTGCTCGATGCGGTCGGACTGGAAATCGGGGCACTGGCGTTCCTGGCGGGGCACGTTGTCGCGGTGGTGCTCTATCTGCGCCATCGCGCGCGGCCGCTGATGGCGGCGCTGCCGGCGCTGATCCTGGTGCCGTTCGTGTCTTACCTGTTGCCCGACGACCGTAGTGCAGGGCCGGGGATCGCGATCTACGCGGCCGGGCTGGGGGCGATGGCAGGGGCGGCGCTGATCAGCGGGTTTCCGCGAGCGGTGGCGATCGGCGCGATGTTGTTCGTGGTGTCCGACTGGCTGATCTTCGCGCGGATCGGCCCGCTGGCGGGTTCGCCGATCCCCGATTGGCTGGTGTGGCCGACCTATCTGGCCGGGCAGGCGCTGATCGCGCTCGGCGTGGTGCGGCGGCTGGTCAAGGAAGCACCGGGGGATGCGCTGCATCACCGGTTGTGAAATACCGGCGCTTTCGCGCAGGCGAGGTCTCAGCGAAAAGGGAGCAACACCTCCGTTCGTGCTCAGCTTGTCGAAGCATCGTCCTCCTTCTTCTAATGGTGCGAGGAAGAAGGACGGTGCTTCGACAAGCTCAGCACGAACGGGGAGTTTTGCAGAGGCCTCGCCCGGGCGGGGAGGACGATCGTGGAAACGACGGCGATCCGGTTTCGACCGGACGAACCCTAACCCGCGACGGGTAGCCGCACCGTGCCATCGGCGTCGCGCTCCAGCGGACCGTAGGCGATCACCGCGTCGAGCGGCAGCGGGGCATAGAGGTGCGGGAACAACTGGCCGCCGCGCGACTCCTCCCACTTCACCGCCGCGCCCAGCACCTCGAGGTCGACCGCCGCGACGTGGAGATTGTCCTGCCCCGCGAAATGCTTGTCGACGGTCTCGGTGAGCTGGTGCGCGGTCGACAGGTGGATATAGCCGTCGGCCAGATCGACCGGCGCGCCCGCGAATCTACCCGCCTGCTCCAGCAGGTCCATCTGCGCGGCGGTCAGCACCTTGTAGGCGGTGGTGGCGGTCATTCGCCGCCGTCCGGCCCCGCCGCCAGATCCTCGCCGGTGTCCGCGTCGGGGGTCGGCGCGCCTTCGGTCACGCCGTCGCCCAAATTGGCTTCGGCCTCGTCCTCGCTCTCCTCGATCCGCGCGGCCGACACGACATGTTCGTTGTCGGCGACGTTGAACAGCCGCACGCCCGCCGAGCCGCGCCCGATCACGCGCAGGTCGCCCAGCGGGATGCGGATCAGCTTGGCCTGATCCGTCACCAGCATCAGCTGCTGCGCCTTGGTCGCGGGGAAGCTGGCGACGACGGGGCCGTTGCGGGCGATGTTGTCGATGTTGGTGATGCCCTGACCCCCGCGCCCGGTACGGCGATATTCATAGGCCGACGACATCTTGCCATAGCCGTTGCCGCACACCGTCAGGATGAACTGCTCGTGCGCGCGCAGATGCTCGAACCGGTCAAGCGGCATCGTCGGCTCGCCCTCGCGCTCGGTCGCCTTCCACGGGGCGAAGCGCAGATATTCCTCGCGCTCCTCCTGCGTCGCGCCTGAACGGTGGAGGATCGAAAGCGAAATGACCTCGTCGCCCTCCGCCAGCCGCATCCCGCGAACGCCGGTCGACGCGCGGCTCTGGAACTCGCGGACGTCGTCGCCGGCGAAGCGGATCGCCTTGCCCTGGCGGGTGGCGAGCAGCACGTCGTCCCCTTCACCCAGCAGCGCGACGCCGATCAGCCGGTCGTCCTCGTCTTCACCTTCGAACTTCATCGCGATCTTGCCGTTCGAGGGCACGTTGGTGAAGGCGTCCATCGAATTGCGCCGCACCGAACCCTTGGCGGTGGCGAACATGACGTGGAGCGCGCCCCATTCGGCCTCGTCCTCCGGCAGCGGCAGCACGGTCGAAATCGTCTCCCCGGTCGCCAGCGGCAACAGGTTGATCATCGGCCGACCGCGCGTTGCCGGCCCGCCCTCGGGCAGGCGCCACACCTTCATGCGATAGACCTTGCCCAGCGTCGAGAAGAACAGCACCGGGGTGTGGGTCGAGGTGACGAACAGCTCGCTGACGACGTCCTCGTCCTTGGTCGCCATGCCGGCGCGCCCCTTGCCGCCGCGATTCTGCGCGCGGAAGGTGTCGAGCGGGGTGCGCTTGATATAGCCCTCGAGCGTGACGGTGACGACCATGTCCTCGCGCTCGATCAGGTCCTCGTCGTCGATGCCGTCGGCGGCCGCGGCGATCTCGGTGCGGCGCGGGGTAGCGTAAGCATCGCGCACCGCGGTCAGCTCCGCGACCATCACTTCATATAGCCGCGCGCGATTGCCGAGGATTTCGAGCAGCTCGGCGATCGTCTCGGCGAGTTTGGCGAGCTCGTCGCCGATCTCGTCGCGGCCCATCGCGGTCAGGCGGTGCAGGCGCAGATCCAGGATCGCG
>NZ_DATMGG010000153.1:0-6944 GCF_035555815.1 Sphingomonas sp.
CGCCTGGGTGACGCCCAGATTGGCCCCCTCCCCGATCGCCTGGGCGCGAAGCTGTTCCGCGTCGACACGCAGCCGGTCGTTGCCCGGGTCGCCGACCGCGGCGTTGTTCTCCGCCGCCGCCTTCACATAGGTGCCGATGCCGCCGAACCAGATCAGGTCGATCGGCGCCTGAAGGATCGCGGAGATCAGCGCGGTCGGCTCGTAATTGCCCACGCTCAGCCCCAGCACCTCGGCGGCCTGCTTGCTGAGCGGCACGGTCTTGTCGGTGCGCGCATAGATTCCGCCGCCCTTGGAGATCAGCGCGGCGTCATAATCCGCCCAGCTCGATCGCGGCAGCTGGAACAGTCGGTTGCGCTCTTCCCAGCTCGCGGCCGGGTCGGGCGCGGGGTCGATGAAGATGTGGCGGTGGTCGAATGCCGCGACCAGCCGGATCGCCTTCGACAGCAACATGCCGTTGCCGAACACGTCGCCCGACATGTCGCCGCAGCCGATCACGTTGATCGACTCGCTCTGCACGTCGATCCCCATTTCCAGGAAGTGGCGCTGGACGGAGATCCACGCGCCGCGCGCGGTGATCCCCATCGCCTTGTGATCATAGCCGACCGAGCCGCCGCTGGCGAAGGCGTCGCCCAGCCAGAAATTGTGCTCCAGCGCGATCGCGTTGGCGACGTCGCTGAAGGTCGCAGTGCCCTTGTCGGCGGCGACGACGAAATAGGGATCGTCCCCGTCGAGCACGGTAACGCCGGCCGGATGCACGATCTGTCCATCAACGATGTTGTCGGTGATCGACAACAGGGTGCGGATGAAGATGCGGTAGCTTTCCTTCCCTTCCGCCAGCCACGCGTCGCGGTTCGACGGCGGGGGCAGCTGCTTGGCGTAGAACCCGCCCTTTGCCCCGGCCGGCACGATCACCGCGTTCTTGACGCGCTGCGCCTTCATCAGCCCGAGGATCTCGGTGCGGAAGTCGTCGCGCCGGTCGGACCAGCGCAATCCGCCGCGCGCGACCGGGCCGGCGCGCAGGTGGATGCCCTCCACGCGCGGGCTGTAGACCCAGATCTCGCGCCACGGCAGCGGCGCCGGCAGGCCGGGCACGCGCGCGCTGTCGAGCTTGAACGCCAACGCCTCCGCCGCTGCCGGGGTAAAGGCGTTGGTGCGCAGCGTCGCATCGACCACGCCGCGGATCGCGCGCAGGATGCGGTCGTCGTCGATCGCCGATACCGCGACCAGGCCGGCTTCGATATCGCGGTCCGCCGCGACAACCCGCGCCTCTGCGCCCTTGGACTGCGCCGGATCGTGCGCCGCCTCGAACCGTTCGATCAGTCCGGCCGCCACCTTGGGTGCGCGGCGCAGCGCATCGACCACCGTCGCCAGGCTGTAGGGCAGGCCCGCCTGGCGCAGATAGCGGAACCACGCGCGGAACAACGTCACCGACGCCGGCTTCATCCCCGATTCGACGATCAACCGGTTGAAGGCGTCATTCTCGGCGTGCCCTTCCAGCACCGCCGCCACCGCGCCCTCGATCGTGGCGATATCGCAGCGCGCCGCGCCACCCGGCAGGGCGACCCCGAAATCGTGGATATAACCGCCGTCCTCGCCGGTCAGCCGGGTCGGGATCTCCTCGATCACGCGGAACCCGAAATTCTCGAAGACCGGCACCGCGTCCGACAGCGGCAGCGCGCCGCCCAGGCGATAGAGCCGCAGACGCAGCTGATCGGGCTGCGCCGGATCGGCGACCATCCGGATCGATCGCGCGCCGTCGTCGCCCAGGTCGGCGATGCGCAGGATGTCGCGCGCCGCCTCGTCGGGCGAATAGGCCAGCCGGTAGCCGTTGGGGAAGATGCCGGCATAGCGCAGCGTCAGCCGCGCCGCGCGCGCGTCGCCGGCCAGCGCGGCCAGCGCCGCCTCCACCGCCGGGGTCCAGCCGCGCACCATCCGCTCGATCTCCGCGTCGAGCGCCGCGACGTCGGGCACCCGCCCCGCCCCGCGCACGTCCAGCGTGTAGCGCAGCAGCGCGACCACCCCGTCCTCCAGCGCGATCGACCAGTTGAGCACCGTCGCGTCCGCCGCGCTCGCCAGCATGTCGCCGATCCCGACCCGGCGCGCGGTGGTGACGTCGTCGCGCGGCAGCCAGACAAAGGCGAAGATGTGCCGGCCCAGCGTCGAGCGCACCAGTTCCAGCTTGGGCCGCGGCCGATCGGCCAGCGACATCGCGGTGAGCGTCAGCCGCTCCAGCTCGGCGGGCTGGAAGGCGGCGGTCAGGTCGTGCGGCAGCGCGGTCAGCGCGTGCGCCATCGCCTTGCCGGTATGCCCCTTGGGATCGAAGCCGAACTTGTTCTCCAGATCGCGCAGCCGCTCGCGCAGCACCGGCACCTCCTCCGGCAGGCTGTGCAGCGCGGCGCTGGTCCACAGCCCGGCGTGCAGCGACAGGCCGGCAATCTTGCCGTCCTCGACCAACGGCACCAGCACCAGATCGAGCGGCACGCGGCGATGGACGGTCGAGATGCAGTTGGACTTGAGCAGCAGCGGCGCGGTGCCGCCCTTCTCGAACCATTCGAGCGCCAGTGCGCGCGACGCCTCCGCCAGCAGCGGGATCGCCAGTTCGTGACGCGCCAGGCCCAGCCGCCCGCGCGTCTTGCCGTCGCGGCGCCATTGCTCATGACCGAGCAGCGTCATGTTCTTGTCGTGGAACCATTGCAGCAGCGCCGCGCCTTCGGCGTTGCCCGCTGCCGCCAGCCGCTCGACGTCGCCGCGCATCGCCTTCTGCAATTCGGGCCAGTCGGTCACCGCGCTGCGGACGTGCCCCAGGTTGCGTTCCAGCTCGGCGACCAGCCCGCGCCGTTCGCGCGCGTCGGCGCGGCGCAGCTCGATGTAGATCATCGATTCGCGGCCGCCCGCGCCGATCGCCGACAATGCACCGTCGCTGTCGCGGGTGACCGGCAGCACCGGGTGGATGATCCGGTCAATCGGAATGTCGTAGGCAGCGATCGTCGACGCGATCGAATCGAGCAGGAACGGCATATCGTCGTTGACCACCGCCAGCCGCATCCGGCGTTCGCGGCCCTCGGTCTCCAGCGCCTCCAGCGCGATCGCGGCGGTGCCGGGCGGGCGCAGCGCGCCAGTCTCCGCGATGAAGCGCGCGGCCTCCGCCCGCGCAGCCTTGTCCAGGCCTTCAATCTCTCCGGGGAGAGCACCTTCAGTGAGTCGGGCGTCCAGCGCCTGCGACAGCGACTTGATCGTTTGTTTAGCCATCCGGAGGCTATGCCCCCGGCACGTTACCGGCTCAAGGCTTGTGGCAGGTGCGAAGGCTTGCCGCGGTTGCGAAGGTCATGCCGCGGCGCGACGCGCGGCGCGATCGGTCAGCGCCTTGTCCTCTTCCACGGCGACGACGTCGAACGCGCCACCCGATGCCTTTCGCGCCAGAAGCAGGACGAACTCCGCATCGATCTCACCGATCTCGACCCGCGCCATCGGGGGGCGGCGACGCAATTCGGCGGCGACCGCGTCCCAGCCCGACGGCTTGCCAACCGGCCGGCGCGCGGCGCGCTCGGCGGCGACCACGCCCTTGATCCCGCCCTTGTAGCTGTCGAGGAACACCGGCAACGCCGCAGGATCGACATCATGCCGCGCGGCGTGGGTCAGCACCGCGGCGAATTCGGTCACGCGCGTCTTGTCGTAATCGGCGCCGAACACCAGCTTGACGATCGGCGTCATCGGCGCACGCGCCTGCGCCTTCAGCCCGGCATCGGCCAGCAGTTCGGCATAGCCCTCGGCGTCATCCTCGGTCGCGCGGGCAAAACCATAGGCGCGGGCCAGCGCGCGATAGAGCACGGCGCGGCCGCGCGTTTCGATCACGCTGGCGGCAAGCGCCGATTCGCGCGCGGCGAACAGGTGGTCGGCCAGCCCGGCCTCGGCGGGCAGCGGCTGGTCGTCGCCGGCGTCGGCGACATCACTGTCAAAGCCCGATCCGGGGCCGTCGGCCCACACCGGCGCCGGCGCGGCGGGCGCGGCGCGGCGCGCGGCGGCGACCTCGGCAGCCAGCTTCGCCTGGGTATCGGCGTCGACCATCTCCTTCCAGTTGATCACGCCGTAAATGAAATCGATGGTGTCCTCATCGGACGAAAACGGCATCAGGATGCCGCGATACAGCGTGTTGCACCCGCGCGTGCCGACGAATTCCGCCTCGAATCCGATCGGGGCGCGATTGGCGATGATCTGGAGATAATGGTCGGTCAGCCGCGACAGCAGCGACCGGCCCGGCACTTCGGCGATATGGGTGATGCCGATGTCGATGTCGCATTCCTCGCGCAGCGCCCGGCCGAGAAACTGGATGCGCGGGTCCTCGATCCCGCCGGTGAAATCGAGCAGCACGCTGTGCGGGCCGAAATCGGCGATCGACGCCGGATCGAGATCCTCGATCGAGGGATAGGCGCGTCCGCGCAGCAGCGACACCCAGTGATTATAGGCACGCACGTGCATCCGCCGTTCGTCGTCGCCGACATCGACCGCGATATCGCCGACCGGGCCGCCGGGCTGGTCCACCTGGGACTGGGCATCCAGCCGCTCGTCGTTGCCACGCGCACTATCCATGAAGCCGTCCTTCGCCGGATGCATACGTGCATCCTCTTCCGGGGAGATGTGCACTGGATGTGGTAAACACGGCGTAAAGCCCACCGCCGTGCCGCCCCCGCTTGCGCGACCGCCCACACGCTGCTAAGCGCCGCCGCCTCGACCGAGCCCCCTGGGCCCGGCCCCGAGCCGCCTTAGCTCAGTTGGTAGAGCATCGCATTCGTAATGCGGGGGTCACAGGTTCGAGTCCTGTAGGCGGCACCAGCCCTTAAACAAGCTTCCCGACAGACATGCTTGCGAACGCGCTTTCGCATGGATTCGCGCGTGGGATTGGAGTGGGTCGCCTTTGGGAAGGAGGCCGGCTTGTTCATGCTGGTATCGGCGCTGATGGGGCTGGAACGGATGAAAGACGCTTACGCCTATGCGATAGAAAATGACTACCGTTTCTACTCTTACGGGGATGCGTCGCTGCTGCTGCCATAGTGTGGGCTGGATCGCTTGGGACGGTGGCCGAAAGGTCAGACAACGTAGAGACCTCGCCAAGATCAAGCACCCGCCGGCACATCGTCATCCGCTGTTCATGACGGACCTTTGTTGTTTCGTCGCGGTAATGATGGTATTTGGCACTCCGCAGGAAAGGCCGGTATTGCTCTTGCGTGAAAGGGCGGTGCCGGGGGCATCCTGATCCGACATCGGAAGCGGGGGCCGCGATGCAGAATCTGGTCAGGGCGGCAGTATCGGCCAGCGCCGGCCTGATGCTGGCCAGCGTCGCCAACGCGCCCGATCGGCTCACCACGCCATCGTTGCTCGATCCGATCCGGCAGGCGCAGTCGGTGTGCAGCGGTAGCGGGGGGCGCGCGCAATTCCGGCAGCAGCTTCTGCTCGCCAGCCGCGCCACCCCGCCCGCCGGCGCGCAGGCGCCGACGATGCCGCTCTATGCCGATCTGAGCGCGCCGCGCCATCTGGCGGTGACGGCGAAGGAGCCGGCCCGGCTCTATTTCGATCAGGGACTGATGCTCAGCTATGGCTTCAACCATGCCGGCGCGGTGCGATCGTTCCGGGAAGCGCAGCGGCTCGATCCCGACTGCGCGCTGTGCTGGTGGGGCGAGGCGGTCGCGCTGGGGCCCAACATCAACGCGCCGATGGACGATCGCGACCGCCCGGCGGCGATGGCGGCGATCGCCCGCGCGCGAGCGCTGCGGCCCGGCGCGACGCCGCTGGAACAGGCGCTGATCGACGCGGTCGCCCGACGCTATTCGGTCGACCCCGCCGCCGACCGCGCCGCGCTGGACGATGCCTATGCCGATGCGATGATCGCCGTCGCGCGCCGCTTTCCCGAGCAGGATGATGTCGCCGTCCTCGCGGCGGAGGCGGCGATGGACACGACGCCGTGGAACTATTGGGAGGCGGACAAGCGCACCCCGGTCGGCCGTTCGGGCAATGCGGTGCGGCTGATCGAGACGGTGCTGGCCCGCACGCCCAGCCAGCCGCAGGCCAATCACCTCTACATCCACCTGATGGAGAACAGCGCCACGCCCCGCCGGGCCGAAGCGGCGGCGGATCGGCTGGCGACGCCGCTGGTGCCCAGCGCCGGCCACCTCGTCCACATGCCGGGTCATATCTATCAGCTGGTCGGACGCTATGCCGATTCGGTGCGGGTCAACATCGCGGCGGCGCGGGCGGATGAGGCGTTCCTGCGCAGCTCGAACGACCAGGGCCTCGCCCGCTATGGCTATTATCCGCACAACATCCATTTCATCGTCACCTCTGCCCAACTGGCCGGCGACATGGGCACTGCGATCCGGGAGGCACGGCGGCTGCGCACGCTGCTCGATCCGGCGACCTCGGCGAAGATCGGGTGGATCCAGGCGATCGACGCCGCGCCGTTCCTGGCCATGGCGCAATTCGCGACGCCAAAGGCGATCCTGGCGATGCCGGCACCCGACGCTCGCCTGCCCTATGCCGCGGCGATGCGCCATTATGCGCGCGCGGTCGCCTATGCCCAGCGGC
This sequence comes from Sphingomonas sp., assembly GCF_035555815.1. Classification (GTDB taxonomy): domain Bacteria; phylum Pseudomonadota; class Alphaproteobacteria; order Sphingomonadales; family Sphingomonadaceae; genus Sphingomonas. Next base: position 6,577 of record NZ_DATMGG010000153.1, read on the forward strand.
GTCACCAGCGCGGGTTTGACGGCGAGCTGGCGGCGCTGGCCGCGCTGCGCCGCTCCCCCGCGATCGCCGGCCTGGTCGAACAGGGTGTCCCGGCGCCCGAGCTGATCGCGCTGGCGGAGGCGGTGGCGCGCGGCCGCATGGCCTATGCCGCCGGGCGCTATGATGCGGCGATCGACCAGTATCGTGCGGCGATCGCGCTGGAGGCCGCGCTGCCGTATCAGGAACCGCCCTACTGGTATTATCCGGTCAGCCAGTCGCTTGGCGCCGCGCTGTTGAAGGCGGGCCGGCCCGCCGACGCCGCGCAGGCGTTTCGCGCCGCGCTGGTCCAGGCGCCAGCCAATGGCTGGGCGCTCTACGGCCTGGCGCAG
>NZ_DATMGG010000154.1:0-7487 GCF_035555815.1 Sphingomonas sp.
GACGAACCGTGTCGTGAGATGCGATAACCCATCGGCCTGACAATCAAGCAGCAACTGGTCCTGTCCGCGCCAGCGGTAGACATCGAAACGCGCCATTCAGAACTGACGCAAATGACCGAGCGGCAAGCCGTTCTGCTCGACCCAATCGTTCCATGACTCCATCGCCGCGCGATTGTCCTCGATCCACCGGGCGTCGCGAACCCGTCTGATCTCCGCCTTCAGCCCCGCCTCGCACGCGCGGGACACGTTGATGTCCAGCGCCTTCGCCTCCGCCACCGCCTCGGTATCAAGCGTGACGTTGGTGGCGCGGCGAGTTTCGACCTTCGCAGGCGCGTTCATCGCGTATCTCCACAAAACATGCACAAGTTATATGCGCATCCCGTGTGCGTCAACGCGCGTGGAAATAGTCGTAGAGGCTCTGCGCCATCGCCTTGCTCACCCCCGGCGCCTTTTGCAGGTCTTCCAGGCTGGCGCCGCGCACCGCGCGGGCGGTGCCGAAATGCATCAGCAACGCCTTCTTGCGCGCCGGGCCGATCCCCGGCACCTCGTCGAGCGGGCTAGCGCCGATCGCCTTCGATCGCTTGGCGCGGTGCGCGCCGATCGCGAATCGGTGAACCTCGTCGCGCAGCCGCTGGAGGTAGAACAGCACCGGGGAATTGACCGGCAGCGTCAGTTCGCGCCCGTCCATCAGGTGGAACACCTCGCGCCCGTCGCGCCCGTGGTGCGGCCCCTTGGCGACACCGACCAGACAGACGTCCTCGATGCCCAGATCCTCCAGCACCGCCTTCACCGCGTTCAACTGTCCGCGCCCGCCATCGATCAGCACCAGATCGGGCCAGGTATCTCCGTCGCGGTCCTCGTCCTGCGCATTGGCGAAGCGGCGGCCGAACACCTCCCGCATCATGCCGAAATCGTCGCCGGCGATCGTCTCCGGCCGCTTGATGTTGAACTTGCGATACTGGTTCTTGCGGAACCCCTCCGGTCCGGCGACGATCATCGCGCCCAGCGCGTTGGTGCCCTGGATGTGGCTGTTGTCATAGACCTCGATCCGGTCGGGCGGCTCGGGCAGCTCGAACAGGTCGGCGACCTCGCGCAGCAGCTTCGCCTGCGTGGTGCTCTCCGCCAGCCGCCGGTCGAGCGCCTCGACGGCGTTGCGGCTGGCCTGCTCCATCAGTCGCCGCCGGTCGCCCCGCTGCGGCACGCTCATCGTCACGCGCACACCGGCGCGCTCGCTCATCGCATCGGCCAGCACCTCCGCCTCATCCATCGCACGATCGACCAGCACCGTGCGCGGCGGCGGGACTTCCTCATAGAATTGCATCAGGAACGCGGCAAACACCTCCTGCTCGGGCACGTCAGCGGTATGCGCGGGGAAGAAGGCGCGGTGTCCCCAATTCTGCCCGCCGCGGATGAAGAAGGCCTGGATGCCGTATTGTCCGTCCTTGCACGCCATCGCGAACACGTCGGCATCGCCGACACCCTCGGCGTTGATCGCCTGGCTGCCCTGGATGAAGGTCAGCGCCTTGAGCCGGTCGCGGTAGACCGCCGCCAGCTCGAAATCCATCCGTTCGGCCGCGTCGGTCATCGCCGCGCCCAGCTTGGCCTGCACCTCGGTCGACTTGCCCTGGAGGAACGCCTTGGCGTCACCGACCAACTCGGCATAGCCCTCGGCATCGATCCGTCCGACGCACGGCGCCGAACAGCGGCGGATCTGATAGAGCAGGCACGGCCGGTCACGCGTGTTGAAGAATCCGTCGGTGCAGCTTCTTAGCAGGAACAGTTTTTGCAGCGCGTTGAGCGTCATCCGCACCTGGCCCGCGCCCGCGAACGGTCCGAAATAATCGCCCTTGAACCGCCGCGCGCCGCGATGGAGCTGGACGCGCGGAAACTCCTGGTCGCTGCGCAGCAGGATGAACGGAAAGCTTTTGTCGTCGCGCAGCAGCACGTTGTACGCGGGGCGAAACCGCTTGATCAGCTGCGCCTCCAGCAACAGCGCCTCCGCCTCGTTATTGGTAGTGATGATGGTCATCGACCTGGTCTGCGCCACCATCCGCTGCAGCCGCTTCGACAGCCGCTGGACCTGGGTGTAGTTGGTCACGCGGTTCTTCAGCGCGCGCGCCTTGCCGACATAGAGCACGTCGCCGCGCGCATCCTGCATCCGGTAGACGCCCGGCCGCGCCGGCAGCGTCTTCACCACATTGCGGATCGCCGCGACGCCCGCGTCGAGATCGGGCGCGTCGGCACCGCGCACGGCGTAGGTCGCCTTTTCCTCGTTGAAGCGGTCGGGGGCATTGGGGTCGGCCATCTGTCTGTGATCTAGGTCGTGCAGCGCCGGGCGGCAACGGCGTCGCGCCAGTCGACCGGCGGCGGCGGGGCGGCTATCCTGCTCACGGATGCATCAGCCATCGGGGGGAAATTTGCCACGCCGTCGTCACCTTCTGGGCTTCGCCGCGCTGTGCGTGGTCGCCGCCTGCACGCCGTCCGCGCCCAAGGTCGCCGATCACCCCACCGCCGCCGGTGTCGCCGCGATCGACGGCGCCCGGCTGGCCGGCGCCCACCCGGTCGGGCTGCGCGCGGCCGACGGGCCGGACGGTCCCCTGTGGCTGTTCTACCCGGCGTCGAGCGACGCATCGGCGGGCAGCGCAGCGCCGCTGCCGCCCGACTATGTCATTTCGCTCGCCCGGCGCTTCGGCGGGCAGGCCGCCGCCGACCTGATCGCCGCGCGCGGCCCGGTGGCGTGGGACGCGCCGCCGCTGGCGGGCCGTCATCCGTTGCTGATCTTCACCCCAGGCGCGTCGATGGGCGGCCAGGGCTATCGCGCACTGCTCGCCGGGATCGCCAGCCACGGCTATGTCGTCGCCGCGCTGGATCCGCTCGGCTCCCCGCCGGTCAGCGACCAGCGTTACGCCGACGCGGCGGATGCGCTGGGCCGCGCGGCGCGGACGCTGGCGGCGCAGGGTTCGCTGGACGGCGTCGCGTTCGACCGGGGATGCCTCGTCGCGATCGGCCATTCGATCGGCGGCGCGGCCGCGGTGCTGGCGTTGACGCGATCGCCGGTGCCGCTGGTCGCCGCGATCAACCTCGACGGCGACTATTCGGGCGCGGCCAAGGCCTCGGCCCCGGCGCGGCCGATTCTCTACGTCACCGGCAGCGATCCGACCGAGGCCGAACGCAGCGTGCGCCGTCGCGCCGCCGACTGGGCACTGGTCGCGGGCGACAACCCCGCCGCACACCGCGTCGAGCTGGGCAATCTTCGCCACCTCGACTTCCACGACGCCGCGCTGCTGCCCGCTGTCACCATCCCATCCGGGCTGCGCCACCGCCGGTTCGGCCCGCTCGGTGGCGCCCGCGCGCTGGCCAGCATCGACGCTGAGGTCAGCGCGTTCCTGAAAACCGTGACCGCCGCGTGCGCGGCGAATTCCCAAGCGCGCGGATAAGGCGTAGCCTGATCGCCACATTCTGGAGAGGATTCGCCGTGATGAAACGCGCCATCGCCGCCCTGTTGCTGGCCGCAACCCCCGTCGCACTCGGCGCGCAGGCGCTCACCCCCGCCATCACCGCCGCGCTCGCCGATCCCGCCCGCCCGGCGGCGGAAAAGGAGCGCGACGCCGCGCGCCACGCCGGCGCGGTGATCGCCTTCATGGGGGTCAAGCCGGGCGCCAAGGTCGCCGATTTCATCCCCGGCGGCGGTTACTGGACGCACATCCTGGCGCCGCTGGTCGGGCCGAAGGGCCATGTCTATGCCTATTCGCCCGGCGAATCGCTGGGCAGCGCCGAAGCGATCGCGAAGCAGAAGGCCGCCGTCGCCGGCTATGCCAACGTCACCACGCTGGGCGATCCGCTGGCGGCAGTGAGCTTTCCCGAACCGCTCGACGCGATCATCACCGTGCAGAACTGGCACGACCTGCACCTGACGCGGTGGCCCGCCGGCACGGCCGCCACCGCCGCGAAGCGCCTCTATGCCGCGCTCAAGCCCGGCGGCGTGCTGCTGGTGGCCGATCACGTCGCCAACGCCGACCCGGGTTTCGCCGCACCCCAGACGCTCCACCGTATCGACCCCGCCGCCGCCCGCGCCGAGATCGAGGCGGCAGGGTTTCGCTTCGACGGCGAACTGGCGGTGTTGCGCAATCCCGACGACCCGCGCACCGCCGGTGTGTTCGACGCGACGATCCGCGGCAAGACCGACCAGTTCGTCTATCGCTTCCGCAAGCCGAAATAGGCGGTCGGCGGCGGCGGCGGTAATCGCGCTACTTGATCGTCGCCAGCGCCGCCTTGACCTTGGCCAGCGCCTCGTCGGTCAGCTTGCCGCCGGACATCGGCTGAAGCTGAGCGAGGCTCATCGACTTGAACATGTCATAGGCTTCGTGGGTGGTGACGCCGGGGATGGTATCGTCGAGCACCTTGCGCGCCGCCGGATCGGCGACGATCGTCTCGAGCGGCGTATCCAGCGTATATTTGGCAGCGGCGGCCGGGGCGGCGGCGGGGGCACCCGCGTTCTGGGCCAGCGCGGGAGTCGCCACGCTCAGCGCAGCAAGCAGCAGGACGGTCTTCATTCGGTCAGTCTCCAGCGGTAGTGATCGCACTCAGGGCAGTTCCCGTTCAGCATCAGGCGCTCGCCCATAGTGATTGTCGTGCGGATCGCTGATCCGGACGAGCTGAAAAAACAACACCGCCAGCGACGCCAGATAGACGACGTTGTTGCAGAACATCAGCGCGAATACGCCCGGATGGAGGTCCGCGCCGGTGCCGATACCGGCGAACAGATACCGCATCCCCGCCAGGCCAAAAACGAGCAGGACGAGGGGCACCATGCCCCAGATCGCGCTCCTTCCACCGTCATGCAGGCGTCGGACGACACTGGCCGAGATCAACGCGATGTAGATTCCAACCATCGAGGCGACAGCCGTCACCAGATCGACGAAGAAATTTGCGGGCAGCGCGACCTCTTCCGAAATATCCGAATACGCGATGGCGTCGCCGCTGCGCGCAAGGTCCGGATGGTCAGCGAGGATTTTCCCGGCGCTCCGAAAAAACGGCGCCATGAACCACTGCATCATGAGCGGCATCGCGACGAACAATATCGCGGTCATCACAATCGCATAGGGCCAAAACAGTCGCGGGCTGCTTCGCCCGGAAAAGCGAAACAGCCCGGAAAAATTGTGGCGAAATGAGTCGGCCAGCACCGGCCGAAACTAGTTCAACCGGTCGATCCCCGCAATCGTGGCATCCACCAGCACCTTGTCGCTGCTCGCACCGTGCTTTTCAGCGATCAGCGCGCGGGCGGCGCGGGTCGCCGCATCGGCGGCCTTGGCGCGAACCTCGGCGAGCGCGGTGCGCTCGGCGGCAGCGATCTTGTCCTCCGCCATCCGCGCGCGGCGCTTGACCAGCTCGGCGGCATCGACCTCGGCCTTGGCGATCAGCGCCTTGGCCTCGTCCTCTGCATGAGCGACGATCGCGCTGGTCTGGTTCTCGACGTCGGCGATCTTGCGCGCATATTCGTCGCGCAGCGCCTCGGCCTCGGCACGGAGCTGCTTGGCCTCGTCGAGCCGCTGGCGGATCGCCGCGATCTGCTTGTCCAGCCCGCCGGTGATCAGCGCCGGCACCTTCTTCCACAGCAGGATGCCGACGAACGCGAGCATCGCGATCGACACCCACACCGTCGCATCGAGCACGCCGAACACCGCCGGCTCCGCATGATGCGCCGGGGCTCCGGTCTCTTCATGCGTCACGGGAACACTGCCTGCTTCAACCACGGATCACCGCCTTCACCGCGTCGCTCGCGTCGGCCTTGGTGACGTTGAAGCCCGCCAGCCGCGCGACGATCTGCTGCGCGGCATCGGCCGCCACGCCCTCGATTTCGTTCATCGCATCGGCGCTGGCGGCGGCGATACGCGCCTCCGCCGCGGCGATCTGCGCGTGCGAAGCTTCCCCGGCACTGGCCAGCTTCGCTTCGGTCGCGCTTGCCGCCGTGGCGCGCGCCTCGGCCAGCTTGCGCTGGGCAGCCTCACGCGCGGCATTTTCCTCCGCGCGCCATTTTTCCTCGACCGCGTCGGCCTCGGCGCGCGCGGCCTCGGCCGCCTTGAGGTCGGCCGCGACCGATGCGTCGCGCGCATCGATCGTCGCCTGCACCTTGGGAACCATGCCGCGGCCGACGACCACGAACACGATGCCGAAGGTCAGCACCAGCCAGAAGAGCTGCGAGGCCCAGGTGGCCCCCAATTGCGCGATCTGAGGCATATCGGTCCTTCAGGCGGGCCGGAAGCCCGCCCGAAAACTCCCTTGTTACGCGACGAAGATCAGGATCATCGCGACGACGAACGCGAGCAGACCGAGAAGCTCGGCGGCCGCGAAGCCGATGAACAGGCGGCCCTGCTGGCCATCGGCCGCGCCCGGATTGCGCAGCGCGCCCTCGAGGAACGAACCGAACACGTTACCCACACCGATCGCGGCCATGCCCGCGCCGATCGCGGCGAGACCGGCACCGATGAGCTTTGCTGCTGCTGGATCCATTTTGAAAAACTCCCGTGTCAAACTTGGCGTTGGTACGAACGAAAACTCAGTGAAGATGCTCGGCGTCGTTGATGTACAGCGACGTCAGCAGCGCGAACACATAGGCCTGGATGCCGGCCACCAGCAGCTCGAGCGCCGAGATGCCGATCATCAGCACGAAGCTGGGGATGCCGATGCCCAGGCCATAGACGATGCCGGCGTTCGACGAATTGATGACGAATCCCGCCAGCACCTTCAGCAGCACGTGGCCCGCGGTCATCGCGACGAACAGTCGCAGACCCAGCGAGAACGGCCGCACCATGAAGCTGACGAACTCGATCACCGGGATCAGCCAGATCAGCCACAGCGGCGTGCCGTGCGGCACGAACAGGCTGAAGAAGTGGAGGCCGTGCTTCCAGAACCCGACGATCAGCACGATCGAGAAGCTCATGATCGCCAGGATGCCGGTGATCGTGAAGTGGCTGGTGAAGGTGAACGGATGGATGCCGACCACGCCCAGCGGCAACAGCCCGAGGATGTTGGCGAACAGGATGAACATGAACAGCGAAAAGACGTAGGGAACGTACTTCTTGCCGTCCTTGCCGACGTTCTGCGCGAGCATCGAATCGATGAAGCCGACGAAATTCTCGACCAGCATCTGGCCGCGCGACGGGACGACCTGACGCTTCATGCCCATCAGCATGAAGCCCCACAGCGCCAGCACCGTCACGCACATCCATGCGGCACTATTCGTGAAGGCGATCTGATGCCCGCCGATCGAGAAACCGTCCCAGATCGTCTGCACCTCGAACTGGTGCATCGGGTCGATCTTGCCAGAACCTGCCGCCACGCTGTCAGCCCCAAGAAATTACGACAAACGCCCGAAAATCACTTCGGGCGCCTGGATGAAATCCGAATGATGTTCCTGAACGCAGCCGCGATTCCGAGGAACAGCAACCCGAGCAGAAACCACGGGGAGGTGCCCAGCAACCGATCGG
>NZ_DATMGG010000155.1:0-3387 GCF_035555815.1 Sphingomonas sp.
CGGCGACGAAATCCATCACCGTCAGGCTGTCCCATTCCAGGTCGCCCTGGAAACTGGTGGCTTCGCTCAGCGCCAAGCCCTTTTTGTTGAAGGGTTCGATCTGCGCCTGGACGATGTCGAGGATCTGATTGCGGTTGCTCATGCTCGGTCCTTAGTCGGGTGCGGCTTGGCAGGTAAATAGGGCTGAAGCGTGTCGTCCGCGCGGCGCCGGCGGATCAGAGCAGCCCGGCCGCGCGATAGGCGGCGGCGGTGGCGGCCAAGCCCGCCCGCGTTTGCACCTGCGGCTGCCATAGCTGCGACGGCGCGCGGCGCGCGGGATCGATCACCCAGTCGGGGTGGCAAAAATAGGCGACGCGATCGGGGGTCAGCTTGGCGCGCTTCCCACGGATCAGCCGGTCGATCCAGGCGCCGGCCATCATCAGCGGACGGGGCAGCGCGATGGTGAGGACACGGCGCCCGACCGCGTCACCGATCGCGCGCGCGAAGGCGCGGTGGCTCCATCCGCCCGGCGTACCGTCATCGGCATCGAGGACGAGCCGATCGTCGGTGGCGGCGAGCGCGAGCAGCAGCCGGGCGAGGTCGCTCACCTCGATCGCCGACATCCGCCCGCCCGGCGGCAGCAGCGCGATGCCCCATTTCGCCAGCCGGAACAGTTCGAGCATCTCCATGTCGCCGGGGCCGTAGATCGCCGGCGGGCAGACGATGCTCCACGACAGGGGGGCGGCGCGCACCAGTGCCTCTGCCTCCGCCTTCGACCAGCCATAGGCGGACAGCCCCGGTTCGCGCGCGGCGAGCGAGGAGACATGGACGAACCGCGCCACCCCGGCGGCCTGCGCTGCGGCGAGCATCGCGCGGGTGCCCTCGATATTGCCCTGGGCGAAGCCGGCGCGATCCGGCGCGTTGACCACGCCGGCGACGTGGATCACCGCGTCGGCGCCCTCGACCAGCCGGGCGAGCGCCGGCCCGTCATCGAGCGCGCCCTCGACCCACGCGACTCCGTCGCGCGCTGGCTGGGGGCGGCGGGTGAGGGCGCGGACAGCGTGCCCGGCGGCGATCGCCTGCGCGATCAGGCACCCGCCGACGAACCCGGTGCCGCCGGTGATAGCGAGCTTCATGCACCATCTCCGTTCGTGCTGAGCTTGTCGAAGCACCGTTCTTTGCCCGGCGGGGAAGAAGTACGGCCCTTCGACAGGCTCAGGGCGAACGGGAGGGGGGGCGAGTTCAATCTCACAACAGCGCCATGTTGCTGCGGTGGATCAGCGTCGATCGCGGCGCATAGCCCAGGATCGCGGCGTGTTCGTCGCTGCGCCTGCCGGCGATCAGCGCGGCGTCGGCGGCGGCATATTCGATCAGCCCGCGCGCGACCGGACCGGACGGCCCGACGATCGCGACCAGGTCGCCGCGCGCGAACCTGCCCTCGACCCGCGTCGCGCCGGCGGCGAGCAGGCTGCGCCCTTCGCCCAGCGCGCGCGCGGCGCCGGCGTCGACGTGGATCGTGCCCTTGGCGGTCAGCCCGCCGGCCAGCCACGCCTTGCGCGCCGGCGCCGCGCGTTCGGCGAGGAACACCGTGCAGCGCCCGCCGTCGAGCGCGTCGAGGGGGCGTTCCGCCAGCCCCGATACGATCGCCAGATGCGCGCCGGCCCCGGTGGCGATTCGCGCCGCCTGCACCTTCGACGCCATTCCGCCCGATCCCATGCCCGAGCTGGAGCCGGTGCCGGCCATCGCGACGATGCGCCGGTCGATGCGCTCGACCAGCGGAATGTGGACCGCGCCCGGTTCGCGCGGATCGCGGTCGTACAGCCCGTCGATGTCCGACAGCAGCACCACGCCGCCCGCCGCCGCCGCCGCGCCGGCACGCGCCGCCAGCCGGTCGTTGTCGCCGAACCGGATCTCGGCGGTGGCGACACTGTCATTCTCGTTGATCACCGGCACCACGCCCAGCTTGAGCAGGCGTCCCACCGTCGCGGCGACGTTGAGGTAGCGTCGGCGGTCCTCGAGGTCGTCGAGCGTCACCAGCATCTGCGCGGCGGTGATGCCGTGCACGCTCAGCGCATCGGCCCAGGCGGCGGACAGCGCGATCTGCCCGGTCGCGGCGGCGGCCTGCGCGTCCTCCAGGCTGGCGCGGCCGCCCTTGGCCAGCCCCAGCCGGCGCGCGCCGAGCGCGATCGCGCCGGACGAGACGATCGCGACCTGCTGGCCAGCGGCGGCACGCGCGGCGATCGCATCGGCCAGCCCCGCCAGCCACGCGACGCGGATCGCGCCCGACGGATCGACCAGCAGCGACGATCCGACCTTGACGATCAGGCGCGGACAGGCGGCGGGGGTGAAGACGTTCATCTCCCTCTCTCCCTGAGGGGAGAGGGGGCGATCCCCCGTCCGCGCGCCTGCCGCTTTCTCTGTCTCCCGACCCTCTCCCCTGACGGGGAGAGAGCTTTCAGAGCGGCGACCATTCGACCGGTTCCTCGCCGTCGTCCTCGCCCGGTTCGGGAGGAGAGGAGGCTTCGCCCGGACCGATCGCGCCGATCAGCCGGTCGAGCACCGCCTCGACGCCCGCGCCGGTCGCGCCGGAAATCGGAATGACCTCCGCCCCGCTCGCCTCGGCCAGTTCGGCGGACAGCGCCTCGGTCAGTTCGTCGTCGAGCAGATCGACCTTGTTCAGCGCGATCACCTCGACCTTGTCGGTCAGGCCGGCGCCGTAATTGTCCAGCTCTTCGCGGACGACGCGATACGCCTCGACCGGATCGTCGCCATGCGCGTCGACCAGGTGCAGCAGCACGCGGCACCGCTCGATATGGCCCAGGAAACGATCGCCGATCCCGGCCCCTTCCGCCGCGCCCTCGATCAGGCCGGGGATGTCGGCGAGCACGAACTCGCGGTTCTTGTGCGTCACCACGCCCAGCTGCGGACGGGTGGTGGTGAAGGCGTAGGCGCCCACCTTGGCCTTCGCGTTCGACACCGCGTTGATGAAGGTCGACTTGCCAGCGTTGGGCAGCCCGACCAGCCCGGCATCGGCGAGCAGCTTGAGCCGCAGCCACACCCAGGCCTCATCGCCTGGCCAGCCCGTGCCGTGCTGGCGCGGGGCGCGGTTGGTCGAGGTCTTGTAGCTGAGGTTGCCGCGCCCGCCGTCGCCGCCCTTCAGGAACACCGCGCGCTGGCCGATCTCGGTCATGTCGAGCAGCAGCGTGCGTTCTTCGTCATCGGCCAGGATCTGCGTGCCGACAGGCACCTGGATCACCAGGTCGCGCCCGCCCGCGCCGGTCATGTTCGATCCGGCACCGCCCTTGCCGCGCGGGGCGCGGAAATGCTGGGTGTAGCGGAAATCGATCAGCGTGTTCAGCCCGGCGACCGCCTCGAAGATGATGTCGCCGCCCTTGCCGCCGTTGCCGC
>NZ_DATMGG010000156.1:0-29608 GCF_035555815.1 Sphingomonas sp.
TCCGGCGGAGCAGCAGGAGATGATCTTCGAGGCGTTCCGCCAGGCGGATGGCGCGGTGAACCGCAAGTTCGGCGGCACCGGCCTGGGGCTGTCCATCTCGCGTGAACTGTCCCGGCTTCTGGGTGGGGAAGTGGCCGTCGAGAGCGCTCCGGGCGAAGGCAGCAGCTTCTCGCTGGTCCTGCCGCATGTTTACGACGCCGCGCTGGTCCAGCCCGCGGATGCGGTCCGGACCGAGCCGCAACCCGCCAGACCCAGACTCGTCCGCAAGCGCGACGCCCAGCCTGCGGAGGACGATCGCGAACGCCTGTCCGGGACGGCTCGGGTGATTCTGGTGGTGGAGGACGACCCGGTGTTCGCGCGCATATTGTGCGACATCGCGCACGAACTGGGGCTGCAATGCCTGATCGCGGGCACCGCTGACGAAGGCGCGCTGATGGCGCGACAATATCTGCCGCACGCCGTCATTCTCGATATGAACCTGCCCGATCATACCGGTCTTTCGGTGCTCGACCGGATCAAGCGCGACGTACGCACGCGGCATATCCCGGTGCATGTCGTCTCGGTCGATGACGATACCCAGGCCGCGCTGGCGAACGGCGCGATCGGCTATCTGTTCAAGCCAGTGAAGCGCGAGCAGCTGATCGACATGCTCGAGGGGCTGGAGGCGCGGATGGCCCAGCGCATGCGCCGCGTGCTGATCGTCGAGGACGACGCTGTTCAGGCTGACAGCATCAAGCTGTTGCTGGCCTCGCGCGATGTCGAAACCGAACGCGCGCATAGCGCCGCGGAGTGCCTCCAGCGGCTGGGCGAAGCGACCTTTGACTGCATGGTGCTCGACCTGAACCTGCCGGACATGCCCGGGCTGGATCTCCTGGAGCGGCTCAGCGCGGACGAGAGCGTCGGATTCCCTCCGGTGATCGTCTATACCGGGCGGGATCTGTCGAGCGACGAGGAATTGCGTCTGCGCAGATATTCCAAGTCGATCATCGTGAAGGGCGCCAAATCGCCCGAGCGCCTGCTCGATGAAGTGACGCTGTTCCTCCACCAGGTGGTTTCCGAACTGCCCGAGAACCAGCAGGCGATGATCGCCAAGTCGCTCAACCGCGATGCCGCGCTCGACGGCCGCAATATCCTGGTCGTCGAAGACGACATCCGCAACGTCTACGCCCTCACCAGCATTTTCGAACCGCATGGCGCCACGGTGAAGATCGCCCGCAACGGCAAGGAGGCGCTCCACGCCCTCGACGCCGTGGAGCAGGGCAACGCCGCTCCGGTGGACCTCGTGCTGATGGATGTGATGATGCCCGAGATGGATGGCCTGGCGGCCACCCGCGCGATCCGCGGCCGGCCGCGCTGGAGGGAGCTCCCGATCCTGGCGCTCACCGCAAAGGCGATGCCGCAGGATCAGCGCGAATGTCTCGAAGCCGGCGCCAACGATTATCTCGCCAAGCCGCTTGACGTCGACAAGCTCCTGTCGCTGGTCCGCGTGTGGATGCCGCGGTGAGCGAGCCGCTCCCGCCCTATGAGGATATCGAGCTCGATCTGCTGCTGGAAGCGATATGGCGCTATTATAACTATGATTTTCGCGGCTATTCCCGCGAATCGCTCCGCCGCAGACTGCTGCGCGCGCAGCAGCGTTTCGGCTGCGCGAGCCTGTCCGAGCTTCAGCACCTGCTGCTGCGCAACCGGCATATGTTCACCGAGATGATGGGCTTTCTCACCATTCAGGTGAGTGAGATGTTCCGTGATCCCGAATATTTTCGGGCGCTCCGTGAAAAGGTCGTTCCGCATTTGCGGACCTACCCGTCGCTCAAGGTCTGGATCGCGGGCTGCGCCAACGGTGAGGAATTTTATTCGCTCGCGATCCTCTTTCGAGAAGAAGAACTGGAAGATCGCACGATTTTCTACTGCACGGATATCAGCCCGGCGGCGTTGGAAAAGGCGGCGGCGGGCATTTACGATCTGGAGCGCATTCCGCAGTTCACCGAGAACCACCGACGATCAGGCGGAAAGTCGTCACTCTCGGATTATTATACCGCGGCATATGGCGCCGCGGTGTTCGACAAATCGCTACGCGCCCGCGCCGTGTTCGCGGCGCACAGCCTCGCCAGCGACGAAGTATTCAGCGAGGTCCAATTGGTTTCGAGCCGCAACGTCCTCATCTATTTCGACCGGGAATTGCAGGATCGCGCATTGGGATTGTTTGGCGATTCACTGGTGCGCGGTGGGTTTCTCGGTCTAGGTTCAAAGGAAACACTGCGCTTTTCGCATCATTCCGACTGTTTCGCCGATTTCGCGGCGAACGAAAAGATATACCGCCGCAGCGCGGCCGGGCTAGGGACGTTGGACAATGCAGCTTGATCCCGTAAAAATCCTGCTGGTCGACGACGTCGAGGAAAATCTCACGGCGCTCGATGCGCTGCTCCGGCGCGATGGGCTCGAGATTCTCAAGGCGCGTTCCGGCGTCGAGGCGCTGGAATTGTTGCTGATTCACGATTTCGCGCTCGCGCTGCTCGACGTGCAGATGCCGGGCATGGACGGATTCGAGCTCGCCGAGTTGATGCGCGGGACCGAACGGACCTGCGGCGTGCCGATCATCTTCCTGACGGCGATGGCAACGGACGAGCGCCGCAGCTTTCGGGGCTATGAAGCGGGTGCCGTCGATTATCTTTTCAAGCCCGTCGAACCGCAGGTGGTCCGTAACAAGGTCGCGGTGTTCGTCGAACTGTGCCGCCAGCGTCAGGAGCTTGCGCATCAGCGTGATGACCTCTCCGCGGCGCTCGGCCGTCTCAAGGCCCACAGCGACAATTCGCCGCTCGCGATCATCGAATTCGACGGTGAGCGCCGGGTCTTGAGCTGGTCAAAGGGCGCCGAGCGTTTGTTCGGCTGGCGCGCGGCCGAAGTCGCCGGATTCCGCCCCGACGAGTTCGAATGGATCTGGGCCGACGATTCGGTGTCTTTCGCGCGATTGATCGACGAAATGATCGCTGGCCGGATGCCGCGCGCGATGCAGGCGCTGAAGATGCGTACCGCAGAGGGCGCGGTGCTTGAGTGCGAGTGCTATTGCTCGGCGCTGCTTGACGGTGCCGGGCAGGCGTTGTCGATCAACCTGCAGGTGCTCGACGTGACCGACCGCAAACGCGCCGAAGAAACGCAGCGGTTGCTGGTCGGGGAACTCAATCACCGCGTCAAGAACACGCTGGCGTCGGTGCAGGCGATCGCGACGCAGACGCTCCGCTATTCCACCGGTCCCTCCGATTTCGCGCCGACCTTCATCGGGCGCATTCATGCGCTCGCCCGCGCCCATTCGATCCTCAGCAATACGACCTGGCAAGGGGCCAGCCTGCGCGAGCTGATCGAAGGCCAACTCCATACCGGTACCATCGATGAGGGGCGACTCGTCGCGAAAGGCCCCGATTTGGAGCTGGCCCCGGAACCCGCCCTGCATCTTGCGCTGGTGTTTCACGAACTGACGACGAACGCGAACAAATATGGCGCGCTGTCGGTCCCGGATGGAAGTGTTCACCTGAGCTGGCAGGTAAGCAACGGCCAGGTCCAGCTAGATTGGGCTGAATCGGGCGGACCAGCCACATCCGCGCCATCGCGAAAGGGTTTTGGCACGGCGCTGATCGAACGCAGTCTCAAGGCGGAAGGGGGCAGCGCCGAACCGCAATATGGTGAAAATGGAATGGGCTGGACCCTGCGGCTGCCCATTCAGACGGCCGTCCGGTCGCGAACCGGCCAGCGGTGGAACCGGCCTCCGCCCGGCGAATCCGGGCAAGCGCGGGAGCGTTCCCGCGATGCCGTCGGGGGGAAGCGGTTCCTCGTGATCGAGGACGAACCCGTCGTCGCGCTCGAGCTGGTGTCGATCCTTGAGGATGCAGGCGCAAGGGTGTTCGGCCCGGTGGCCAACGTGGAGGATGCCCGCGCGGCGATCGCGGCCGAGGAGATCGACGCGGTCCTTCTGGACGGCAATCTGCAGGGCGAGATGTCGGACGAAATCGCCAATTTACTGGCGGCGCGCCACGTGCCGTTCCTGTTCGTCAGCGGTTATGATCGGGAACACCTGTCCGGGGCGTGCGGCGACGTCGCCATCGTCACCAAACCGTTCGACGCCGCGTCC
Source organism: Sphingomonas sp. (assembly GCF_035555815.1). Taxonomy (GTDB): domain Bacteria; phylum Pseudomonadota; class Alphaproteobacteria; order Sphingomonadales; family Sphingomonadaceae; genus Sphingomonas. Next base: position 4,124 of record NZ_DATMGG010000156.1, read on the forward strand.
CTGATCGAAGCGGCGGGTAGCATGTTCCTGCAACTACAGACATGAGGCGAAGCGCCGAATGGCGAAATCTCTGCCAGGAAATGTTGCGGATCGTCGTCGTTATGCGGCGCTTTCGAAACAGTATGCGGCGTTATATCTGGCCGCGGCGGCGACCGGGCGCGATCGCACCTTCCTGACGAACGCCGTAAAGCGTTTCAAATTCACGCTGCGGGGAAGCGGCGAATACACAGCGGCCGACCATCGGCGAATAGTATATTATCGGTGGTGACTGAACGAGGAAATCCGGGTGGCGGCTCCGCCCGCCCTCATCGCCACAAAGGCGGCATTGGGCGCGGTTCGCAGAACAGGTGAACTGCCGCTCTGTCACATTTCTGCGGCCAAGTGACACCAGCCACTCGCATTGCGCTTCCGAGACAAGCTGCGCTGCACTGTCGACCATCGTCCGCGCGCCGGACGGCGGATATAGCGCTTCGGGGTACGCCGACGCAGATAATAGTCGGTGGCCATCGCGTGCTTCCGGGGGGGGGGGCGCCATGAAGGCCATTTCTCTGCTCGCTGTACCATTTCGCTGTACCAGCAGGCGGTCAAGAACGGCTTAATCGCGCTATTCCGCCGCAAAACAGGCGAATGGTCTCTACGGGCACCCGGTAACTGAAGTAAGATATTGATTTTACGTCAATATTTTCTTGAAGCAAGAGGGCCATACCATCACAAGTGCCAACTGTCCGGTAGGATTGTTTGGGGCTGAATGATGCTGCCGGGGACACGCCTTGTTCGATCTGGATTAGCGGTGCTAACTTGCTCGTCGGCCCGTCGCAGACGAGGCCAACACTGCGCCGGTTCTCCGCAAGGAGATTAAAATGGGAACGCGGTTAGGGTTTAACCCAAGTCCGCGGCTGTCCCTGCAACTGTAGGCGGCGAGCGAAGGGTGCTGGGCGGACACTAACTAGGTGAGCTGCCAGCCACTGGGACAGTGGCTACGCCGTTCCGGGAAGGTGCGTCCCGAGCGATGACCCGCAAGCCAGGAGACCTGCCGGCGCGGGTCGCTGTTGCCAGGCCCAGGGGAAGGCCGGGGTGCGGACGCCAAGTCCGAGCGACGTTGAACCATATCCGCCGGGCGGTCGCCGACCGCTCGTGTCCGGGAGCGTGCGCGAGGCTGGGAAGATGAAGATTGCAAATGGATGGACGGCGGCCAATGGGCATATCGGGCAATCTCCGATCGCCATCCCAATCGCTGCCGATATCCAACGCCAGATTGACGTTCATTGGGGAGAGCGCGGTTGGGTGTGCTTCGATTTCGAGGAACTTCCCAAAAAATTCCTCGGAATCCGCCTGCGTCAACAAGAGGCGCGACGATGCGTTCACACCAGTCTCGCGGTGCCTTGCGACCGGGCGTGGGAAAAGGATCGCTTCGTCGCACTCGTTCGAATCGAGCCTGATTCCGTTGGGGCAATCCTCACCCGTTGCGCGTGTGCCCTGGCAGCCCCGGCCATGCGTCCGCTTACCCACATGTGCTATTCGGAGTTCAACGATATCATCGCCGCGATCGGTGCGATGGATGCCGATGTCATCTCGATCGAGACGGCGCGCTCGAAGATGGAACTGCTCAACGCCTTCGCCACCTATGAATATCCGAATGAGATCGGGCCGGGCGTCTATGACATCCACTCACCCCGCATCCCGGCGACGAGCGAGATGGAAGAACTGCTTATCAAGGCGGGCGAGCGGCTCTCGGCGCGCCAGCTTTGGGTCAACCCCGATTGCGGCCTCAAGACCCGCAAATGGGAGGACGTGAAGCCCGCGCTGGTCAACATGGTCGATGTGGCCAAAGCGGCGCGGGCGGCCCTTGTCCAGCTGGCCTGATCGGGACATGCGGGAGTGCGGTATCCGCGCTTGAGAGGGCGGCGGGAGAGCGTCGGATTACGGCGAAAACACGCCCCAGCCGGTCGCCGTCCGAATAGCAGTGGCGGGACAGATGCTGGGGCTTGGCCGCACCAAGATCTATGAGCTGATCAAAACGGGCGAACTGGCCTCGGCCAACGTGGGGCGCGCCCGCTTGGTCCTCGTCTCCAGCCTTCGCCGCTTTCTCGACAACCAGATCGTCTAGAGCCGGATTCGCGCCCGGCTCGTCGAGCGGCGAGGGCGTCTTGTCGCACCGGGAATCTGCGGAAATCCGCCAAAATTCGTGGGTGAATATCACACGAATATCACATCGTTTGAGGCAAAATCGGCTAAGTGCTTGATTTTGCTGGTGACCCCTACGGGACTCGAACCCGTGTTTCAGCCGTGAAAGGGCCGCGTCCTAACCACTAGACGAAGGGGCCATGGCGATGGCCAGAGCGCCGACTAGGGAAAGCATCGGCCCCGGTCAAGCGGCCTGCGCATCATTCCGCCCAGGCGGCGTCGTCGATGTGCAGTTCGGCCGCCGGGCGACTGCCCCAGTCGTCGATCTTCGCGCGCCCGGCCAGCCATAGCCGGCGGTGCGACGGGGCGGCGAGCAGCGCCTGGCCCAACGCGGTGTCGGCGGCACGGAACGCCATCGCCTTGAGGCTGCGGCCGTCGGCGCCGGCCACCACCGCGCGGACATGGCCGTTGCCAACCACGTCTACCTTGACGATCCTCACCGGACCGGCGGCGACGCGGGGCGCCGGCCAGCCCATGCCATAGGGACCGCCCGCCTCCAGCGCGGTGACAAGATCGGGGCAGACCCCGCCGGGCGCCACCACCGAATCGATCAGCAGCGCGCGATCGTCGGCGGCGCGGGCGACGTTTTCGGCGAGCCGCTCCTCGAGGAAATCGGCGAAGGCGTCGAGCCGGTCGGCGGCGATGGTGAGGCCTGCCGCCATCGCATGGCCGCCCCCGGCGACGAGCAGGCCGTGATCCTTGGCCGCCAGCACCGCCGCGCCGAGATCGACGCCGGGGATCGAGCGGCCGGAGCCTTTGCCGACACCCGCTTCGTCCACCGCGATGACGATCGCCGGGCGGCCAAGCTTTTCCTTGAGTCGGCCGGCGACGATGCCGATCACGCCGGGATGCCAGCCGTCGCCCGCGACCACCGCGACCGCGCGGTTGCCCTGCGCGTGGAGGCGTTCCTCGGCGGCGGCCTGCACCCCGGCCTCGATCGCGCGGCGTTCCTCGTTCAGCCGGTCGAGCTCCTGCGCGATCGCTCGCGCCTCATCGGCATCGGCGGTGGTGAGCAGGCGCACGCCGAGGTCCGACTTGCCGACGCGGCCGCCGGCGTTGATGCGCGGGCCGAGCGCGAAGCCGAGATCGCTGGCGGTGGGGGCGCGGGTCAGGCGCGATGCCTCGATCAGCGCGGCGATGCCGATGTTGCGGCGCCCGGCCATCACCTTCAGCCCCTGTGCGACGAACGCGCGGTTGAGGCCGCGCAGCGCGGCGACGTCGGCGACGGTGCCCAGCGCGACCAGATCGAGCAGGTCGAGCAGGCGCGGTTCGGCGCGGTCAGCGAACCATCCGCGCGCGCGCAGTTCGCGCAGCAGCGCCACGCCGAGCAGAAAGGCGACACCGACCGCCGCCAGATGGCCATGCGCGGCGCCCTCCGTCTCGTCGAGGCGGTTGGGATTGACCAGCGCATGGGCGACGGGGAGCGCCGCGGCGCATTGGTGGTGATCGACCACGATCACCTCGACCCCGGCGTCGCGCGCCATCGCCAGCGCCTCGAACGCTTGCGCGCCGCAATCGACGGTGACGATCAGGGTGGCGCCCTCGCTCGCCAGCCGGACCAGCGCCTCGCCGGACGGGCCATACCCCTCCATCAGCCGGTCGGGGATGTAGGGGCGGGGGTTGAGGCCAAGGTCGCGCAGCAGCCGCACCATCAACGCGGCGGAGGTGGCGCCATCGACGTCATAGTCGCCGAACACCGCGACCTGTTCGCCCGTCGCGACCGCATCGGCCAGCCGCGCGGCGGCGCGGTCCATGTCGCGGAAGATCGACGGATCGGGCAGGAACGCGCGGATGCTGGGCGCGCGATGCGCCTCCAGCGCGTCGCGCGGACAGCCGCGCGCGAGCAGCAGCGTGGTGACGAGATCGTCGGGCACCAGGCCGCCGCGCGAATCGGCGGCAAGGCCGCGCCAGCGCCACGGCTGGCCAAGGATCGATCGCTGGATGCCGAGGACGGGGGTCATGTGCGCTGTCCTAGGGCAAGCGGGGCGTCGGGAACAGCCGTGGTCGCGAAGGGCGCGCGGACGGGGGAAGGGGCGCGTTTGATGGCGTGGGATGCCACGTTACCCGGCGCGGGTGCGGGTGCGGGTGCGGGTGCGGGTGAGGGTGAGGGTGCGGGGCAGGGCTGCGGTGAGCGATTTCCCCGTCGCCTTCATCGCACCGGTTTCCGCACAGGCGGGGCCCCACGGTTATTTGTGTTGGCGCTTCTGGCTTTGGATTCTCGCCTGCGTGGGGTTGCTTGGGGACGAGTTTGGGGGCGATCTCTCGATGCGCCATCTCGGCTTCGCTCGACGGCTACTCGAGACTAACGGGGGAGAGGAAGACGGTAAGCAGCGTGGGAGCACGGGGGACGGGTTTACGGCGAACCTCCGCCGCCGCCATCAGTTCTCGCGATACCAGTGTTCCTCGCGGAACCACTTGGTGACGACGTATTTAACGCCCTTGGTCACCGCCATCCCCTCGTGCAGGGTGTTGGGGTTGGGGCTGCCGTCGGGCTTCATGTTGTTCCACATCAGCAGCATACGCTTGCGCGGGGGGATGCGGATGCCGGCCTGCGGGAACCAGGTCGATCCGCCTTCCTCGACATCGTTCAGATAGATCATCGCGGTCCAGGTGCGCTGGCCGCCTTCCTTCATCATGCGCGGCCAATATTCGGTGTTCTCATGGAAATAATCATGGTGCGCGCGGAATTGCTGGCCGGAGGCGTAACGCTGGCCCTGCATCGTCTCGCCATGGGGCAGGGCGATGCCCATCAGGTCGCACACGCGCTGCTCGATCGGCTCGATATCGGGAGAGAAGCGCTGGAAATCGCAGCTCTCGCTGGTGCGGAAGCTGGGGTCGCTCGAATAGGCGAGCAGCGTCGACGGGCGGCGCCCGGCGTCGATCACCCGGATCAGCGTTTCGCACTCCTCGTCGGTGACGAAGTTCATCAGGTAGAACACGTCGGCGGTGTCGATCTTGGCGCGCTTGACGTTCGGGGTGGCGGACAGTCTGGCCGAGACCTCCGACCCCAGCCGCGCGCGGCTGCGGGAGGTGCTTCCGGGCTTCTTCTCGACGACGTTCATGCGCGCCACCTTGCCGCGCGATCCGTCAAAAGCAAGGGGCCGGCTCCCTGCGGAACCGGCCCCCGGCGTACGATGCGAACGCTTTACCAGAAGATGTCGTAGATCACGTCGACGACCTCACCCGTGTCGAGATCGACCAGCATCGCGTCGTTGTAATAGCGGACCCAGCGATAGGGGCCGTAGGCTTCTGGCAGACGATATTCCCACGGATCGTCAATCCAGTAGCTCTGCGAGAACAACAATGCGCTGAGCGACATGCCGATCCCGAACCGCTGATAGCCGTAGCTCCACCCACGCGGCGCATAATAGCGCGGCAGGCGATAGAGGTTGCGGTTGCGCGAGCGCCAGTCCTGCCAGTTGTAGCGGTTGTCGCCGCGCCAGCTGCGGTTCCAGTTTCCGCCGCCCCGGCCGGGGTTGCCGCGATTGTCGTTCCAGCCCGGATTGCCGCGATTCCACTGGTTGTTGCGGTTGGCGTTGTTGCCGTTCCAGTTGCCGCGATTGTCGGTGGGCCGGTTGGCGTTATCGCGGTTCCAGTTGCTGCGATTATTGCGACCGGCATCGCTCGGACGCTGTGGGTTGACCATGCCGTTGTTGACGCCGCCCCGATTGCCATTGCCCTGCCACTGCGGCCGGGGCGTCTGCGGATTGCCGACGGCGCCGGGATTGCGGTTGCCCTGCCACTGGCGCGGCGGGGTGGTGCCGTTGCCGGGATTGCCCGGAGCGCCGTTGCCGCGCCATTGTGGGGTGGCGGGCTGGCCGGCGCCGTTGCGGATCTGCACGTTCGGATCCTGCGCCGAATGCAGCGTCGGCCGGCTGCGCTGTTGCTGCGGTTGGAACTGCTGGCGCGGCTGCTGCGGTTGGGCCTGCGCAGGACGCGGCTGTTGCGCGTTCTGGCGCTGTCCGCCATTGCCACGGTCGCCACGCGACTGGCCGGCCGAAGCGTTGCCGCCCCGGTTGCCGCCGCGTCCGTTCCATTCCTGCGCGCTGGCGGCGATAGGTGCCAGCGCGGTCGCCGCGATCAGCGCGGACAGAATCGCCTTCTTCATCTCGTTTCACTCCACGAACCGGTCGCCCGGCTTCTCTCGATGTCACGGATATGGAGCGGTTGCGATGAGTGGTGGCTGAATTGCGTTGACAGCAATTTGTCAGAATCGCGGCGGTGGCGCGGCGCGCGGGGCCGGGGGGGACAACGCCGGGACGGCGCGCGCCGCTTCCGCCGGGTTGATGTCGGGCCGGGGTGTGCTGTCGATGGTCTCGTCGCCGCGCGCGACCGCCGCCGCCTGCTGGATCGCGGCGATGATGCGCGGATAGCTGCCGCAACGGCACAGGTTGGTGATCGCGGCGGCGATGTCCTCCTCGGTAGGATTGCGGTTGGCGCGGATCAGCGCCTGGGCGGTCATCACCAGCCCCGGAATGCAATAGCCGCACTGGCCGACGTTCGAGGCGAGGAACGCCTGCTGCACCGGGTGGCTGCGGTCGCGCGACAGCCCCTCGATCGTGGTGACGAACACCCCCTCGATCGATCCGATCGGAACGGTGCAGCTGCGCACCGCCTTGCCGTCGATATCGACGGTGCACGCGCCGCACTCCCCGGTGCCGCAGCCATATTTGGTGCCGGTCAGGTTCGACGCGTCGCGCAGCGCCCACAGCAGTGGGGTCGCCGGGTCGAGGCGATATTCGACCGGCTGATTGTTGACGGTGAAGCGGGTCATGCCGCGCATGGTAGCGCGGCGCGCGGCGCGAAACGATGGTTTTCGCGCGGCGGCGTTGATCGCGGGGCGGGGACGGCCGATCTTGCTCGCATGACACTTCCCACGCTCTTCATCCCGCACGGCGGCGGCCCGTGCTTCTTCATGAACCCCGGCGCCGAGCCCGACCCGATGTGGATTCCGATGCGCGACTATCTGGCCGGGCTGATCGCCGACCTGCCCGAACGGCCCCGCGCGATCCTGCTGGTGTCGGGCCATTGGGAGGAGGACATCGCCACGGTCCACGCCGGTGCGCAGCCGGGGCTGTTGTTCGACTATCACGGCTTTCCCGAACACACCTATCGCCTGCGCTGGGACGCGCCGGGATCGCCCGACCTGGCACGGCGGGTGACCGGGCTGCTCGACGGCGCCGGGTTCCCGGTCGGCGAGGAGCGCGAGCGCGGGTGGGACCACGGCGTGTTCATCCCGATGATGGTCGCGGTGCCTGATGCCGACATCCCGCTGGTCCAGCTGTCGCTGCGCCGCGACCTGAACCCGGCCGCGCATATCGCGATCGGCGCCGCGCTGGCGCCGTTGCGTGACGAGGGCGTGCTGATCGTCGGATCGGGGATGAGCTTCCACAATCTGCGTGTGCGCGGGGACGCGGCGGTGGCGCCGTCCACCGCTTGGGACGATGCGCTGACCCAGGCGGTCACCCATCCCGATCCGGCGCGGCGGGCGGTGCGGGTCGCCGCGTGGCGCGACCTGCCCAACGCGGCCTTTTCCCACCCGCGTGAGGAGCATCTGCTGCCGCTGATGGTCGCGCTGGGCGCGGGCGGTGCCGGGCGGGCGGTGCGGGACTATGCCGGGCAGGTGATGGGCTGGGCGGTGTCGGGCTATCGCTTCGGCTGACGGAACGCGCGCCGCGCTTCCGGGTTGTCGGCATGGAACCCCGGCAAGGCAGGAGCGCGACATGGCGAAGATGCTTGGACAATTCTCGATCACGCGCGAGACCGATGGCTATCTGATCCGCATCGAGGACGAGGACGGCGACATCGCCGAATATGAAGCGACGCTGGAGCAGCTCGACCTGATCGGCGACGCGATCGAGGAACAGATCGAACTGGAAGAAGATGGCGGCCTGCCGCTCGACGACGATGATGACGAGGCCGACGAGGACGATTGATCAGCGCGGCGCGGCGGGATCGTCCGGCGCCGCGTCGAGCAGCGCGTCGCCGCCCAGCGTACGGTAGAGCGCGACCAGGTTCTGCGCGCGGGCCAGCCGCGTCGCGACGAGGCTGCGCTGCGCGCTGTAGAAGGATCGTTGCGCGTCGAGGCTTTGCAGAAAGGTGTCGATCCCGCCGCGATAGCGCGCGGTCGACAGATTGTAATTGTCCTGCGCGGCGGCGACCAGATTGGTCTGCGCGCTTTCCTGATCGGCGATGGTGCCGCGCCGGGCGAGGGCGTCGGAGACTTCGCGAAACGCGGTCTGGATCGCCTTTTCATAGCTGGCCACCGCAGCGTCGCGTTGGGCGCGGGTCTGCGCCCGATCGCCGCGCGCGCTGCCGCCGTCGAAGATGTTGTACGCGGCGGCGCCGGTCGCGCTCCAGGTGAAGGCGTCGCCGGTGAACAAGGATCCTAGCGCGTTGCTGGCCAGCCCGACCAGCCCGGTCAGGCTGATGCGCGGGAACAGCGCCGCACGCGCCGCGCCGATGCGGGCGTTGGCGGCGCGCAGTTGATATTCGGCCTGCACCACGTCGGGCCGGCGCAGCAGCACCCCAGAATCGAGCCCGGCGGGAAGCTCCGCCAGCGTCGGCGCTGCCTGATCGATCGAGCCGGGCAATCGCGCCGGGTCGATCGGCGCGCCGACCAGCAGCTGGAGCAGGTTGACGTCCTGCGCCAGCGCGGTGCGCTGGGTGGCGAGGTCCGATTTCGCCTGCGCCTCGACCAGTTCGGCCTGGCGCAGGTCGGTGCGCGGGGCGATGCCGCCCTCCAGCCGCAGCCGGGTCAGGCGCACGCTCTCACCGGCGCTTTTCGCGGTATCCTCGGCGATCGCCAGCAGGCTCTTGTCGGCGGCATAGGCCAGCCAGGCGTCGGCGATATCGCCGACCAGCGCGAGCCGGGTGGCGCGCGCCGCCGCCTCGGTCGCGAAATATTCGTCGAGCGCGGCGCGGCTGAGCGAGCGGACCCGACCGAACAGATCGAGCTCGAACGCGGTGGTGCCGACGTTGGCGGCATAGCTTTCGCGCGTGCCGCCGCCGGCGCTGGTGGCCGATACCCCGCCGTCCGAGGCGCCCGCGCTTGCCCCGGCACTGATCGTCGGAAACAGCGCGCCGCGCTGCGATCGATACGCCCCGCGCGCGGCGGCGATGTTGGCGGCGGCGACGCGCAGATCGCGGTTGTTGGCCAGCGCCTGCTCGACCAGCGCCTGCAGGCGGGCGTCGTGGAAGATATCCCGATAGCTGACCGTCGGCAGCCCGGCCTCATCCTGACGCAGGTAGGAATCGCCGACGGGCCACGACGACGGCACCGGCGCCGCCGGGCGATCGTATTCGGGCGCCAGCGAACAGCCGGCGAGCAGGCCCAGCGCGGCGAGGGGGAGGAGCGGGCGGATCATGCCGGGTTCGGCTCCCGCTTGGCCGCGTCCTGTGGTCCGTCGTCGTGCGGCGGCCCCTGGAATCCGGTCGGCTTGCCGCGCAACCGGGCGATGCCGTCGCGCACGCCACGCCGCACCAGCACGAAGAACAGCGGGATGTAGAAGATCGCGAGGATCGTCGCGGTGATCATGCCGCCGATCACCGACGTGCCGATCGCGATGCGGCCGTTGGCGCCGGCGCCGGTCGAGATCGCCAGCGGCATCACGCCGAAGATGAATGAGAAGCTTGTCATCAGGATCGGGCGCAGGCGGATGCGCGCCGCCTCCAGCGCGGCGTCGATGACGCGCGCGCCCTTCCTTTCGGCGGCTTCGGCGAATTCGATCATCAGGATCGCGTTCTTCGAGGCGAGGCCCATCGTCGTCAGCAGGCCGATCTGGAGGAACACGTCGTTTTCCAGGCCCCTGAGAGTCACCGCGAACACCGCGCCGACCAGCCCGAGCGGGATGACCAGCAGCACCGCCACCGGGATCGACCAGCTTTCATAGAGCGCGGCCAGGCACAGGAACACCACCAGCAGCGACAGGCCATAGAGGATCGGCGCCTGCCCCGACGACAGCCGTTCCTGATAGGACAGGCCGGCCCAGGCGACGGTGGTGCCGGGGATCTGGGCCGCCAGCGCCGCCATTCGCTCCATCGCCTGCCCGGAGCTTTGCCCCGGTGCGGCCGAGCCCTGGAATTCGAACGAGGAGACGCCGGAGAAGCGCGACAGCGTGGTTGGCGCTTGCGACCATGAGATACGCGCGAAGGAGGAGAACGGTGCCATCTGTCCGTTCGACCCGCGCACGAACCATTTGCCGACGTCGTCCGGCGCGGCGCGATAGGGCGCGTCGCCCTGGACGTAGACCCGCTTGACGCGGCCGCGATCGATGAAGTCGTTGACGTAGCGCCCGCCCCACGCGGTCGACAGCGTGGTGTTGACGTCGCTCTCGCTCAAACCCAGCGCGTTGAGCTTGGCCTGATCGATATCGATCTTGAGCGTGGCGATATCGGGCAGTTCGCTCATCCGCACCGATGCCAGCTTGGGGTCGGCCGCGGCCATGCTCATCAGCTTGTCGCGCGCGGCGACGAATTCCTCACGCGACAGGCCCCCGGAATTCTGGAGTTCCATGGTGAAACCGTTCGACTGGCCAAGGCCACGGATCGCCGGCGGGATCAACACGTAGATCTGGGCGTCGCGCACGCCGGACAGCGCAGCCGAGGCACGGTGCGTGATCGCATCGGCCCCGTTTTCCTTGCCTTTCCGTTCGGACCAGTCCTTCAGCGCGAGATAGCCGTTCCCGGTATTCTGGCCACTGGCGGCGCCGCCCCCGCCACCCCCGCTGACGGTGAATAGCGCACGGGTGTTCTTCCCCTCGTTGTCGAGGAAATAGGTCTCGATCGCGCGCTGCACCTCGAACGTGCGGCCCTGGGTGGCGCCGGCGGGAAGCTGGAACTGGACCATGGCGCCGCCCTGATCCTCGGTCGGAAGGAAGCTGGTCGGCAGGCGGACGAACATCAGCACCAGCGCGGCGACCACCGCCAGATAGATCAGCAGGAACAGCCAGCGCCGGTCGACCACGGTGCGGACGGCGCGCTGATGGCCCGCGATCACCCGGTCGAAACCGCGATTGAACCGCGCGCCCGCACCGCTGAAGAACCCGACCACGCCGGGGAAGCGCCGCGCAAACCAGCCGCCGCGCGCATCCTCCTCGCTCTTCTGCTTGAGCAGATGCGAAGTCAGCGCGGGACTGAGCACGATCGCCACCAGTACCGACAGCGCCATCGCCGACACCAGCGTGACCGAGAACTGGCGATAGATCACCCCGGTCGATCCGCCGAAGAACGCCATCGGCAGGAACACCGCCGACAGGACCAGCGCGATCGCGAACAGCGCGACCGTGATCTGGTTCATCGATTCGATCGTCGCCTCACGCGGGGTGAGGGTCGGGTCCTCCTCCATCAGCCGCTCGACGTTCTCGACCACGACGATGGCGTCGTCGACCAGCAGGCCGATCGCCAGCACCAGCCCGAACAGGGTGAGCGTGTTGATCGAAAAGCCGGCGATGGCGAAGACGGCGAAGGTGCCCAGCAGCACGATCGGCACCGCGATCGTCGGGATCAGCACCGCGCGCCAGCTTTGCAGGAACACGAACATCACGATGACGACCAGGACGATCGCCTCGATCAGCGTCTTGACCACCTCGTCGATCGACAGCTTGATGAAATCGGTCGTGTCGGACGGGAAGGTGTATTTGAAGCCGGCCGGAAACCGCTTTGCCTGCGCCTCGACATAGGCCTTGACCAGCTCCGCGGTCTTGAGCGCGTCGGCGCCGGGCGCCAGGCTGATCGCGATGCCGGCGCCGGGATGCCCGTTGACCCGGCTGAGCGCGGCATAATTCTCCTGTCCCAGCTCGACGCGCGCGACGTCGCCCAGCCTGACGGCGGCGCCGCTCGATTGAGTCTTGAGGATGATGTCGCGGAACTGCTCCGCCGTCTGCAGGCGCGAGCGCGCGGTCACCGTCGCGTTGAGCATCTGGGTGCGCGGCATCGGCTGCGCGCCGATCTCGCCCGCCGCGACCTCGGTATTCTGGTTGGTGATCGCGGTGACGACGTCGCCCGGCATCAACTGGAAACTGGCCAGCTTGTTCGGGTCCAGCCAGATCCGCATCGCATATTGCGATCCGAACACGTTGGAATCGCCGACGCCCGGAATGCGCCCGAGCGCCTCCTGCATGTTCGACACCAGCCAGTCGGAAACGTCGCCGTTGGTCCGCGCGTCGGTCTCGTCATAGACGGCGACGATCATCAGGAAATCGGGGTTGGACTTGGTGACGGTCAGGCCCTGCTGCTGCACCTGCTGCGGCAGGCGGGACAGCGCCTGCTGGACCTTGTTCTGCACCTGGACCTGGGCGATGTCGGGGTCGGTGCCCTTCTGGAACGTCGCCGCGATCGACACCGATCCGCGCGATGAGGACGAGGAGGTGAAGTAGAGCAGCCCGTCGATCCCGGTGAGCTGTTGCTCGATCACCTGGGTCACGCTGTTTTCCAGCGTCTGCGCCGATGCGCCGGGAAAGCTGGCGCGGACGTTGACCTGGGGCGGCGCGACGTCGGGATATTGCGCGATCGGCAGTGAGAAGATCGCGCCGACCCCGGCCAGCATGATGATGATCGCGATCACCCAGGCGAAGATCGGGCGATCGATGAAGATCCGCGAAATCATGGCCGGGCGAGCCTCAGCGGCTCTTGGACGCGGGCGCCGCGGCCTGCCCCTGCGGTGGCGCGGCGATCCGTTGCGGCGTGGTGGCCGGCACCGGCTTGATATCGGCGTCCGGCCGCAGATGGGCGAGGCCCTGCGTGATGACCTTGTCCCCCGGCTTCAGCCCGTCGGTGACCACCCAGAAGGCGCCCTGTGTACGGATCGCGGTGACGGATCGCTGCACCGCCTTGTCGTTCGGGCCGACGACATAGACGCTGGCGTTGCCGCGCGGATCGCGCGCCAGCGCCGCCTGCGGCACCAGGAACGCGCCGTTGTCGATCGCCTGGTCGAACAGCGCGCGGACGAACATGCCCGGCAGCAGCAGCCCTTGAGGATTGGGGAAGGTGGCGCGCATCGTCACGGTGCCGGTGCCGGCGTCGACCGTCACTTCGGAGAACTGGACGGTGCCGGTGTAGCCATAGTCGCTGCCGTCCTCGAGCTTGAGCCGGACCTTTGCGCTGGCCGGGACGACGTTGCCCGACGCCATCGTCCGCCGCAGCGCCAGCAGCTCCGCGCTCGATTGCTGGATATCGACATACATCGGATCGAGCCGCTGGATCACCGCCAGCGGATCCGTCTGGTTGGTCGTCACCAGCGCGCCGACGGTGGCGAGGCTGCGGCCGATGCGGCCGGTGATCGGCGCGGGGACGCGGGTGAAGGCGAGGTTGATCCGCGCCGATTGCAGCGCCGCCTGGGTTTGCGCCACCGATGCCTGCGCCTGCCGCGACTGGGCGACGGCGTTGGTATAGTCCTGCTTGCTCACCGCCTCTGCCTCGGCCAGTGGCTTGTAGCGGTCGGCCAGCACGCGGGCGGCTTCGAGCTGGGCGTTGGCCGACGACAGATTGGCCTGCGCCTGATTGGTCGCGGCCTGATAGGTGCGCGCGTCGATCTGGTAGAGCGTTTGGCCGGCGTGAACCAGGCTTCCCTCGGTGAACAGCCGTTTCTGGATCAGCCCGGACACCTGTGGGCGGACCTCCGACGTTTCATAGGCGGCCGTGCGCGCGGCCAGTTCCGCCGTCATCGGCACCGAACTGGGCTGGAGCACGACATAACCGACCGCGATCGGACCGCCGGCACCGCGATTAGCCGCGCCTTTTCCGGCCGCATCACCGCCGCCGCCGCCGCCGCCGCTGCAAGCAGCGAGCAGAAGGGCGGGGGCGAGGATGAACGCCGCAGCGCGCGGCGCCGCGATTCGAATCGGATGCCTGTTCACTGGTCCGCTCAACGGTCCTACCTTGGGTCGGTTTCGTCGGGCCGCGGATTTTCCGCGATGCACAACGACACGGGATGGAAGCTCGTTTGCCGATCCGTCGGATTTTGGCAATCGGAATGTAGCAAGCGAACGATTACCGGAAGGGGTGTCAAATGATCCTGCATGACTATTGGCGGTCGTCGGCGGCCTATCGTGTCCGCATCGGTCTGAACCTGAAGGGGCTGGCCTATACCTCGGTCTCGCATGACCTGACGATGAACGAACAGCGCGACCCGGCCTATCTGGCCAAGGCGCCGCAGGGGCTGGTGCCCGCGCTGGAGGTCGGCGGCCGCGTGCTGGTGCAGAGCGTAGCGATCCTGGAGTGGCTGGACGAAACCTATCCGAACCCGCCGTTCCTGCCGGTCGATGCCGACGGCCGGGCGGCGGTCCGGGCGATGGCGCTGGTGATCGCGGCGGACATCCATCCGGTCAACAACCTGCGGATCGCCAACGCGCTGCGATCCGATTTCGGCGCGGACGGCGCGACGGTCGTGGCGTGGATGCAGCGGTGGATGACGGCGGGCTTCGACGCGCTGGAGGCGATGGTCGCGCGCGACGGCGGCGATTTCAGCTATGGCGACGCGCCGGGGCTGGCCGACATCCTGCTGGTCCCGCAATGGTATAACGCCGAACGCTACCGGCTCGATACCACGCCGTGGCCGCGTCTGGCCGCTGTGGTCGATCGGGCGCGGGCGCTGCCCGCCTTCGCCGCCGCCGCGCCCGAGCGTCAGCGCGAAGCCGATTGACTTGGATGCCGCACTGCACCTAAGCGCTGGACCAGATGGTGCCGGGAAACCGGCGAAGAGGGAAGCCGGTGTGAATCCGGCGCTGTACCCGCAACTGTAAACCGGGAGCTGACGGCCAACACGTCACTGGGGCGCCTGCTCCGGGAAGACGGCCCGAAGCGACGATCGGCGAGCCAGGAGACCTGCCATCGCGTCGTTCATGCCGCGGCCGGGGCCAGCCGATGGGCATGGGGAGACTTCCCTTCGTAACGACAGCCGATGGCCATGTCGCGTCCCCCGTGGGGGCGGGCCGCACGATGTCGTTACTGGCCCGGCCGCGTCGACGGCGGCGGGCGAAGGAAGTTCGTATGATCCGTATTCCCCTGTTGCTGGCCGGCGCGGCGCTGGCGTTGCCCGCCCATGCCCAGGATGCTCCCGACGACCGGGATATCGTCCTCACCGCCGCGCGCGCCGCTCAGCCCGCCGACCAGACGGGCCAGGCCGTCACCGTCATCACCCGCGACCAGATCGAGCAGCGCCAGACCGTCGCCATCGCCGATCTGCTCGCCACCACCCCCGGCGTGCAGGTCACCCGCAACGGCGGCATCGGCACCGTCACCAGCGTGCGCATCCGCGGCGCTGAGAGCGAACACACGCTGGTGGTGATCGACGGTGTGCGGGTCAATGATCCGTCGTCGCCGGCGGGGGCGTTCGATTTCTCCAACCTGCTGTCCAGTTCCGTATCGCGGATCGAGGTGGTGCGCGGGCCGGATTCGGTGCCGTGGGGCAGCCAGGCGATCGGCGGCGTGGTCAACGTCATCACCGAAGCGCCGACCGAGGGCCTCCACGCCCGCGCCAGCGCCGAATATGGCTATGCCGACAGCGTGTTCGCCACCGGCGGGCTGTCGGGGCGCAGCGGCGGGCTGTCGGGGGCGCTGACCGCCGGCTACCTGCGCAGCGACGGCATTTCCGCCGCCGCCAACGGCAGCGAGCGCGACGGCTATCGCCAGTTCGGCGCGACCGGCCGGCTGGGGCTGGAGATCGCGCCCGGGATCGGCATCGATCTGCGCGGCTATTACGCCGACAGCCGCGCCGAGCTCGATGGCTTTCCCCCGCCCAACTACATGCTGGCCGACACGCCGGAATATTCCAGGTCGGAGGAGATCTACGGCTATGCCGGAGTCCACGCCGATCTGGCCGGCGGCCGGTTCAAGAACCGGCTGGCGTTCACCATCGCCGATATCAACCGCGACAACTACGATCCGACCTATGGCAGCGCGCCCAGCTTCTACGGCTATGGGCGCAGCGAGCGGTACGAATATCAGGGCGACTTCACCTTCAACACGGTGGTGCGCGCGGTGTTCGGCGCCGAGCATGAGGACAGCCGCTTCACCGACGGCAGCGTATCGCCGCACGCCGGGCTGACCAGCGTCTATGGCGAACTGATCGTCCGGCCGATCGAGATGCTGACGATCACCGGCGGCGTCCGCAACGACGACAGCAAGGATTTCGGCAACCACACGACGTTCAGCGCCAATGCCGCGCTGGCGCTGAACACCGGCACCACGATCCGCGCCAGCTATGCCGAGGGTTTCCGCGCGCCGTCGCTGTACGAACGGTTCAGCTCGTTCGGCCGCGCCGACCTGCGCCCCGAGACGGCCAAGAGCTGGGACGCCGGGGTCGAGCAGGCGCTGCTGGACGGGCGGCTGCGGTTCGGCGCGACGGTGTTCGACCGCAACATCCGCGACCGGATCAGCTTCGATTCGGGTTGCACCTTCGCGCCCGGCGTGCCGTGCTACGTCAACATCGCCCGCACCCACGTCACCGGGGTCGAGGCCGGAGTGACGATGCGGCCGGTCGACGGGCTGACCTTTGCCGCCAACTATACCTGGCTGGAGCCGCTCAACCGCTCGCCGGGGTTCGATGGCCTCGACCTCCAGCGGCGCCCGCGCGACCAGTGGAGCGTATCGGCAGACTACCGCACCCCGTTCGGCCTTTCGCTGGGCGCGACGTTGCTGGTGGTCGGCGACAGCTTCGACGATGCGTTCAACACCAACCGGCTCGACGGCTATGCCATCGGCGGGGTGCGCGCCGAATTCCCGATCGGCGACCGGTTCGCGATCTATGGCCGGGTCGATAACCTGTTCGACGAACGCTATCAGACCGTGTCCGGTTATGGCACCTATCGCCGGGCGGCCTATGGAGGCGTGCGGCTGAAGCTGTGAGGGTATTCGCGATCCTGGTTTCGCTGACGCTTGCCGGTTGCGCTTCGGCGCGGCCGGCGGTGGTGGCGCCGGAACGGCCGGTCCGGGTCGTGAGCCTCGATTACTGCGCCGACCAATATGTGCTGCGGCTGGTGCCGCGCGCGCGCATATTGGCGGTGTCGCCGGATGCCGACGCGGATTTCTCCTACATGCGCGCGGCGGCGAAGGGCGTGCGGCAGGTCCGCCCGACCGCCGAGGACGTGCTGCTGCTCAAGCCCGACCTGGTCGTGCGCAGCTATGGCGGCGGCGCCAATGCGGGGGCGATGTTCGCGCGCGCCGGGGTGCCGGTGGTCCAGCTTGGCTATGCCGACGATCTGGCGGGTGTGCGCCGCGTGCTGACCGAGACCGCCGACGCGTTGGGCGAGCACGCGCGCGGCGCGGCGATGGCGCGGGCGTTCGACGCGCGGCTGGCGGCGGTGAAGCGGGACGGCGCGCGCCGAAATGCGCTCTACGTCACGCCGGGTGGCGTCACGGCAGGGCCGGACACGATGATCGACGCGATGTTCCATGCCGCCGGCCTTACCAATTTCCAGACCGCGCCGGGGTGGGGGACGATCCCGCTCGAACGGCTGGCCTATGCGACGCCCGATGTGATCGCGACCGCGTTTCAGGATACCCGCTGGCGGCGGCCCGATCCATGGAGCGCGGCCGGGCATCCGCTGGTGCGCCGCCTGTCGGGCCGGCCGACCGCGGCGCTGTCCGGCGCCTCCACCGCGTGCGGCGCCTGGTTCGTGCTCGACGCGGTCGAGGCGATGGCGAGGGTAGCGCGATGAGGCTTGTGTTGTTGCTTGCGCTGGCGTGCCTCGCCGCGGTGATCGCCGCCTGCTTCCTAGGATCGGTGCCGTTGCCGCTGCCGCGCCTGATCGCGGCGCTGGCCGGTGGTGGCGCGCCCGGCGATGCGGTGGTGGTGTGGCTGATCCGCCTGCCGCGCGCGCTGGCGGCGCTGCTGGCCGGGGCGGCGCTGGGGATGAGCGGCGCGGCGTTGCAGGGCCTGCTGCGCAACCCGCTAGCCGAACCGGGGGTGCTGGGGGTTTCGGCCTGCGCCACCCTCACGGCGACGGTGGCGCTCTACTACGGGCTGGCCGGCGCGTGGTTGTTCGCGCTTCCGCTCGCATCGATCGTCGGCGCGCTGGCGGCGACCGCCCTGATCGCGGCGGTGGCGCTGCGCACCAGCTCGGTGACGACGCTGATCCTGGTCGGGGTCGGCCTGTCGAGCTTCGCCGGGTCGATCATGGCGCTGTTGCTCAATCTGGCGCCCAATCCGTTCACGCTTACCGACATGATCAACTGGACGCTGGGATCGGTCGCCAACCGCAGCTTCGACGAGATCGGCGCGGCGGCGCCGTTCCTGATCGCGGGCGCGGCGATCCTGATCGCCAGCCGGCGCGGATTGTCCGCGCTGACCCTGGGCGAGGAAGCCGCCGCCGGCATCGGGCTCGACCTGCGGCGGCAGCGGATCGCGGTGGTGCTGGGCGCCGGGCTGCTCACCGGCGGATCGATCGCGATGGCGGGAGCGATCGGCTTCGTCGGCATCGTCGCGCCGCATCTGGTGCGGCCGTGGGTTGGGCACGACCCGGCGCGCAGCCTGGTGCCGTCGGCGTTGCTGGCGGGGCTGTTCCTGGTGCTGGCCGACATCGGCGTGCGGCTGATCCCGACCAGCAACGAGCTTCGGCTGGGCGTGGTCGCGGCGCTGGTCGGCGCGCCGCTGTTCGTGCTGATCGCGGCGCGGAGGCGCGGGGCATGATCGTCGCCGATCGCCTGACCAGGACGGGAATCGTCGACGGCGCGTCGTTCCGCATCGCGCCGGGGGAACTGGTGGTGCTGCTCGGCCCCAACGGCGCGGGCAAGACCACGCTGCTGCGGATGGCGCTGGGCCTGCTGGGGGCGGATGGCGGGACGGCGACGATCGACGGCGACGACGCGGCGCGGCTGGCCCCGGCGGTGCGGGCGCGGCGCGTGTCGTACCTGCCCCAGGCACGCGCGCTGGCCTGGCCGGCGAAGGTGCGCGACGTGGTCGCGCTGGGGCGGTTCGCGCATGGCGCGGCGCCGGGGTGGCCCGGTGCGGCCGATCGGGAGGCGATCGTGCGCGCGCTGGCCGCCTGCGATCTCGACGCGCTGAGCGATCGCGATGCCGATACGCTATCGGGCGGAGAGCTGGCGCGAGTCCACCTCGCGCGCGCGCTGGCGACCGAAGCCGCGCTGATCGTCGCCGACGAACCGGTCGCCTCGCTCGACCCGCGCCATCAGCATCGCGTGCTCGGGCTGCTGCGCGCCTTCGTCGAGGGCGGGGGCGGGGCCCTGGCGGTGCTCCACGACCTGCCGCTGGCGGCGCGCTATGCCGACCGGCTGATCTGGATGAAGGACGGTCGCATCGTCGCCGACGGCAGCGTCGCGGAGACGATGACCGCCACGCGGATCGCGGAAACCTATGGCGTTACGGCGCGCGTCGACGGGGTCGACGTGGTGGTCGAGGGCCCGGTGGCGGGCTGAACCACTCACGACCGTCGTTGCGCGCCGCGGAGCCGGGGAAGCAGCCCAGCGCCGCGCGTGGGGCCTCTCCCAAGGGCGTGATCTGGCCTAGCCGCAGCGCACGCTGGCGATCAGACCGCGCTCGTCGAGCGTGACGGTGACGCGGTTCTTCATGTAATCCATCGTCACCGCTTCGCCCGGGCGCACCACGCGCACCTTGAACGCGTGGGTCCGGCCGCGCAGCTTGCCGCGCATGTCCTTGTCGTACCGCTGGCCGATCAGCCCCTGCGAGGTCGCGTCCTTGCAGTCGCCCCACATGCCGACGTCGTGGACGCAGCCCGACAGCAGTACCGGCACCAGCACCATCATCCAACGCTTCATGCGACCTCCTCGGTCCGGGTCATCTTGAGTTTTCCGCCGCGCACGGTGAAGCCCAGCCGTCCTTCGACGAGGTCGAGCGCGTCGTTGCCGAACTGCTCGTAGCGCCAGCCGGTGAGAATGGGGAGCCCGTCGCGCTGGCCCGCCGCCAGCGCCTCCAGATCATCCGATCGGGCAAGCAATTTGGTGGCGACGTTGATATCGCGCGCGCGGATCTTCAACAGCAGCTTGAGCAGATCGGCGACCAGCGCGCCTTCCTTGCCCAGCGCCGGGCCGCGCTCGTCGCGCGGGGGTAGTTCGTCCGCGCCCATCGGCACCGCGCCTTCGATCGCGGCCATCAGCCGCCCGCCGATGTCATTGCCTGCCCACGACGCCGATAGCCCGCGCACCTTCGCCAGGTCACTCTGCTTGCGCGGCGGGTTGCCGGCAAGATCGGCGATCGTCTCATCCTTGGCGATTCGGCCGCGCGGCAGGTTCTTGCCCTGCGCCTCCAGCTCGCGCCACCGCGCGATCGCCTTCAGCCGCCCCAATACCTCTGCCTTGCGGCTGGAGATGCGGACGCGCTGCCACACCTTGTCGGGGTCGTTGCGGTAATGCTCCGGGTCGGCCAGCCGCTCCATCTCCTCGTCCAGCCAGCCGCCGCGCCCGGTCTTGCGCAGCCGGTCGAGCATCTTGGGAAAGATCTTCGACAGGTGCGTCACGTCGGCGATGGCATAGTCGATCTGGCGGGCGTCGAGCGGACGGCGGCTCCAGTCGGTGAAGCGCGCGCCCTTGTCGACGGTGATGCCCAGATAGCTGTCGACAAGGTTCGAATAGCCGATCTGCTCGCCCTGCCCCAGCGCCATCGCCGCGATCTGGGTGTCGAACAGGGGGTGCGGGGTCTTGCCGGTCAGGTTGTAGACGATCTCGATATCCTGCCCGCCGGCGTGGAACACCTTGAGCACGTTCTCATTGTCGACCAGCAAGTCGAGCAGCGGCTGCATGTCGAGCCCCGCCGCCTTGGGATCGATCGCCGCCGCTTCCTCGTCGTCGGCGATCTGAATGAGGCAAAGCTCGGGCCAGTAGCTGTTCTCGCGCATGAATTCGGTGTCGACCGTGATGAACGGTTTCGTGGCGAGGCGGGAGCAAAGGTTGGCGAGCGTAGCCGAGTCGGTAATCAGACCGTGAATATGCATCGGCGGCCCATAGACGCTCCGCGCGGGTTGACAAAGAGGGATGGCGAGGGGATGCGCGCGCCACGGTTTTTAGCCGTCATTCCCGCGAAGGCGGGAATCCATTCGCGCAACGTCCGCACCGGTTCGCGCCGTCGGCGTCAATGGATGCCCGCCTGCGCGGGCATGACGAAATTTGGAAGTAGCAAGATGCACGCTTATCGCACCCACAATTGCGCCCAGCTGCGCGCTGCCGATGTCGGCCAGACGATCCGTGTGTCGGGCTGGGTCCATCGCAAGCGCGACCACGGCGGCGTGCTGTTCGTCGACCTGCGCGACCATTACGGCATCACTCAGGTGGTCGCCGACGCCGACAGCCCGGCGCTGCCGGTGCTGGAGGCGGCGCGGGTCGAATCGGTGATCACCATCGACGGTGAGGTCAAGGCGCGCGCGGCGGGGACCGCCAACGCCAATCTGCCGACCGGCGAGATCGAGGTGTTCGCGCGCGTCGCGACCGTCCAGAGCGCCGCACAGGAACTGCCGATGCCGGTGGCGGGCGATCAGGAATATCCCGAGGATATCCGCCTGCGCTATCGCTTCCTCGACCTGAGGCGCGAGCGGCTGCACGCCAACATCCTGCTGCGCAGCCATGTCATCGCGTCGCTGCGCCAGCGGATGATTGGGCAGGGCTTCACCGAGTTCCAGACGCCGATCCTGACCGCGTCGTCGCCGGAGGGCGCGCGCGACTATCTGGTGCCCAGCCGCGTCCATCCGGGCAAGTTCTACGCGCTGCCGCAGGCGCCGCAGATGTTCAAGCAGCTGCTGATGGTCGCCGGGTTCGACCGTTATTTCCAGATCGCGCCCTGCTTCCGCGACGAGGATGCCCGCGCCGACCGATCGCCCGGCGAGTTCTACCAGCTCGATTTCGAGATGAGCTATGTCACGCAGGACGACGTGTTCGCCGCGATCGAGCCGGTGCTGCACGGCGTGTTCGAGGAATTCGCCGACTGGCAGGGCAAGGGCCGCACCGTCAGCCCGCTGCCGTTCAAGCGCATTCCGTTCCGCGAATCGATGCTGAAGTACGGCAACGACAAGCCCGACCTGCGCAACCCGATCGTCATCACCGACGTGTCGGAGCATTTCCGGGGATCGGGCTTTGGCCGCTTCGCCTCGATGGTCGAGGGCGGCGACGTGGTCCGCGCGCTGCCCGCGCCGAATACGCATGAGAAAAGCCGCAAGTTCTTCGACGACATGAACGCCTGGGCGCAGTCGGAGGGCTTCCCCGGCCTCGGCTATGCCACGCAGAAGGATGGGGTGTTCGGCGGTCCGATCGCCAACAACCACGGGCAGGAAGGGATGAAGGCGATCGCCGAGGCGCTTGGCCTGGGGCCGAACGACGGCATCTTCTTCGCCGCCGGCAAGGAAGCGCAGGCGGCCAAGCTGGCCGGCCTCGCGCGGACCCGTGTCGGCGATCAGCTCGAGCTGATCGAGAAGAACCGTTTCGAGTTCTGCTGGATCGTCGATTTTCCGATGTTCGAATATGACGAGGACGCCAAGAAGGTCGATTTCAGCCACAACCCGTTCAGCATGCCGCAGGGCGAGATGGAGGCGCTGGAGAGCAAGGATCCGCTCGATATCCTCGCCTATCAGTACGACATCGTCTGCAACGGCATCGAGCTGTCGTCGGGTGCGATCCGGAACCACCGGCCCGAGATCATGTACAAGGCGTTCGAGATCGCCGGCTATTCGCAGGAAGACGTCGACACCAATTTCGCCGGCATGATCAACGCCTTCAAGTTCGGCGCGCCGCCGCACGGCGGATCGGCGCCGGGCGTCGACCGCATCGTGATGCTGCTGGCTGACGAGCCCAACATCCGCGAGGTGATCGTCTTCCCGATGACGCAGAAGGCCGAAGACCTGATGATGGGCGCGCCGAGCTTCGTCAGCGCGCAGCAGCTCAAGGAACTGAACATCAAGCTGGTCGAGCAGATCAAGGCGGGCGACACGGCCGGCTGAGGAATTATTGAGAGGAAGGGGACGTTCCTTCCTCCGTTCGTGCTGAGCTTGTCGAAGCACCGTTCTTCTACTGCGTGCCGCAGGGTCTATAGCAGGATGACATGAGACCGGCCCGACGCGTCATTGCGAGCGTAGCGAAGCAATCCACCGACGCGATCTGGATTGCTTCGCTACGCTCGCAATGACGATTCAAGCTGACGTCATTCGACTCTGGCGGCGAAGAAGCAGGGCGGTGCTTCGACAAGCTCAGCACGAACGGAGATGGTACGAACGAACGGAGATCAGCCCTCCGTCGGCAATTCCGGTTCGAGCAGTCGGTGCAGGTGCACCAGCACATAACGCATCTCGGCATCGTCGACGGTGCGCTGCGCGGCGGCGCGCCACGCCTTTTCGGCGCTGGCATAGTCCGGGAAGATGCCGACGATGTCGATCGCCTTGAGATCGGCGAAGTCGAGCGTGCGCGGGTCGGAAACCCGCCCGCCGAAAACGAGGTGAAGCTTGCTCATGGCGCGCTCCTTAGCGCCGCGCGCCGCTCATGCAACCGACGTGCGATGATTTCGGCGATGCCGCGCGCGACGATCAGCGCGCTTCCGTGCGGCCGCGCGCGGCGTCGATCGCGCTTTCCAGCACCTTGCGTGCGCCGTCACGCGCGGCGTCGGCGCCGGACAGCGACGCGCTGAGCTGCGCCTTGCCCGTCTCCCGCGCCGCGACCACCGCCGCCTTCGCCCCGTCGGCGATGCGCCGGCCGACCGGCTTGAGCACCTGCTTCTCGCGCTCGCCGCGCGGCACCAGTGCGCCGGCGATCAGTCCGACCGCCAGCCCGCCGGCGATCACCGCGACCGGATTCGCCTCCAGCGCCTCCACCGTCGCGCGCGCGCCGTCGCGCAGCTGGGTGGAAGCCGAGCGGTGCGACTTGCGGGTCTTGTGTTCCGGGGTGTTGGCCATCGTCACGTCCTTTTCCTCGGGCGTTCGCCCATGCTCGATCTCAACTCGCGCCGCGCTCGACGGTTGCATCATGTGCGGCGGCGCGACAGCCAGCGCAACACCGGTCGTCGCAATATCATGAAGCCGACCGCCGCCGCCGCACCAAGGAATGCCATCGGGCGACGCGCCGCGATCCGGGTCGCGCGATCGGCGATGCCGTTCATCGCGTCGTCGGCCAGCGCGCCGGGCGCGAGCCGCGCCTTGACCTGATCGATCCGCGCGAACAGCTGCGCGCGCGCCGCCGTGCGTTGCTGGTCGGCCAGGATCAGGCGGGGCCGGGCCGTCATTCGTCCGGCTCCAGCAGCGCGGCGACCCGCGCCCACGCCAGCCAGCCGAAGATGCCCGACAGCACCAGCGTGACCACGCCGACCACCGCCGTCGCCACGCCAGCACCGATCATCGGCGCCAGCGCCATCACCGCACCGACCGCGATCGCGACCAGCGCGGCAAAGGCGAACAGCAGGGCAAATGCGCCCAGCACCGCCGCGTCGCGCAGGTCTTTGGCCTTGGTGATCGCCAGTTCGCGGAAATAGACGAATTCCGCCGCGGCATAATCACGCGCGTCGTCGGTCAGCTGCGCGAACAGAGTGCCGAGCGGTTCGTCGCCGTCGTTTCCCTCTGCCACGCGCAGCTACCCCCGGTTGTTGCGGATCAGGCCTTGTCGCGGCCGGCGTCGATGCTCGACTGGAGCACCCGCGCGACCACGAAGCCCAGCGCGGCGGCGGCGCCGATCGCGATTCCCGGCGATTTCCGCACGAACGCGCCAACCTCGTCGAACAGTTCGTCGACGTCGCGGTCGCGGACCTGGCCGGAGAATTTGACGACCGCGCTCGATGCCTGGCGGGCATAGCCGCCATATTGTTCGCCCAGCTTGGCGTCGACATCGCCGGCGGCGCGGTCGAGCAGCTTGGCGAACTGGTCGAGCGCATCGGTGGCGCGCGCCTTGCCATCGCTGGCGAAGCTCTTGAGCTGATCGGTCGCCTGTCCGCCGATCTTGCCCGCCTCGTCGCGGATCGTCTCGCCGGCGGAGCGGCGGGTGCCGCCTTCGGATGCCCCGCCGTCGGCGGCGTCGATTCGCGCCTGCACGGCGGGATCGCCCTGGAACGCGACCTCCCGACCGTCGTCGCTTCCCTTGCCCTTGCCGGATTTGCCGGTGGTGTCTTCAGCCATGATGTCGGACCTTTCGTCGTTTCACCGCGAGAACAAGCAGTCGGCCAAGCGGGTTCCATTGCCGCGTGCGATAAGAGCGGATAGAGGCCCGCACGCACCGTCCCGCCCACTCTTCCGGTTTCATGTAGGGAGCTCGTTTCGTGACCGCAATCATCGACATCCATGCCCGCGCCATCCTCGATAGCCGCGGCAATCCCACGGTCGAAGTCGATGTGATGCTGGAGGACGGCAGTTTCGGCCGCGCGGCGGT
>NZ_DATMGG010000157.1:0-10975 GCF_035555815.1 Sphingomonas sp.
CATCGCCCGGCGCCTCGGCGATCAGCCAGCGACCCAGCGCCTTCAGCGCGCGCTTGACGATGTCGTGATAATCGCCGCCCTGCGCATAGACCGAGATGCGCCCGCGATCGCCAACCCCGTCCAGCGCCAGCGGATCGACGCCGGGCGCATAGCTCATCCCCAGCGCGATCACGCTGCGCACCTCTGGCCACAGCGCGGCGGGGGCGGCGCGCTGGTCGGCGCGCTCCTCCATCCAGATCATCGATCCGTGGCGGCCCTCGGCCAGCCATTGCCGCAGCCGCGCGCCCGATTGCGGCGCGGCGTCGGCGCGCGCGATCCCGATCGCGGCGAACCCGAGTTCGGCGGCTTTATGCTTCAGCAACGCTTCCAATGGCTTGTCTTGGCGCACCGCGGCCCGCTACCACGAGTCCGCACTGGAAGGGTATCGCGTTGTCACAGGAATGGGCGGTCACCGCCAAGGGGCTGGTCAAGCGTTTCGGCGACCGTAACGTCGTCGATGGCGTCGATATCGCGGTGCCGCGCGGCGCGGTCTACGGCGTGCTCGGCCCCAATGGCGCGGGCAAGACGACGACGCTGCGCATGTTGCTGGGCATCATCGAACCCGATGGCGGCGAGCGCACGCTGCTGGGCGCCGGGCATCCGCGCGACGTCAGCGACCGGGTCGGCTATCTGCCCGAGGAGCGCGGGCTGTATCCGGCGATGAAGGCGGTGGAGGCGATCGCCTTCCTTGGCGCGCTGCGCGGGCTCGACTGGGGCACCGGGCGCAAGCGCGCGCGGGCGATGCTGGAGGAGGCCGGGCTGGGTCACGCCGCCGATCAGAAGATCCGCAAGCTGTCGAAGGGCATGGCGCAACTCGTCCAGCTCCTGGGATCGGTGGTGCATCAACCCGAGCTGCTGGTGCTCGATGAGCCGTTCTCCGGGCTCGACCCGGTCAATCAGGAAAAGCTGGAAGGCCTGATCCGCGCCGAGCGCGATCGCGGCGCCACCATCCTGTTTTCCACCCATGTCATGGCCCATGCCGAGCGGCTGTGCGACCGGCTGACGATCATCGCCGGGGGCAAGGCGCGGTTCGAGGGAACGGTGGCCGACGCCCGCGCGCTGCTGCCGCTGCGCGCGCATTATGTGCCGCGCAGCCCGCACGACGGCATCCAGGCGCTGCTCCCGCCCGACGCGGAGCGAGAGAACGGCGGCTGGCGCTTCACCATGCCCGATGAGGGGATCGAGACGACGCTGGTCAAGCTGATCGACGCCGGATACGGCATCTCCGGCCTGTCGATCGAGCGGCCGGGCCTCCACGACGCCTTCGTCAAGATCGTCGGCCGCGAAGCGCTGGAGACGGCGGCATGAGCCGGTTCCGCCACATGATCCGCCAGACGTTGACGGTCGCGCGGCGCGATTTCATCGCGACGGTATTCACCCCGACCTTCCTGATCTTTCTGCTCGCGCCGATCATCATGATGAGCTTCGGTATGATCGGCGGGCTGGGCGCAGCGAGTGTGGCGGGCAATTCGATCGACAAGGAACGGATCATCGCCGTCGTCCCGGCCGACGAAGGGCGCGCGCTGCTGGCCGCCGACGCCCGATTGCGCCCGGTGTTCCGCCGTGGCGATGCCCCGCCCAGATTGTTCATCGAGCCGCCTGCCGCCGATCCCGCCGCACAGGCGCGGGCGCTGTTCGATCGAAAGGATATCGAGGCGTCGGCGGTACTGCGCGGGCCGCTGGCTTCGCCGACCATCCTCTACGGCAACCGCGAGGAGTCGCGCGCCGACTATCTGGCGCGGCTGGCGGAGGAAAGCCTGCGTGACGCGCGCGTGCCAACTACGCTTTCCGTCGCGACCAAGCAGCCGGTCCACCGGGTCGTCGCCACCGCATCGGGCCATGGCCAGGCGGCGTTCTTCACCGTGTTCGGCATCTTCTTCCTGACGCTGCTGCTTGCCGGGCAGGCGGTCGGCACGATGGCGGAGGAACGGTCCAACAAGGTGATCGAGGTGCTGGCCGCCGCGGTCCCGCTGGAAAGCGTGTTCCTGGGCAAGCTGATCGGCATGTTCGGGGTCGCGATCCTGTTCGTCGGTTTCTGGGCGACGATCGTCACCAATGTCGGCGCGCTGCTGCCCGCCGGGATGGCGCGTGGGTTGGCGGATATCGGCCCGGCGGTGGGGATGCCGGCGTTCCCGCTGCTGTTCTTCGCCTATTTCACCATGTCCTACATGCTGCAGGGCGCGGTGTTCCTCAGCGTCGGCGCGCAGGCATCGACCCCGCGCGAGATCCAGCTGCTGTCTTTGCCGATCACCATCTTTCAGGTCGCGATGTTCGGCTGGGCACAGGCGGCGGCGGCCAATCCGGACAGCTGGATCGCACGCGGAGCGGAGATCTTTCCGTTCAGTTCCCCGCTGGCGATGGGCGCGCGCGCGGCGAACAAGCCGGAATTGTGGCCGCACCTGCTGGCGATCGGCTGGCAATTGCTGTGGGTGGCGATCACCATCTGGATCGGGGCGTGGTTGTTCCGCCGGGGCGTGCTGCAATCGGGCGGCCCGAAGCTGTTCCGGGGGCGGAGCGGCAAAGTGCCGGAAGCGGCTGCCAATATCCCGCACTGATTATCCCGCACTGATATTGACATTGATGTCAGTTAAGGCATTCTCCCTCCAAAATCGGAGGAGAGGATCTGATGGCGACGCTTGCCCAGGAAGCGGTCCAGGACTGGCCGATCGATCCGCTCGACGTCAGCCGGGCGGAACTCTATCGCGACGATGTCTGGCAGGCGCCGTTTGCGGAAATTCGCGGTAGGGGCGGTATCCATAGGACCGAACATTCGGACTTTGGCCCCTATTGGTCGATCGCGACGTACAAGCCCATCCTCCACATCGAATCGCTGCCGGAGGTGTTCTCGTCGGAGGTTGGCGGCATCACCATCGCCGATGCGCCGGCTGATGCGGAGGTGAACATGCCGATGTTCATCGCGATGGACCGGCCCAAGCACACGGGCCAGCGCCGCACCGTCGCTCCCGCCTTTACGCCCAGCGAGATGGTGCGGATGAGCGACGACATCCGCCGCCGCACAGCCGAGATCCTCGATACGCTGCCGGTCGGTGAGCGATTCGACTGGGTCGACACCGTGTCGATCGAACTGACTACGCAGATGCTGGCGATCCTGTTCGACTTTCCGTGGGAGGACCGGCGCAAGCTGACCTTCTGGTCCGACTGGGCGGGCGACATCGAGATCATCAAGAGCGAGGAGTTGCGCCAGCAGCGCCTGCAGCACATGTACGAGTGCGGCGCCTATTTCCAGACGCTGTGGAACCAGAAGGTCGACAAGGAACCGACCCCCGACCTGATCAGCATGATGATCCATTCCGACGCGATGGCGCACATGGATCAGATGGAATTCCTCGGGAACCTGATCCTGCTGATCGTCGGCGGCAACGACACCACGCGCAACTCGATGTCGGCCTATGCCTACGGCCTCGACCGCTTCCCGGATGAGCGCGCCAAGCTGGAGGCCGATCCGTCGCTGATCCACAATGCGACGCAGGAGATCATCCGCTGGCAGACCCCGCTCGCCCATATGCGCCGCACCGCGACGCAGGATGCGGAGGTCGACGGCCATCTGATCCGGGAAGGCGACAAGGTCGCGTTGTGGTATCTCTCCGCCAACCGCGATGAGAGCGTGTTTGGCGACGATGCCGACCGCGTCGTCGTCGACCGGCCCAACGCGCGGCGGCATCTGGCGTTCGGTCACGGCATCCACCGCTGCGTCGGCGCGCGGCTGGCCGAACTCCAGATCAGCATCCTGATGGAGGAAATGGCGAAGCGGCGGCTGCGGGTGAACGTGATCGAGGAGCCGACGCGCGTGTCGGCGTGCTTCGTCCACGGCTATCGCAAGATGCCGGTGGAATTGAGCCGCTACTGACGTCGCGCCGCCGGCCCCCTATATTGGCGGCATGATCGATCGACGTACCGTCCTGACCGGTGCCGCGCTCTTCGCGATTGCCGTCGCCGTGCCTCTGCCCGCACTGGCCGGATATGAGGTGGAACTGTCCGACGCGGAGTGGCGCAAGCGGCTGTCGCCGGCGGCATATGACGTGTTGCGCCGCGCGGCGACCGAGCGCGCGTTCACCAGCCCGCTCAACAAGGAACACCGTAGCGGCGTGTTCGCCTGCGCCGGCTGCGCGCTGCCGCTGTTCACGTCAAAGACCAAGTTCGAGAGCGGGACCGGCTGGCCAAGCTTCTGGGCGCCGCTGCCGAACGCGGTGGCGATCAGCAGCGACCGGTCGCTGGGGATGATTCGCAACGAGGTGCATTGCCGGCGTTGCGGCGGCCATCTGGGCCATGTGTTCGACGACGGGCCACGGCCCACCGGCAAACGCTATTGCATGAATGGCCTCGCGCTCGGCTTCACGCCCCGCGCGCTGTAGCGCCGGTCAGTTGGACGCGGTCGCCAGCGACGCGATGCTGTCCAGCCGGAACTTGGCGGCGGAGGTGGCGGCGATCGTCATGGTCGGCGCGACGCGATCGTCGCGATCGTCGAGCGGCGCGATCGCCGGGGCATGGCCCGAATAGATGAAGCCATGGGTAGGGTAGGTCGACGTGCCCAGCCCGCCGTTCGGCGCGTACCACACCTTGACCTTGCTCCAGTCGCCGGCGTCGGAAACATCGACCGCGCGGACGTCGGCCTCGACCCCGCCACGGCGCGACCAGTTGGCGTGGGTCAGCAGCACCTCGCGATCGCTGATGACGCGCGATACGGTGGCGACATGGCCGAGCCGCATCCGCTTGGTCGGAGCGAACGCCAGCACCGCGCCTTCCTTCGGCGCCGATCCACGCTCATAGCGACCGGCGGCCTGGTCCCACCAGGTGAGCGCGTTGCCATAGAGGTTCACGCCGGAGATCATGCGGGCATAGGGCACGCACTGCCAGAACTTCGCCTGGGCCGGGGTGGCGGTCATGACGATGCCGGCAAGCACCAGGGCAATCTGCGCTGCGGCGCCACGGATTTTCATGAAGACCCCCCGGTCTCGCTAGTGACTTGGTTGAGCGTGTTGTGGCGGGGGGCACCGCCGCCTGAAACCCCGCGGCGTTGAAACGGGGAGTTAGTCCGACGAGTCGAATTCGTTCCCGAATTTGGTCGCCGCCAAGGCTCGGTTCACCGCAGATGTTGCGGCAATGACGCACTTGGCGAAATCCCGCACCCGCTCGAATCGGTTCACCGCAGCTTTGTTGCAGCGCAGCGGTAACCATGCTCCCTTTGCTGAACGGCGGACGACGGGCGGTTAACGAGACCGTTAACCATCCGGGCGCATCATCCGCCGACACTGCGTGGGTGGGGTACGAACAATGGCTTCCAGAATGAAACCGGCAGAAGGCGCGATGACGCTGGCCGAGATGAAGGAGTTCGCCGGCTTCAGTGCGGCGACCCAGCGTTATAT
Source organism: Sphingomonas sp. (assembly GCF_035555815.1). GTDB lineage: Bacteria > Pseudomonadota > Alphaproteobacteria > Sphingomonadales > Sphingomonadaceae > Sphingomonas. The sequence goes on from NZ_DATMGG010000157.1 coordinate 5,424, forward strand.
CCGTCGTTCGCTGGATATCGGGCTCGATCGAGACGACGCGCTGGCGCGCTGGTCACGCGATGTGGTCGAGGCGGCCAGCATCCGCGCGCAGGCACGCATCTATGATCGCCTGCCCGAAATCCGCGCGCTGATGCCCGACGACAGCGGGCTGGACACGATCGAGCCGTTCATGGCGCCGCTGATCACCGTTTCGGCGTTCGATCTTGGCCAGGGGCGGCTGACCGCCTTTTCCTCGTACCGCTTCCTGTACGAGCGGTTGATCGGCGCCGATGCGCGGCCGTGGCTGCCGGGCGCGTTCTGCGCCGCCGCAGCGCTGCCGACGCTGCATCCGGACCTGCGCCGCAAGCTGCTCCAGTCGATCAGCGAGGCTGCGGCTACCGCTTCGGGCTGGTCGTCGCGTGCGCCGGCGTTCTTCCCTTATTGGGTGGAGAAGGTCGATCCGGCGGCGATGTCGAACTGAACCGCGCCGCAACCGACTAACGGCACGATCGCCAGCCCGCCGCGCCCCGCCGCGCCTGATCGAGGTGGAAATGGTCGCGGTGGGCGGCGTTGTAGTCGGGTGACAGAACCGTCGCGAACAGCCGGCACGCGCCGTCGCGGACATCGTGCAGGAAACGCGCCTTCGCCCCGTGCCCCTTCCAGTCCGCCGCCACGCTGATCCGCGTCCCGTCTTCAAGCACGAACCCTGCGATATCGACGGCATTGGCGCGGGCGTGCTCGCTCCAGTCGCCCTTGCTGCGCCCATAGATTCGCCGGCAATTATAGCTGCCGAGATGTTCGATGCGGACGACGCGGGCGTGGAAACGCCGCTCGGCGACCGGCCCAATCACGAATCGCTCCAGCATCGTCATCCCCGCCGCCATCGGGCACGACATCCCCAGCCGCGCGGGCGAAAAGGCGATCGCGCTCGGTCCGCCGGTTAGTCGCACGCCGTCGGCATAGCCGCACTGCCGCTCCTTCAGCGGCGCCAGCGCGGTGAAACGCACCCCGGCGCGATCGAGCAGCGCGCGGCATTGGGCGAAGTCCTGCCCCAGCCGCGCCAGTTTGCGCCCGGTGAAGCGGCCCGCCGGGGCGGTCAGGTCCAGGCTGGTCCACGGCAGGTCCTGCGGCCGCGCGGTCAGCAGCGCATAGCCGCCGAACCCGACGCCCAGGATCACGGCGGCGATCATCGTCGCGATCGTCGCCTGCCGGACCGTGCTCACGCGCGGTGGGCGGTCGCGGTCGGTTCGGACGTGACCGGATAGCCGATCCCCTCCGGGATGCAGAGGCGCTCGACGCCGTCGCGCACCTCGATCCACGGCGTGACCGTTTCGACCGGGTGGGCGCGCGCATCGGCGACCGCGTCGTCGAAGGTGGCGTAGCGCGCCAGCCGCTCCAGGTTGCGCCGGGTGGGAAAGATGATCGTCACGCGCCCGGCATCGGCATCATCCAGCACCGATTGCGCGCTCGCCCAGAACAGGCGGCTGTTCTCCGTGCCGTCGACGGTCGGTTCGGCATCGTCCGGCGCGCGGATCAGGTAGAATCGCGTGTCGAAGATGCGGTGCCGCATCCCGCGCGGCAGCCAGCGGGCAAAGGGCACCAGCCGATCGAGCGCTAGCGCGGTTCCCGCCCGCGCCAGCGCCTCGCCGAAACTGTCGCCGGCGTGCAGCGCCGCGCGCAGTACCGCCAGCGCCGCGGCGTCGGGCGCGGGATCGAGCGCGACGGCGATTCCCGCCTCCTCGATCGACTCGCGGACCGCAGCGATCCGCGCGGCAGCCTCCTCCTTGTCGTCGGCGCCCAGCACATCGGCCAGCGCGAGGTCGCCGGGATCGACCCGCCCGCCGGGAAACACCAGCGCGCCGCCGGCAAAGGACATCGCCGCCGATCGCTCGAGCATCAACAGGTCGGGCGGACCGTCCGCGCGATCGCGCATCACCACGACGGTTGCGGCGGGGGTGATCGTTTCGGTCGATGTTGCCATGATGCCGGGTCTAGGATGCACGCTTTGGCAACGCAAAGACCAATCGGCGCAAACGGGAGTCGGTGGTGGAGCTGAGGGGAATCGAACCCCTGACCTCTGCAGTGCGATTGCAGCGCTCTCCCATCTGAGCTACAGCCCCGCACTCCCGTTCCCGGCGGCCGGAGCCGTCGGGGAGGCGATCCCTTAGCGGCATGGTCGGGGCGATGCAACGCCGCCTCCGCAGCTTTTTTCTCGCCGCCCGTCCGCCTCGTTTTGTCGCGAACCGCATCGCCCGGCCGGGAACATTCCCGGCGCTCGATCCTTGAGTTCCCGTGGGAGGCGCCGCCGTCCTTGGCGGTGCGCCCCGGCACATCACCCAAGGAGTATCACGATGGTCGATGATCGTTTCCGCAACGACGATGTCACCCGTGGCTACAACCGCCGCGAGGACCAGGATTATGGCCGCGATTTCGGATCGGGCCGCGACTACAGCTATTCGAGCGCGCGCAATTACGAAGCGGCCGGAATGATCGGCCGCGACGACCGCAATTTCCGCGGCGGTGGCACCGGCTATGGCGGCGGCCGCAGCGCGCCATTCGAACGTCCCGGCGACGAGCGCGGCTATCGGGGCAGCTATGCCCATGACGGCCATCGTTTCGCCGAAGGCGGTCGCGAACGCCGCGATCACCGCGCGTACGACGACCGGCGCAGCGGCTATGATCCCGACGATCGCGGGTTCATGGCGCGTGCCGGGGACGAGGTGCGCTCGTGGTTCGGCGACGAGGAGGCGGAGCGTCGCCGCGATCGCGACGTGTGGTACGACGAACAGCAGAGCCGCGCCGCCAGCCGACGGGACGGAGCGACCACGCATGGCGCCGACCGCGATTATCACGCCTGGCGCCGGGGCCAGATCGACGCGCTCGACCGGGATTACGCGGAGTATCGGCGTGAGAATGCCGCGAAGTTCGAGAATGAGTTCGGCTCATGGCGCTCGAATCGTCAGGGGCAGCGCAGCCTGCTCCAGCGGGTCGAGGAGCATATGGAGGTGGTCGGATCGGATGGCGAGCATGTCGGCACTGTCGACAAGGTGCGCGGCGATCGCATCGTGCTGACCAAGAACGACCCCGATGCCGGTGGGCGCCATCATTCGATCCCCTCGTCCTGGCTGTCGACGGTCGAGGACAAGGTGTCGATCGCCAAGACCGCCGAACAGGCCAAGGCGCATTGGCGCGACGAGGAGCGGTCGCGCGCCTTCTTCGGGTCCGACGCGGAGGACGACAGCGCCCGCACCACGCTGGGCCGGAGCTTTTCGGGCACCTATTGACGATACGCCGACCACGGAGGCGATGCGCCCGGACAGCGATGTCCGGGCGCATTCGTTTTGGGGCTTGCCGAGGCAACGTCGTCGCCATACCCATGTTTCGAAAATTAATGGGAGAGCTTGTCGATGTCACGCGCCTGGATCCTGGAACGTCGCCCGCAGGGAATGCCGCAAGCTGGCGATTTCGCGTTGAAGCCATGGCCGCTTGCGCCGATCGAGGACGGGCAGATTCGCGTGCGCAACCTGTGGTTGTCGGTTGATCCATATATGCGCGGCCGGATGAACGACGTGAAGAGCTATGCCGCGCCGTACGCGCTGGGTGAGCCGATGCACGGCGGCGCGATCGGGGAGGTGGTAGAAAGCCGCGCGGAGGGGTTCGCGCCCGGCGATCTGGTCCAGCACATGGACGGTTGGCGCGACGAAGCGGTGGTGGCGGCGGCCGCGGCGCAGAAACTGCCCGCGCTTGGCGTACCGCCGCAGGCGTTCCTCGGCCAATTCGGGATGCCCGGCCTGACCGCCTATGCCGGATTGCTCCACGTCGCGGAGGCCAAGCCGGGTGAGACCGTGTTCGTGTCCGCCGCCGCCGGTGCGGTGGGATCGACGGTGGTGCAGATCGCCAAGGCCAAGGGGATGGCGGTGATCGGCTCCGCTGGCGGGGCGGAAAAATGCGCCTGGGTCAAGTCCTTGGGCGCCGATCACGTCATCGACTATAAGGCCGGGCCGGTGCTGCGCGCGCTGCACGAGGCGGCACCCGACGGGATCGACGTCTATTTCGACAACGTCGGCGCGGACCAGCTCGACGCAGCGCTGGCGACCGCGCGGCTGGGCGCGCGGTTCGCGATCTGCGGGATGATCGATATCTACAACCACGCCGAACCGACGCAGCTACGCTACATCGCGCGGGTGATCGCGGCCCGCATCCGCATCACCGGCTTCCTCGTCACCGACCATTTCGGCCGATTGCCCGACTTCTATCGCGACATGGCGGGGATGGCCGCGGCGGGCCAGCTCCAGCGCGAGGAAACCGTGGTCGACGGGCTGGAGGCGATGCCCGACGCGTTCCTCGGCCTGTTCAGCGGCGCCAACACCGGCAAGATGCTGGTGCGGCTGTAGGGTCGGGGCGCCGGCGCCGGCTCAATCGATCGATCCGCTGAACGTATCGCACTGGGCCGGATCGCCGGTCTCCAGCCCGCGCCGCAGCCACTTGACCCGTTCGGCGGAGCTGCCGTGGGTGAAGCTGTCGGGCACCACCGTGCCCTGCGCCTGCTTTTGCAGCGTGTCGTCGCCGATCGCGTTGGCGGCGACCAGCCCTTCCTCGACGTCGCCCGGTTCCATCCGGCCGCTCAGCCGGCCCCACACGCCCGCATAGCAATCGGCCTGTAGTTCGAGCCGCACCGACAGCGCGTTGCCCTGCGCGCGGCCGGCGCGCTGCTGCTGGCGGGTCACCTGTTCGGAGGTGCCGGTCAGCGTCTGGATGTGGTGGCCGACCTCATGCGCGATCACATAGGCCTCGGCGAAGTCACCCTTGGCGCCGAAGCGGTTCTGCAATTCATCAAAGAAGCTGGTGTCGAGGAACACGCCGTGATCGGGCGGGCAATAGAAGGGGCCGGCGGCCGAGGTCGCGGCGCCGCAGCCTGACTGGGTACCGCCCTGATAGAAATTGAGAACCGGCGGCTGATAGCGCTGGCCATTCTGTTCGAAGATCTTGCCCCACACCTGTTCGGTGCTGGCGAGGACGCGGCAGGAGAACAGGCGTTCGGCGGTATTGCACACCTTGGCCCCGCTGCCGCCGGCGGTCGTCGATTGCTGGGTCGGCGCCGACGTGTCGCCGCCGCTCAGCAGCCCGCCGCCACCGCCACTCATCGCCAGATAGATGACGCCGACCACCACCAGCAGCCCGATCGTGCCGCAGCCCATGCGCCGCCCGAGCAGCAGCGGCAGCAGGCCCAGGATCGACAGCCCGCCGCCACCGCCCCCTCCGCCGCCCGATCCGAGATCGCGGACATTGTTGCTGGGATCGAGATCGTCGAGCCGCATCGCCCGCCCCTTGCTGATTGATTCCGTCGCCATGAATGCGCGTGGACGGCAACGGTTGCAATCGCTTCCTGTGGCGGGTGGGGCTACTCCGTGCGGTCGGGGCCTAATGGTTGCGATTTGCCCCGCTTGCGGCGGCGCAGGCTGCGTTGCGCCAGCCACACGCCGAGCGCGGCGAAGACGAACAGCGCGATATCGCTCAGGGCGAAGCCGTTGCGCGCTATCTGTCCGCTGTGCGGCGCCACCGCCTGCGCGGCG
>NZ_DATMGG010000158.1:0-1585 GCF_035555815.1 Sphingomonas sp.
CCATCTCGCGCGCCGTTGCGGCGCCGACGAAGGATGCGATATTGGGCGCGATCCCCTTCCCCGCGACATGGTCCAGATAGCCGCCCAGCGTCGTCCAGCGCACCGGATAGCGGATGCCCTCTTCCTGTTGCGCGACCAGCGTCTTCGCCATCGCCGGGGTCAGCGGTCCCATCGAACTGCCTTCGCCCATCACCTCGAGTGTCACGCCCTGGCGAAGGTCGCTCAGCCCCCGCCCGTCGACCAGCAGCGATTCGGTCGACCAGCTGAGCATGTTGATGAAGCCCGGCGCCACCGCCTTGCCGGTGGCGTCGATGGTCCGGCGCGCGATGCCCGGCGCATGCCCGCCGACATAGACGACGCGGTCGCCCCGCACAGCGACGTCGCCCGTGAAGGGCGCGCGCCCCGACCCGTCGTAGATCGTCCCGTTCCGGATCAGCAGATCATAAGAGGGCTGCTGCGGCGCTGCGCATCCGACCAGCAGTAGGGTGGCGAGCGCCGCCATCCATCGGCCGGTTCTATCCACCCAGGCCGGCCGCCGCGTCCGAGCGGGCGTAGCGCGATGGCGACATGCCGAAATTCTGGCGAAAGATCATGCTGAAGGTCGCGATGCTCTCATAGCCGACCTCATAGGCTACACGCGTCACCGACTCGCCCATCCTGAGCCGCGCCGTCGCCTCCTCGAGCCGCGCCTGCTGCCGCCACACGGCGAGGCTCAACCCGGTCTGCTGGCGAAAATTGCGCGTCAATGCGCGCCGGCTCATGCCGATCGTTCGCGCCCATTCGTCGATGGTGCGATTGTCCGACGGGTCAGCCAGGATCGCCTGGCAGATATTCAGCAAGCGGCTGTCCTTGGGCGCGACCATCCGGCCTGCCGGGTGCAGCTTTTCCTCAAACTCGCTGAGGATCAGCGACTTCAGCCAGGCGCCCCGCATCGTCGATTCGGCGATATCCGCGCTGCGCGAGGCCTCGATCAGCAATTCACGGAAAAAGGGGGACAGGTTGAGCAGGCGCACTTCGCCGGGCACCGCCATGCTTTCGGTGCCGGCGAGCGCAAAGCTGCGCAGTTCGCCCGACTTCCGGGCGAAGCTGCTGTAGTCGACCCCCGCGGGCACCCAGAGCGCGCGCTGCGGCGGCAGCACCCAGCTGCCATTGTCGACGCTGACCACGACGATCCCCAACAGGGTGAACAGAATCCGCCCTTCGGCGCTGGCCGCATCGCTGCGCGAAAGCGGCGGGTCCGGATCGGGCTGGCTGCAACGGCGCTGAAGCATTCATCCTCCCTCCCGGCGTGGTCGGCGCCCCTCGTCAGAACCTCTGGCTGAAGCTGATGCCGATGGTCCGCGGCGTGTTAATCCCCATCTTGGCCGGCGCGAAGAACATCGTGCTGTTGTCCGCGACGCCCGCATAAACGTCGAAGATATTCTTCGCGAACAGCGTGATGTCGAACTGGTCCGACCGCATGCCGAGGTGGAGGTCCACCGTTTCATAGGCTTCCAGCGGAACCGATAGGAACACGCCTTCGATGTTCGACCAGCGCCGCGACTGATACTGGACGTTGCCGCCGACGAATGCACGCCAGTCGCCG
>NZ_DATMGG010000159.1:0-22398 GCF_035555815.1 Sphingomonas sp.
GCTTCGCCAAGATGGAGCCGGCGGATTTCCGCTTCGTCGTCGACGTCCACCTCAACGGATCGGCCAATTGCACCAAGGCGGTGTGGGACACGATGCGCGAGCAGAACTACGGCCGCATCCTGATGACCGCGTCGTCGACCGGCCTGTTCGGCAATTTCGGGCAGGCGAACTACGGTGCGGCGAAGCTCGGCCTCGCCGGGCTGACCAAGACGCTCTACCTCGAAGGCGCCAAGTACAACGTCCGCGTCAACACCATCGCCCCGGTCGCCGGCACGCGCATGACCGAGGACATCTTCCCGGAGGAAGCGTTCAAGCTGTTCGCCCCGGAAAACGTCGCCCCCGCCGCGCTCTATCTGGTGTCGGAGGATGCGCCGTCGAACGCGATCGTCGGCGCCGGCGCCGGCGTGTTCCAGGCGTCCTATGTCACGCTGACGCAGGGCGTGCGGCTGACCGGCGACGAACTGACCGTGGAGGGCGTCGCCGACCATTGGGCCCAGATCATCGACCGCACCGGGGAAACCACCCCGCAATCGGGCGCGGAACAGTCGATGGTCATCATGAAGCACCTGCAAGCCTGACCAACTTCCCTCTCCCGCCGGGAGAGGGAGGGAGCGCCGCAGGCGCGGAAGGGTGAGGGTGGGGCCAGGGTCAGGATCAGGGCCAGGGCCGGCGCCAGGGCCAGAGTCAGCGTCAGCGTCAGCGTCAGGGTGCGGATGCCCGCCCCGCGCCCGCCCCCGCCGCCGCGCGCCCATCCGACTTAGTGTATTGATCCACCAATACACACCTGCTATCCTCGCCGCACAGGGAGGATGGGTCCATGTACAGTGAGACTGACCTGAACAGCGCGGTGGATGCCGGGGTCTTGTCCCCCGAATCCGCCGCGGCGTTCCGAAACCACATCGCGGCGAACCGGCTGGCGCCCGCGGTCGATGAGGAGGCTTTCCGCCTGCTCACCGGCTTCAACGACATCTTCGTCGCGATCGCGATCGCGCTGCTGCTGGCGGCGCTGGCGTGGATCGGCAGCTGGGCGGCAAAGCCGCTCGGCGGCGCGGCGGTCGCGGTCGCGGCCTGGGGGCTGGCCGAATATTTCACCCGTCAACGGCGCATGGCGCTGCCCAGCATCCTGCTGCTGCTCGCCTTCGTCGGCGGCGTCGCCGCGTCGCTGGCCGGGCTGCTCGTCCAGCTCAACCCCGATCTGCCCGATCGCGCCGACATGGCGATCGCCGCCGGTATCGCGCTGGTTACGGCGGGCGCGGCGTGGCTGCACTGGCGGCGATTCATGGTCCCGATCACCGTCGCGGCGGGCGGCGCCGCGCTGGTCGGGGTGGTCGTCTCGCTGGCGCTCGCGCTGACCGGCGGGGAGGACCGGACCTTTTACATCATGGTGCTGCTGGGCGGGGCCGCGATGTTCGCCTTTGCGATGTGGTGGGACATGAGCGACACCGAACGCCGCACCCGCCGCGCCGACGTCGCCTTCTGGCTGCACCTCGCCGCCGCGCCGATGATCGCGCATTCGGTGTTCCACATGCTGGGCGTATTCAATGACGATATCGGGCCGGGCACCGCGCTGGTGGTGCTCGCCCTCTATGGGGTGTTCGGCTTTGTCGCGCTGGCGATCGATCGCCGCGCGCTGCTCGTCTCCAGCCTCACCTATGTCCTCTACGCGCTCTATGCGCTGTTCCAGAAAGCCGGCGTGGTCGAATTGTCGGCGGCGTTCACCGGGCTGGTGATCGGATCGGCGCTGCTGCTGCTGTCGGCGTTCTGGCACCCCACTCGGCGGCGGGTGGTCTCCACCCTCGGCGACCTCGCCCGCCGCCTGCCGCCGGTGCAGCAGGCGGTCGCGGCTTAGGGGCGGATGGCACTCGCGGACTCTTCATTGCGAGAGGTATAGCTCCGCGGCAATCCAGTACCCCGCGCATGGCGCTGGATTGCTTCGCTACGCTCGCAATGATGGCCGGAGTTCCCCGCCCCTACCCCTCGACGATCTTCATCAGCCGGCGCTCGACCGGCGCTGCTGCTGCTGTCGGCGTTCTGGCACCCGACCCGGCGGCGGGTGGTCTCCACCCTCGGCGACCTCGCCCGCCGCCTGCCGCCGGTGCAACAGGCGGTCGCGGCTTAGGGGCGGACGGCACTCGCGGACTCGTCATTGCGAGGGGCGTAGCCCCGCGGCAATCCAGTGCCCCGCGCATGGCGCCGGATTGCTTCGCTACGCTCGCAATGACGGCCGGAGTTCCCCGGCCCCTACCCCTCGACGATCTTCATCAGCCGGCGCTCGACCGGCGCCAGCACCGGACCCAGCTCGTGCCCGCGCTTGAGCACCCCGTCATGTTCGCCGATCAGCGACCACATGCCCTGGCGGTTGCGCAGCGCCGGACGCTTCTCGATCCGGAATTCGGGGCGTTCGGCGGCGCGGCGGAAAGCGGCGAACACCGCCGCGTCATGGCCGAGCTGGATCGCATAGTCGCGCCAATGCCCGGCCGCGACCATCCGGCCGTAGAGATCGAGGATGCGATTGAGTTCCAGCCGCTCGAAACCGATCTGGGTCGGCGCGCCGCGCGGCAATGGAAAGGGGGTCACCGTCCCCATCAGGCGCGGTCGCGCTCCACGTTCCGTTCCTGCAACAAGGCGTCGATCCGCCGCCGCAGCCCCTCCAGCTCGCCGCGCATCGCCTCCAGTTTCTGCGCGGCGGGATCGCACTCGCCGCCCTTGCACGGCGTGCCATAGGGGACGAAGTCGCGCTGATAGGCCTCGGCCTCGACCAGCGTCGCCTTGGCCGGGATGCCGACCATCACCGCGCCCGGCTGGACGTCGCGCGTCACCACCGCGTTGGCGCCGATCCGCGCGCGCTGGCCGACCGTGATCGGGCCGAGCACCTGCGCGCCCGAACCGATGATCGCGCCGTCGCTGATCGTCGGATGGCGCTTCCCGGCGACGCCGTTGTCCGGCGCGGTGCCGCCCAGCGTGACGCATTGATAGATGGTGACGTCGTCACCGATCTCCGCCGTCTCCCCGATCACCGTGAACCCGTGATCGATGAAGAAATTGCGGCCGATCTTCGCGCCCGGATGGATGTCGATCGCGGTCAGGAACCGCGCATAGTGATTGACCCAGCGCGCCAGGAAGTAGAATCGGCGGCGGTACAGCGCGTGCGCGATGCGGTGCATCCCCAGCGCCAGCACGCCCGGATACAGCAGGACTTCCCAGCGTGATCGCGGCGCCGGGTCGCGCGCCTTGATCGAATCGAGATAGGCGATCAGCCCGGTGAACATGCCCAAAACCCCTTGTTCGGGAGCATGTAGGCGGCCATGCACCCGAATTCCAGCGTCGACAACTTTCGGTTTGTCGCGGTAAAACTCTATCTGTGTTGTAGGTTTTAGCGTCCGCCGCCATCGTCCACGCTTCTTGGTCTGGAGACGTGCATGGGCGGTTTCGATTGGTCGCAGATCCTTCCGTACATCGCGGTGGGCTTCGCGGCGCAGATCGTCGACGGCGCGCTCGGCATGGCTTTCGGGGTGATCAATTCGACATTGCTGGTCAGCGTGCTGGGGATGCCCCCCGCGCTCGCCTCCGCCAGCGTCCACGCCGTGGAGACCTTCACCACCGCCGCGTCGGGCGTCAGCCACATCGTGCATCGCAACGTCGACTGGAAGCTGTTCCGCCGGCTGGTGATTCCCGGCGTGATCGGCGGGGTGCTCGGCGCCTATGTGCTGTCGAGCATCGACGCCGGCATCGCGCGGCCGTTCGTGATGACCTATCTCGCCGCGATCGGGCTCTACCTGCTGTGGCGCGCGTGGCGCGGCCGGGTCGAGCCGCGCCAGCCGAAGATCATCGAACCGCTCGGGCTGGCGGGCGGCTTCCTCGACGCGGCGGGCGGCGGCGGCTGGGGGCCGGTGGTGACCAGCAACCTGCTCGTCCAGGGCTCCACCCCGCGCACCACGATCGGCACGGTCAACACCAGCGAATTCTTCCTGACCGCGACCGTCTCCGCCACCTTCTTCGCGACGATGGGGTTCGCCGCCTTCACGATGACCACGATCGGGCTGCTGATCGGCGGTCTGATCGCGGCACCGTTCGGCGGTTTCCTCGCCAAGCGCGTGCCGGCGCGGCCGATGATGGCGCTGGTCGGCGCGCTGCTGACCGTGACGAGCGCGTACAGCGTCTATCTGGCGCTGCGCTGAAACGCGCCCCGGGTCGATCACCGCGCGACGCTTGATCGATTCTATCGATCACGGCGAACAAGGCTTCCCGTTTTACCCCGCCGCCCGGCTCCCTATATGCGGCAGTGCAACGCCGATTTCCGCCGCGATGCACAATTGGAGAAACAGACTCATGTCGCTGATTGGTACCCCCATCAAGCCGTTCACCGCGCAGGCCTATAAGGAAGGCAAGTTCGTCCAGGTCACCGACGCCGACACGAAGGGCAAGTGGGCGGTGTTCTTCTTCTACCCGGCGGATTTCACCTTCGTCTGCCCGACCGAGCTCGAGGACCTGGCCGACGTCTACCCGACGCTGCAAAAGATGGGCGTCGAGGTCTATTCCGTCTCGACCGACACCCATTTCAGCCACAAGGCGTGGCACGACACCTCGCCCGCGATCGGCAAGATCAACTATTACATGCTGGGCGACCAGAACCATGTGATCTCGAACAATTTCGAGGTTCTGCGCGCGGGTCAGGGCCTGGCCGATCGCGGCACCTTCGTCGTCGATCCCGAAGGCGTGATCCAGCTGGTCGAGGTGACGTCGGAAGGCGTCGGCCGCAACGCGACTGAGCTGCTGCGCAAGATCAAGGCGGCACAATATATTGCGGCGCACCCCGGCGAGGTCTGCCCCGCCAAGTGGGAAGAGGGTGAGGCCACGCTGGCCCCGTCGCTCGATCTGGTCGGCAAGATCTAACCAGTCTCCGATCCCCAAAGTCCGCCCATCCCCCATGGGCGCACGGCGGCCCGGGGCGAATTCCTCCTCGCCCCGGGCCGTTTCGTTTTCATCTTTCGGAGTCCATGATGCTCGACGCCAATCTCACGCAGCAGCTCAAGGCCTATCTGGTCAACATCCGCACGCCGATCGAGCTGGTCGCCAGCCTGGCCGACGACGCCAAGTCGCGCGAGATGGCGGAACTGCTCGATGAGATCGCCGCGCTGTCGGACAGGATCGCGGTGATCCGCGCCGACGACGACGCGCGCCGCCCCAGCTTCCTCGTCCGCCGCGCCGGCACCGACATCGGCGTGCGCTTCGCCGGCATCCCGCTCGGCCATGAATTCACCAGCCTCGTCCTCGCGCTGCTCCAGGTCGGCGGCCACCCGTCAAAGGCGGCGCAGGCAGTGATCGAGCAGGTCGAGGCGCTCGACGGCGCATTCCACTTCGAGACCTATTTCTCGCTGACCTGCCAGAACTGCCCGGACGTGGTGCAGGCGCTCAACCTGATGGCGGTGCTCAACCCCGGCATCACCCACACCGCGATCGACGGCGGGCTGTTCAAGGACGAGGTCGAGGCGCGCCAGATCATGGCGGTGCCCACCGTGTTCCTCAACGGCGAGCCGTTCGGCCAGGGCCGCATGGAGCTGGAGCAGATCGTCGCGAAGATCGACAGCGGCGCGGAAACGCGCGCGGCGGCGGCGATCGCGGACAAGGAAGCGTTCGACGTGCTGGTGATCGGCGGCGGTCCCGCCGGCGCGGCGGCGGCGATCTATGCCGCGCGCAAGGGCATCCGCACCGGCTTGGCGGCCGAGCGGTTCGGCGGGCAGGTGCTCGACACCATGGCGATCGAGAACTTCATCTCGGTGTCGCATACCGAGGGGCCAAAGCTGGTCGCCCAGCTCGAACAGCATGTCGGCGACTATGACGTCGACGTCATGAACCTCCAGCGCGCCGAAAAGCTGATCCCGGCCCAGCGCGAAGGCGGCCTGCACGAGGTGGTGCTGACCAACGGCGCGTCGCTGCGCGCGCGCACGCTGATCCTGTCGACCGGCGCGCGCTGGCGGACGATGAACGTGCCGGGCGAGGCCGAATATCGCAACAAGGGCGTGGCCTATTGCCCGCACTGCGACGGCCCGCTGTTCAAGGGCAAGCGGGTCGCGGTGATCGGCGGCGGCAATTCGGGGGTCGAGGCGGCGATCGACCTCGCCGGCATCGTCGCGCACGTCACGCTGATCGAATATGACAGCCAGTTGCGCGCCGACGCGGTGCTCCAGCGCAAGCTCGCCAGCCTGCCCAGCGTCAAGGTCATCACCTCGGCGCTCACCACCGAAGTGCACGGCGACGGCACGCGGGTGAGCGGGCTCAGCTACAAGGACCGCAACACCGACGCGATGCACCAGATCGAGCTGGAGGGCATCTTCGTCCAGATCGGTCTCGTCCCGAACACCGAATGGCTGAAGGACGCGGTGGCGCTCACCCCGCACGGCGAGATCGAGATCGATCATCGCGGCGAGACCTCGCAACCCGGCATCTTCGCCGCGGGCGATGCGACGACGGTGCCGTACAAGCAGATCGTGATCGCGATGGGTGCGGGGTCGACGGCGGCGCTGTCCGCGTTCGACTACCTGATCCGTCTGCCGGCCGAACTGGCCGAGGCGGCGTAACCCCGCCTCTCACCGTTCGTGCACCAAGGCGGCATAGCCCCCACCTCTCCCCGTTCGCCCTGAGCCTGTCGAAGGGCCGTCCTTCTTTGCCCGCGCGGGAGAGAAAGAAGGGCAGTGCTTCGACAGGCTCGGCACAAACGGCGAGAGGGTGGTTTCGCGCATCCTCCCCACGCCGGACATCGCGGCGGCGCCCCCCTCCCCGTTCGCCCTGAGCTTGTCGAAGGGCCGTCCTTCTTTGCCCGCGCGGGAGAGAAGGAAGGGCGGTGCTTCGACAAGCTCAGCACGAACGGGGAGAGGGCAGATTATTGGTCTGCCCGCCACGAAAAAACCCGTCATTCCCGCGCAGGCGGGAATCGATTGCCGCCCAGGGCCATGAATCCCGCCGCACCCGCCGCCCTCCTGACATCATCGCCCAAACCGCTTATCTACCGGCCACCCATCGACGGAGACGATCACTGGCCGCCACCTACCTTCCCACGCTCAAGCAGCTCCAATATCTCGTCGCGCTGCGCGACGCCGGCCATTTCGGCCGCGCCGCCGACAGTTGCTTCGTCACCCAGTCGACGCTGTCGGCGGGCATCCGCGAACTGGAGACGCTGATCGGCATCACCCTGGTCGAGCGGACCCGCCGCGTCGTGCGCTTTACCCCGGTGGGGGAGCGGATCGCGGAAAAGGCCCGCCGCGTGCTGCGCGAGGCGGACGAGCTGGGCGACATGGCCCGCGCCGCCGGCCAGCCACTGTCGGGCGAGATGCGGATGAGCGTGATCCCGACGATCGCGCCGTTCATGCTGCCGCGCATCCTGCCCCGGCTGCGCGCCGACTACCCCGATCTCAAGCTCTATCTGCGCGAGGAGCCGAGCGGCGCCGCGTGCGAGGGGCTGAGCCACGGCCGCACCGATTGCGTGCTGCTCGCCCTCCCCTATGCCTGCGGCGACGTCGAGGCGGCCAAGCTGTTCGAGGATCGGCTGTTCCTCGCCTATCCGCGCGGCGAGATCACCCCCGCCCCGCCCGGCGTGCGTCCCGGCGACATCGACGAGACGCGGCTGCTGCTGCTCGAGGACGGTCATTGCCTGAAGGATCACGCGCTGGCGGCGTGCAACCGGCCGGAGATCCGCGCCGAGGCGACGATGCTGGGCACCTCGCTCCACACCATCGTCCAGATGGTCGACAATGCGCTGGGCGTGACGATCCTGCCCGAAATGGCGATCAGGGCCGGCATCCTCGACGGCACCGGGGTGGAGGCGACCCCGCTCGCCGCCGCCAATCCCTCGCGCGATATCGCGCTGGTGTGGCGGCGCGGGTCGCCGCGCGAGAAGGACTTCCGCCTGCTCGCGCAGGTGCTGGCGGAACGGTAGGGCTGGCTTCTAGCGCCGCGCCGACGCGCTGTTCGTCACCCTTGCTCCGGGTCCGTGCGCCTCGGCACCACCTACCCCGCCACCCAGCGCGCGGCCGCGGCGATATCGCCCTCGCGCGGCTCGACCCAGCGCGCCGCCGCGCCGCGCCGTTCGCGCTTCCAGAACGGCGCCTCGGTCTTGAGCCGGTCGATCAGCGCCGCGCACGCCTCCAGCGCGGGCGCGCGGTGCGGTGCGGCGGCGGCGGCGAACACCACCCGCTCGCCCGGCGCCATCGCGCCGACGCGGTGGACGATGGTGACGCCGCTCAGCGCCCAGCGCGCCGCCGCATCGTTGGCGATGTGGCGCAGCACCGATTCGGTCATCCCCGGATAATGTTCGAGCTCCAGCGCGGAAACGCCGTCGTCGGCGCGGACCAGCCCCGTAAAGCTGGCGACCGCGCCCGCTCCGCCCGCATCCGCTTCCACCAGCGCCAGTTCGGCGGCGATGTCGATCGCGCCGTGCTGAACGACGACGCGGATCATCCGCCGGTCACCGGGGGAAAGATCGCCACCTCGCGCGCGCCGGCGATCGGCGTCTCCATCGCGACGAACCGCTGGTCGATCGCCGCGCGCAGCCGGCCCCGCTCGGCAAAGGCGGCGGCGTGGCCGGGGCCGCGCCCGGCCAGCCAGTCGACCAGTTCGGCGACCGTGGCGACGGTCGCGGGCGGATCGACTGTTTCCTGCCCCGTCCCCACCGCTTCGCGCACCCAGGCGAAATAGAGCAGGGACAGCGCCATCAGCTTTCCATGTGCCTCAGGCCGAACCGCAGGTAGTTCCACCCGGTCACCAGCGTCAGCGTCGCCGCGCTCCACAGCGACGCCAGCCCGATCAGCTTGACCCACGGCCACCCGGGCACCGCGCCCGCCAGGATCATCGCCCCCAGCGCGATCAGTTGCAGCGTCGTCTTCCACTTGGCCAGCCGCGACACCGGTACCGACACCTGGATACCGCCCAGGAACTCGCGCAGCCCCGACACCATGATCTCGCGCAGCAGGATGATCAGCGCCGCGATCAGGTGCAGGCCGGATATGTCGCGGGTGGCGACCAGCATCAACACGACCGCCGCGACCATGATCTTGTCCGCGATCGGATCGAGGAAGATGCCGAGCTTCGATACCGTGCCCTGCGCGCGCGCCAGATAGCCGTCGAGATAGTCGGTCGCGCCGATCACGCAGTAGAGCACGAACGCGGCGGCATAGCCGGCGGTCCATTGCGGCCACCACAACAGCCACGCGAGCAGCGGCACCGCGAAGATTCGCGACAGAGTCAGGATGTTGGGCAGCGTCAGCATCGCGCCTCGTCTTAACGCGCTGTGCGGCCGGCGCCACCCTTGCGATGAAAACCGTCGTTGTCGCCCCCTCCCCCGGTCGGCTATGCCCGCCCGATCAGGAACGACCGAGGCCCATATTTTCATGCTCAACGCCCTCGGGCTCCTCAAGCAGCGGCGCTTTCTGCCCCTGTTCGTCACCCAGTTCCTCGGCGCCTTCAACGACAATCTGTTCAAGACGACGATGGTGCTTTTCGCCACTTATGAGATCTTCAACGACGCGCGACTCGAATCGAATTTCAACGCGCTGGCGACCGGGCTGGCGATCCTGCCATTCTTCCTGCTGTCGGCGCTGTCGGGCCAGCTCGCCGACAATCACGACAAGGCGAAAATCATCCGGATAGTGAAGACCGCGGAGATCGCGATCATGCTGTTCGGCGGCGCCGGAATGCTCGCCGCGCGCGCGGGGCACGTCAACCTGGGCATCGGCATGATGCTGGGATCGGTGCTGTTCCTCGGCACGCATTCCACCTTCTTCGGCCCGATCAAATACGCGATCCTGCCGCAGCACCTGAAGGAGGACGAGGTGCTGGGCGGGACCGGGCTGGTCGAGGCGGGCACCTATCTGTCGATCCTGGTCGGCACGGTGGTGGCGGGGTTCGTCGTCCACGATATCCGGCTCGCGGCCGGGATGACGCTGGCGGTGGCGCTGTGCGGCTGGGCGACCGGGCGGATGGTGCCGCCGGCGCCGCGGCTGGGCGGGCCGCTGGAGATCAACTACAATCCGTTCACCGCCTCATGGCGGCTGATCAGCGCGACGCTGCATATCCGCCGGCTGTTCCTGGCGATCTGCGCGATCAGCTTCTTCTGGTCGATCGGCGCGGTGCTGATCATCATGTTCCCGCCGCTGGTCAAGAACGTGCTGACCGCCGACGAACGCGTCGCCAGCCTGACCATCGCGATCTTCTCCGTCGGCGTGGCGATCGGATCGGTCGTCATCAACTGGCTGCTGAAGGGGCATATCTCGGCGAAATACGGCCCGGCCTCGGTGATCGCGATGGCGGTGTGCATCGTCGCCTTCTCCATCGAAGCGCGCAATTTCGTCCCCGCGCCGCCGGGCACGCTCTACAATATCGCCGAATTCGTGACGATGCCGCGCGCAATGCTGGTGATCGCCACGCTGGTGGCGATCGCGATCACCGGCGGCATGTTCGTGGTGCCGCTCTACGCCTTCCTGACGACCACGGTCAGCAAGGATCAGACCGCGCGCACCGTCGCCGCCAACAACGTCGTCAATTCGGGCGCGATGACCGTCGGCGCGGTGGTGGTGCTGGGGCTGACCGGGGCGGGCGTCACGCCGGAGAACATGCTGCTGCTGGTCGCGATCGCGTGCATGCCGGCGGCGTGGCTGGCGCACAAGCTGCACATGGCCTGCGACTGAGGCGCGCCGCCGCGCGCGACTACATCAGGAAGGTGTAGAAGCAGACGAAGAAGGCGGTGAAGCTCAGCACGAACAGCTTCAGGTCGTTGTCCTCGTTGCGCGCGGCGGCGATTGCTGGCGCGCGCAAGGAGCGGCGGAAGGGGTGGCCCCGGGCTTCGCGGGCGACGTGGCCCGATGCGGTGACTGTTCGCTGCATGGCGACAGTTAACGCGCCGTTTACGAATTTGGCCAGCGCCAACCATGGTTAAGCGCCGTCCCGACCGGGGACAGCGCCGAACCGCGCCGGCCATCCAACTGGCGGCACCCGGCCACCCGTCATCCCGCCGCCAGCGCGGATCCACGTTCACCAATATCAGCGGCGGGTGCGCCCGTTTTTGCAGGCGTCATCCCGGACTCGATCGCGGATCGAGGGCCGCGGCCGGCGTCTGTTGTGGCGCCGGTGTCCGGCTTTCCCCGGAAGGACCAACGCGGGGTTAGCCATAAACCGCCTGTCACCGCTCTGGGGCAACCGCCTCGTTGCCGATAAAGCCGAATTTGAAGTCCTCGCCCTTGGCGCTGACATACATAATGGTCGCCGTAAGACAGGACATTTTCGTTTCGTCAGCCTTGCTCTGGCGACCGAGCTTCGGTTGGCCGATCAAGCCCCACTGGCTTTGGACGAAAAACGAACCTGGCTTCATTCCACAGTGCCGTTCCAGCGCCTCAGCGAACAGCTTGTCGGAGCCGAATTTGGATCGTTCGGGGAACCCGTCAAGCAAACCGCGCTTTTCGAGTTCTGCCTTCGTATCTGCCAGCATCTTTGGCCGCAACACCTCAGACACCCGGTCCTGATAGGTTTGCTGCAAGGACGGGTCTTTGAAGGTGACGATCTCGTAGCCGGCGGCTTCTCGGATGCAATCGAGATTAGCCGCAGATGCGCCGGCCTCCTTCTCAATCACAATCTCGACGCTTTGCAGTTCATTCTCGTATTTGACTGTGAACCCGCCGTCCCGAAGTCCGCACTGAAGCAACTTCTGCGTGACAACCTGTTCATACGCGGGCGGAGGAGTTTGAGGCATGTCGATCATTTCAACGCTCTATCTGTAGGTTCACCTCGCGCAAGCGTGCGATGAAAAGCCGCTGTTTCCTGCGGCTTCCTCCTGTAATTTCAGTTTACATACATTGCAGGCTTGACGCAGCAAAGCATCGCTACCGCCTGGATGTCGATCCGCCCTCGCCTCCGGCCGTGCCCGCGACGGTCGGCGGATAGCGCGGCGCCACGCGCGCATGGCTCGCTTGTTCATAGGCATAGCCCGCCGCCAGCACCGCGCCGTCGCTCCACGCCGGCCCGATGAAGCTCAGCCCGACCGGCAACCCGGCGGCGAGCCCCATCGGCACGGTCAGGTGCGGGTACCCCGCGATCGCCGGCAGCTCGCTCGCGCTCGGCCCCTGGAACTGGTCGCCATAGACGGGGTCGGACAGCCACGCCATGCCATAGCTCGGCGCGACCAGCAGCGTCGCCTCCGCCGCCGCCAGCATCGCGTCGATCCCCTCCGCCCCGGCCAGCCGCAGCGAGGTCGCGCGCGCAGCCCGGTATCCGGGATCGTCGACCCCGCCGGTCGCCTGCGCCGCCTCGAACACCTCCTGGCCAAAGAACGGCATTTCCTGCGCGGCATGGGCGGTGTTGAACGCGATGACATCGGCCAGCGAGCGCGTCGCCACCGTCGCCGGGGTGCTCGCCAGATAGGCGGCAAGGTCGCTTTTCAGCTCCATCTTGAGCACGTCGAACTCGGCGGCGGCGATCCCCTCCGCCTTGGGCGGCGTGACATCGACCAGCACCGCGCCCGCGCGCTTCAGCGCCGCCAGCGCCGCGTCATAGCGCGCGGCCAGCGCCGGACGCATCGCCGGCGGCCGGATCACGCCGATGCGCCGCCCGGCCAGCGCATCGGCGCGCAATCCGGCGGCATAGTCGCGGCGCTGCGCATCGGCGCCGCTGGTCGCGGGATCGGCGGGGTCGCTGCCGACCATCGCGGAAAACAGCATCGCCACGTCGGCGACGCTGCGCCCCATCGGCCCGGCGGTGTCCTGGCTGTGGCTGATCGGCACGATATGGGTGCGGCTGACCATCCCGACCGTCGGCTTCAGCCCGACCAGCCCGTTCATCGATGACGGGCACACCACCGATCCGTCGGTTTCGGTGCCGATGCCGGCGGCGGCGAAGCTGGCGGCGATCGCCGCGCCGGTGCCGCTCGACGATCCGCACGCCGAGCGATCGAGCGCATAGGGATTGCGCACCAGCCCGCCGATCGCGCTCCACCCGCTCATCGACGCGCTCGATCGGATGTTGGCCCATTCGGACAGGTTGGTCTTGCCCAGGATCACCGCGCCCGCCGCGCGCAGTCGCGCGATCACCGGCGCGTCGCGGCCGGTCAGATTGTCCTTCAGCGCCAGGCTGCCGGCGGTGGTCGGCATCGGGTCGCGAGTCTCGATATTGTCCTTGACCAGGATCGGCACCCCGTCGAGCGGCCCCAGCGGCGTGCCGGCGCGGCGCCGCGCGTCGCTGGCCCGCGCCTGGGCGATCGCATCGGGATTGGTGGCGATCACGCTGTGCAGCGCCGGTCCCTGCCGGTCCATCGCCGCGATCCGGGCGAGATAGGCGCGCGTCACGCCCTCCGCCGTCGCCCGCCGCGCCGCCAGCGCCGCCGCGATATCGCCCAGCGACACCTCCTCGACCCGCGGCGCGTCCCGCCCCGCCGGCGGCACCGCCACCGCCGGCATTGCCGGCACCGCCACCGTCGGCATCGCCGGCACCGCCACCGCCGCGCCGATCACCGCCGCCGCCATCACCGCCCCGATCGTCCGCATCCCCGTCCCCCCATTCGCGGCCTGCACGCTAACCGGCACGGTCCATCGCAACAACGCCCCCGTCCACGCCGATCCACATTCGCTCCACAACGAAATATTTTTTGTTCCGCTTATGTCCCCTTGCCTTTCGCGGAGGCGAGGAAAGTCCGCGCGTCGCCGCCTGTCGGGCGGGTGGCGGGGGCCGTGAACCGAGTCATTCCAGCGACGAACCGAGTATTGCCTCCGCCGACGATTGGGCACAATCTGTTGTGGTTGCGCTGGGGGGTCAGCCCAAGTGATGGTGGAATCGCCCCGCAATCCTATATTGTAACCCTGGCCGGATTCACCATGCGCCACGGGTTTGGTCACGCTTTGTTCCAGGGCGTGGCGGGTGTAGTGTGGGGGTTTCCCGAGTCGGAAATCGGATACGCAATTGGACGGTACAGGGGCAGCGGAAATGGATTTCAGGGATACGACGGACAGCCGGGTGAGCGACGCCGCCGCCGGTGCGATGGAAGCGGCCGGCGCGGCGATCGCCGCGGCTGGCGCGGCGGCATCGTTGCCCGATTCGAAATCGGTCGCGCCGCAGCCCTATCCGATCGAGGTCGACCACGGCCGCGACGCGCTGCTGACCGATTTCGGCAAGGACACGTTGCAGGACCGCTACCTGCTGCCGGGTGAGAAATATCAGGACCTGTTCGTCCGCGTCGCCTCCGCCTATGCCGACGATGCCGCCCACGCGCAGCGCATCTACGACTATATCAGCCGCCTGTGGTTCATGCCCGCGACGCCGGTGCTGTCGAACGGCGGCACCGGGCGCGGGCTGCCGATTTCCTGCTACCTCAATTCGGTGCCGGACAGCCTGGAAGGCATCGTCGACACCTGGAACGAGAATGTCTGGCTGGCGTCGCGCGGCGGCGGCATCGGCACCTATTGGGGCCATGTCCGCGGCATCGGTGAGCCGGTCGGCCTCAACGGCAAGACCAGCGGCATCATCCCGTTCGTGCGGGTGATGGATTCGCTGACGCTGGCGATTTCGCAGGGGTCGCTGCGGCGCGGCTCGGCGGCGTGCTACCTCGACATCTCGCACCCGGAGATCGAGGAGTTCCTGGAGATCCGCAAGGCATCGGGCGACTTCAACCGCAAGGCGCTCAATCTCCACCACGGCGTCCTCATTCCCGACGCGTTCATGGAAGCGGTGCGCGACGGCGCCGAATGGACGCTGAAATCGCCCAAGGACGGGTCGGAACGCGGCAAGGTCGACGCGCGCGGACTGTTCCAGAAGCTGGTCGAGACCCGCCTCGCCACCGGCGAGCCGTACATCGTGTTCAGCGATCACGTGAACGGGGCGATGCCCAAGCATCACCGCGACCTGGGGCTCAAGGTGTCGACGTCGAACCTGTGTTCGGAGATCACGCTGCCGACGGGCAAGGACCATCTCGGCAACGATCGCACCGCGGTGTGCTGCCTGTCGTCGCTCAACCTCGAGACCTGGGATCAGTGGAAGGACGACAAGCAGTTCATCGAGGATGTGATGCGCTTCCTCGACAATGTGCTGACCGACTATATCGAGCGCGCGCCCGACGAGATGGCCCGCGCGCGTTATTCGGCCAGCCGCGAGCGATCGGTCGGTCTCGGCGTGATGGGTTTCCACTCGTTCCTTCAGGCGCGCGGGCTGCCGATGGAGGGCGCCACCGCCAAGGCGTGGAACCTCAAGATCTTCAAGCACGTCAGCGCGCAGGTGAACGAGGCGTCGATGGCGCTGGCGATCGAGCGCGGCCCCTGCCCCGACGCCGCCGACATGGGCGTGATGGAACGGTTCAGCTGCAAGATGGCGATCGCGCCGACCGCGTCGATCAGCATCATCTGCGGCGGCACCAGCGCCTGCATCGAACCGATCCCGGCCAACATCTACACCCACAAGACGCTGTCGGGGTCATGGTCGATCAAGAACCCGTATCTTGAACGGATGCTGTCCGACAAATCGAAGAATTCGGACGCGGTGTGGAACTCGATCCTGGAAAAGGGCGGGTCGGTCCAGCATCTCGATTTCCTCAGCCAGGATGAAAAGGACGTGTTCAAGACGTCGTTCGAGATCGACCAGCGCTGGCTGCTCGAACTGGCCGGCGACCGCGCGCCGTTCATCGACCAGGCGCAGTCGCTGAACCTGTTCATCCCGGCCGACGTCGAGAAATGGGATCTGCTGATGCTCCATTTCCGCGCGTGGGAGCTGGGCATCAAGTCGCTCTATTACCTGCGCTCGAAATCGGTGCAGCGCGCCGGGTTCGCCGGCGGGGTGGAGGCGGACAACACCCCCGACCTCAAGCAGATCGCGCTCGAAGCGCGCGATTACGACGAATGCCTGGCGTGCCAGTGAGGTGGCGGGACTAGGTCGCCCTCACCCTCCCGGCCTGCGGCCGGGGCCCTCCCTCTCCCAAAGGGAGAGGGGTTGCGCGCCTCGATTCCCTCTCATGTCGAGAGGCGAGATCGCCCCTACCTTTGGCAGGACGGCGCTCGGTTGCGGCGCGCCCCGATTCCCTCTCCCATCGGGAGAGGGAGGGAGCCGCGCAGCGGCGGAAGGGTGAGGGCGATGCGCCTCTATACAAACCAGCCCGCCGGCACCGTCACCCAACTACGGCATCTCCGCCGCAACGCGACCGAGGCCGAGAAGCGCCTCCGCCGCGCGCTCAAGGAAGCGTTCCCGGCGTTCAAGTGGCGCTTCCAGGCGCCGATCGGCCCGTACCGCGTCGATTTCCTGTGCTTCGGCGCCCGGCTCGTCATCGAGGTCGACGGCGGCCAGCATGACGCCGTCGAAGACGCCGCCCGCACCCGCTTCATCGAGAGCGAGGGCTATCGCGTCCTCCGTTTCTGGAACAACGACGTGCTGGAGAATATCGACGGCGTGATCGCGACGATCGCCAATTCCCTCTCCCATCGGGAGAGGGAGGGAGCGCCGCAGGCGCGGAAGGGTGAGGGTCGATGACGGCAGGATCGCACACCCTCACCCCTCCGCCGCTGCGCGGCTCCTCCCCTCTCCCGCCGGGAGAGGGGAAGCGCGGATTACGCCTCTTCCTCGAACGTCACCGCGACGTCGGCGTTGGCGCTCAGCCGCACCTTGTCGCCCTCGACGTCGGCGACCAGGCCGAGCGAGATGAAATGGTGATGCCCCTTGTGCGCGCCTTCGCCGCTGTCGGCCTTGGTCAGCTTGATGCGGCCGCCCTCGACTCGGTCGACGGTGCCGACGTGGACGCCGTCGGCGCCGATCACGTCCATATGTTCCTTGATGTGGCTGGCATCGGCCATGGTGCTTCTCCTGTGATGGTTGCGCGGGCGAAACGCCCGAACGCGGAAATCGCTGCATGAGCCGCGCGCCGCTGATCATGTACGGCGTCGGCGCGGTCAGCCTGGCGGCGGGGGTGCTGGTCGCCACGCGCCCCGCCGCCGACGCGCCCGCCGTCTATCGCAACCGCATCGCCGCCGCGATGCTCGGCGCCTTCGCGTTGTTCATGGCCGGCTTTGCCAGCGCGGCATTGCTGGCGGGGGTGGCGTGATGCCAGGATGGGCCGTCGTGGTGCTGATCGTGCTCGCGCTTCCTATATTGGCGTGGTGGGCGGCCGATACCCTGCGGGATCTGCTGCTGTTCCTCACGCCCGAGGAAACGATGAAGCGCCGCCTGCACCGCCGATACGGCGACGGCCCGGCCTATCATGCGGCGGTCGCGCGGATCGATGCGCGCAAGCCCGTCAGCATCATCCTCGGCAGTGTCAGCGGCCTGATCGGCCTGCTCGCCACCGCCTGGCTCATTTTCGGTTAGAAGCAAGGAAGTCCCCATGTCCCTCCTCTCCGCCCGCAAGACCTACAAGCCCTTCGAATATCCCTGGGCCTATGATTTCTGGAAGCGCCAGCAGCAGATCCACTGGATGCCCGAGGAAGTGCCGCTGGGCGAGGATTGCCGCGACTGGGCGCAGAAGCTGGAGGAGAGCGAGCGCAACCTGCTGACGCAGATCTTCCGCTTCTTCACCCAGGCCGACGTCGAGGTGCAGGATTGCTACCACGAGAAATACGGCCGCGTGTTCAAGCCGACCGAGATCAAGATGATGCTGGCCGCGTTCAGCAACATGGAGACGGTGCACATCGCCGCCTACAGCCACCTGCTCGACACCATCGGCATGCCCGAGAGCGAATATGGCGCCTTCCTCGAATATGCCGAGATGAAGGACAAGCACGACTATCTCCAGAACTTCACCGTCGACACCGATGCCGATATCGCGCGCACGCTGGCGATGTTCGGCGGCTTTACGGAGGGGCTGCAACTGTTCGCGTCGTTCGCGATGCTGATGAACTTCCCGCGCTTCAACAAGATGAAGGGCATGGGCCAGATCGTGTCGTGGTCGGTGCGCGACGAGAGCCTGCACTGCGAGGGGATCATCAAACTGTTCCACACCTTCGTGAAGGAACGCGACGTGCTCACCCCCGCGCTCAAGCGCGATATCCGCGACATGTGCCACCACACCGTCGACCTCGAGGATGCGTTCATCGAGCTGGCGTTCGAGATGGGCCCGGTCAACGGCATGAGCCCCGAGGAGTTGAAGCGCTACATCCGCTACATCGCCGACTGGCGGCTGGGCCAATTGGGGCTGAAGCCGATGTTCATGATCAAGGACCACCCGCTGCCGTGGCTGGCGCCGCTGCTCAACGGGGTCGAGCACGCCAATTTCTTCGAACAGCGCGCGACCGAATATTCGAAGGGCGCGACGCGCGGCGACTGGAATTCGGTGTGGGACAGCTTCGACAAGCGCCAGAAAGCCAAGGCCGGCCCGGCAGCGAATGAGGGCGGCGACGGCGATGGCGGCGACATGTTCTCGGCGGCCGGTGTGGCGGCGGAATAGGCGGGGCGTGGAACGGGGGCCGGGGGCGGCGCGCGCACGCCGCGCGCACCGTAGGCCGGCTTGCCTTTAGCGCCGTAGACCGGCTTGCGTTTAACGTCGGATTGAAGCGCGCACGCTGGGACGCCCCCCGGCCTCCGATCCAAACCGTCATTGCGATCCGGCGCAAGCCGGGGAAGCAATCCAGCGCCACGCGCGGTGCGCCGGATTGGGCGCCCGGCCCCTCCCCCCCGCGACGGCGATCCGGGGTGGACCGCCATGCCCGATGCGAGCCGTTTGCACGGCCTCCCAGCGCGACGCGATCGGTGGCTCGCCGAACAGGGAACAAGGCGCGCGCCGCCCTGCCGAACCCATTCACGCGCCCTCTTTCCTACATGCTCCAAATAGGTTATATTTGTAGATAACCTGAAACCAAATACGGAGAATCGTGGCCAACGAAGCGCGCCTCACCCGCACGCCAATGGCCTGCCGCCCGAGCGAGCGGAGCACTGTGTTCACACCGCAGCGGTCGCACCCCCGCACAAACCAGTTCAGGCGTGACCTTGGTGTGACCTTCCGACCCCACCGCCCGCCCCTCGTTCCGTCCCTGAAATCGCGATTTGCGAGCATCGGCACCGGGCGGTAACGAAGGCGGCATGACCCCCGCCCCGGCCCCTACCCCCACGCCCGCCCGCGACCCTTCGTCCCCGCCCCCCGCCGATCTGGTCGCGACGCTGCGCGCGCTGGTCGGCGCCCGCCATGTCCTCACCGGCGACGCCACCCTGCCCTATCGCACCGGCTTCCGCTTCGGCGGCGGCGTTGTGCTGGCGGTGGCGCGGCCGGGGTCGCTGGTCGAATTATGGCGCGTGGCGCAGGCGGTGGTCGCGGCGGGCGGCATCATCATCATGCAGGCCAGCAACACCGGGCTGACCGGCGGATCGACCCCCGACGGCGACGGATACGATCGCCCGATCGTGCTGGTCAACACGCTGCGGCTGGCCGGCACCCACGTCATCCGGGGCGGCGCGCAGGTGGTGTGCCTGCCCGGCGCGACGCTCACCGATCTGGAGACCGCGCTCAAGCCGCTGGGGCGCGAGCCGCATTCGGTGATCGGGTCGTCGTGCATCGGCGCCTCGGTATTCGGCGGGATCAGCAACAATTCGGGCGGCGCGCTGATCCGGCGCGGGCCGGCGTTCACCGAACTGGCGCTCTACGCCCGGCTCGACGAAGCGGGCAAGCTCACGCTGGTCAACCACCTCGGCATCGCGCTGGGCGACGAACCGGAAGCGATGCTGGCGCGGGTCGAGGCGGGCGATTTCGCGGAGGCGGATATCCGCGCCGACGCCGGCCGCGCCAGCGACGACGGCTATGCCGCGCACGTCCGCGACGTCGCCGCCGCCACGCCGGCACGGTTCAACGCCGATGCCGCGCGGCTGTTCGAGGCATCGGGGTCGGCGGGCAAGCTGATCCTGTTCGCGGTGCGGCTCGATACCTTCCCGGCGGAGGCCGCGCCGGCGGTGTTCTATATCGGCACCAACGATCCGGCCGAACTGGCCCGGCTGCGCCGCGACGTGCTCGCCAGCGACCTCGCGCTGCCGATCGCCGCCGAATATCTGCACCGGGACGCCTTCGTCCTGACCGAACGCTACGGCAAGGACACCTATCTCGCGGTGCGGCGGCTGGGCGGCGCGCGCCTGCCCGCGCTGTTCCGGTTCAAGGCGGCGGTGGATCTCGCCGCGCGGCGGATCGGGCTGCGCGATTTCAGCGACCGCGCGATGCAGGCGGTATCACGCCTGTTGCCGGTGCGCCTGCCCGCCCGCCTGCGCGCCTATCGCGACCGCTTCGCGCACCACCTGATGATCAAGGTGTCGGCGAATGACGCGGCGGCGTTCGAAACGATGCT
The DNA here is from genome assembly GCF_035555815.1 of Sphingomonas sp. Taxonomy (GTDB): domain Bacteria; phylum Pseudomonadota; class Alphaproteobacteria; order Sphingomonadales; family Sphingomonadaceae; genus Sphingomonas. Next base: position 20,271 of record NZ_DATMGG010000159.1, read on the forward strand.
CCGCGCGCTGCTGCCATCGGCGACCGGCGACTGGTTCCGCTGCACCGCCGATGAGGGCGACGCCGCCTTCACCCACCGTTTCGCGGCGGCCGGCGCGGCGGTGCGCTACCGCACGATCCACCGGCGGCAGGTGTCGGACATCGTCGCGCTCGACATTGCGCTGCGCCGCAACGACATGGACTGGTTCGAGTCGCTGCCGGCCGAGATCGACGGCGCGCTGCTCCACAAATTCTATTACGGGCATTTCTTCTGCCACGTGTTCCACCAGGACTATATCGTCCGCGCCGGGGTCGACCCGCTCGATATCGAACATCGCATGTGGGCGCTGCTCGACGCGCGCGGCGCCGAATATCCGGCCGAACACAACGTCGGCCACCTCTATCCGGCCAAGCCGGCGCTGGCGCGCTTCTACCGCGATCTCGATCCGTGCAACGCCCTCAATCCGGGGATCGGACAGACCTCCAAATGCCGCGATTGGGCATGAGCAGTCCCTTGCGTCGTCGCGAGGGGTGAAGCCTCGCGGCGGTCCACCGTCCCACCCCGGCCGCTGGGTGGCTTCGCTGCGCAGAAATCGGCCATTTTTGAGTGATGGTCGGGGAGACAGGATTCGAACCTGCGACATCCTGCTCCCAAAGCAGGCGCGCTACCGGACTGCGCCACTCCCCGACGGACCGCTCCTTAGCGGCGAAGTGCCGCGCGGCCAAGCGCTGGTGGGCCCGGCAGGACTTGAACCCGCAACCTAGCCGTTATGAGCGGCCAGCTCTAACCAGTTGAGCTACAGGCCCCCAGCGCCGCGCAGCGATACGGAGGACATCAGGCCGGCGCAAGCACCGGACGTTCGTTCAGGCGCGGTCCACGGCGGTAACCGCGATTCGCTCACTGAAAGGGGGCGGTTGCTTCGCGACGACCGCGGTCACGAGCCTATTCTTCCGCACGTCCCTTGAAGCCCTGCGCGACGACATACCATTCGGACGACCCCTTGCGGCTGGCGGGGGGCTTGGCGTGCTTCACGCTGGTGAAGTTGCGCTTCATCTCGGCAACCAGCGCCGAATCGGCGCCGCCGGCGAACACCTTGGCGACATAGGCGCCACCCGGCTCGAGCACGTCGATGGCAAAGGCGAGGCCGGTCTCGACCAGCGCCATCGTCCTGAGCGCATCGGTCTGCGGGTGGCCGACGGTGTTCGCCGCCATGTCCGACAGCACCAGATCGGGTGCGCCGCCCAGCGCGTCTGTCAGCATCGCCGGCGCGGCATCGTCGAGGAAATCCATCTGGAAGATGGTCACCCCCTCGATCGGATCGACCGGCAACAGGTCGATGCCGACCACCGCCGCGCGCGGCGCCATCTTGCGCACCACCTGCGTCCAGCCGCCCGGCGCGATGCCCAGGTCGATCACCCGCTTCGCGCCCCGCAACAGTCCGAATCGTTCGTCCAGCTCGGTCAGCTTGTAGGCGGCGCGGCTGCGATAGCCCTCCGCCTTGGCGCGTTTGACATAGGGGTCGTTGAGCTGACGTTCGAGCCAGCGGGTCGACTGCGCGCTGCGCCCCCGCGCGGTGCGGACCCGCGTCCGCCCCCCTGATCCGCCCCGGCTCATGCTGTGTCCTTCAATGTCGTGATCCCATCAGCCGCCGCAGAATGCCCTCGCGGATGCCGCGATCGGCGATGCCGAGCTGTTCCGCCGGCCACAGATCGAGGATCTCCTCAAGAATCGCGCAGCCCGCCACCACCAGGTCGGCGCGTTCGTGGCCGATGCACGGCACCGCCGATCGCCCGGCCATGTCGAGCCCGGCGATATGCCGGCTGACCGACCGCATCGCCGCCGCCGGCATCAACAGCCCGTCGACCACCGACCGATCGTAGCTGGTCAGCCCCAGATGGACGCTGGCCAGCGTGGTCACGGTGCCGCTGGTGCCGAGCAGCCGCAGCCCGCGCGCGCCACCCGGCAGCCGCCCGGCGAACGGCGCGATGCTTTCGCGCACCCGCTCGCGCATGTTCGTATAGGCGGCCGTGCCGCCATGGCCGATGCTTTCGGTCAGCGAGACCACACCCCATGGCACGCTGTGCCAGTCGAGGATCGCCGGCATCGCCGGGCGGGTGTCGACCAGCACCAGTTCGGTCGACCCGCCGCC
>NZ_DATMGG010000160.1:0-5196 GCF_035555815.1 Sphingomonas sp.
CGTTGGCACAGATCAAGGCGCAGGTGCTGCGCGACTTCGCGATCGATCGCGCGCTCAAGACCGCGCGCGCATCCGCGGTGCAGGTGGTCGACAAGGCCAACAAGGGCACGCCGCTGTCGCAGGCGCTGGCCGCGACCGGGCTGAAGCTGCCGCCGGCGAAGCCGCTCGACATCTCGCGCGCTCAGCTCGCCGCGCAGCGGGCGCAGCTCCCGCCGCCGGTGACGCTGATGTTCGCGATGCGCGCCAAGAGCGCGAAGCTGCTGGAAGCGCCCGATCGCACCGGCTGGTTCGTCGTCTACCTCGACCAGATCCATGAGGGGAACGCACAGGGCAACGCCGGCCTGATCGCGCAGACCCGCCAGGGGCTGGGCGGCGTGTCCGGCCGCGAGCTGGTCGAACAGTTCACCGCGGCGGTGCGCGAGAACGTCGGCGTCAAGCGTGACGACCGGGCCATCGCCAAGGTCCGCAACGATCTGAGCGGCAACGCGGCGAGCGCCCAGTAAGGTGCGCGCCACCACGGTGTGCGAGGGCGTCGCCGAGGCGCGCGCGGCGCTGGCGGCCGGCCGTCCGGCGCTGGTGTGGCGGCGTCAGGTCGCCGACACGGAGACTCCGGTTGCCGCCGCGCTCAAGCTGATCGAGCCGGGGCGCGGCGACTTCCTGCTCGAATCGGTCGAGGGGGGATCGATCCGCGGGCGCCACAGCCTGATCGGATTGGCGCCGGACCTGCTGTTCCGCGCGCGCGGCGACGCGGCGGAGATCAACGCACAGTGGCTGACCGATCGCGACGCCTTTGTGCCCGCCGGCGAACCGACGCTGGCGGCGCTGCGCCATCTGGTCGCCGCCTGCCGCATGGACGTTCCCGCCGAACTGCCGCGCGCGCTGGCCTGCCTGGTCGGCTATTTCGGCTATGAGACGGTCGGGTTGGTCGAGCACCTGCCCCGCGCCCCGGCGAGCGCGCTCGACGTGGCGGACATGGTGTTCGTGCGGCCGACGGTGCTGCTGGTGTTCGACCGGCTGACCGATGCGCTGTTCCTGGTCGCGCCGGTGTGGCCGGGCCGGGACGCCGATGCCGCCGTCGCCGAGGCGATCGAGCGCATCGACGCCACCGCCGCGCGCCTCGCCACCGCGCAGCTTCCGCCGCCGGTCCGCGCCGATCATCCGCCGGTCGAGCCGGTGCCGGTGCTGCCGGCCGAGACCTATCGCGACATGGTGTTGAAGGCGAAGGACTATATCGTCGCCGGCGACGTGTTCCAGGTCGTGCTGGCCCAACGCTTCACCGCGCCGTTCGCGCTGCCGCCGTTCGAGCTGTATCGCTCGCTGCGGCGGATCAATCCGTCGCCGTTCCTCTATCACCTCGATCTGCCGGGCTATTCGCTGACCGGGTCGAGCCCGGAGATATTGGTGCGCGTCCGCGACGGAGAGGTGACGATCCGCCCGATCGCCGGCACCCGCCCGCGCGGCAAGACCGCGACCGAGGACGAGGACAACCGCGCCAGCCTGCTCGCCGATCCCAAGGAGCGCGCCGAACATCTGATGCTGCTCGACCTTGGCCGCAACGACGTCGGCCAGGTCGCCGCCGCCGGGTCGGTCAAGGTGACCGACAGCTATGGCATCGAATTCTACAGCCACGTCATGCACATCGTGTCGAATGTGGTCGGCGAACTGCGGCCCGATCGCGACGCGCTCGACGCGCTGTTCGCGGGTTTCCCGGCCGGCACGGTCAGCGGCGCGCCAAAGGTGCGGGCGTGCGAGATCATCGCCGAACTCGAGCCCGAAACGCGCGGCGCCTACGCCGGCGGGGTCGGCTATTTCTCGCCCGACGGCGCCATGGATTCGTGCATCGTCCTGCGCACGGCGGTGGTCAAGGACGGGGTGATGCATGTCCAGGCGGGCGCCGGCATCGTCGCCGACAGCGTGCCGGAATACGAGCAGCGCGAATGCGAGGCCAAGGCCGGCGCCCTCATCGCCGCCGCGCGCGAAGCGGTGGCCCGCGCGGGCGAAGCCGGGTTCGGGCAATAGCGGCGTAATGCCCTCTCCCACCGGGAGAGGGAGGGAGCCGCGAAGCGGCGGAAGGGTGAGGGTTGTTCCCGTCCTTGCCGACGCCTCGCCTCACCGTTCCCGCCGCCTTCGGCAACGGGCCGCTTCCCTCCCCAAAGGGAGAGGGAGTATCAACCCCTACTTCGGCGGTTCGACCGACTGACCGTTGGCCTTGGCGCGCCGCTCGGCGGCCCATTGCTCCGCCGCCTTCTGCGCGCAGCCGGTCTGGCCGTTACTGCCGATCGGCGAGCAGCTGCCCGGCAGCACCTTCTGGTTGTCCTCCATCACCCGGTCGACCTTGACCGCCCACGACGTCCCCGGCGCATCCTGTTTCGGCGCCTCGCGGAACTGCTTGGGGATGCGGAACTGTTCGTCGTCGGCGCGGCCGCACACCACGATCTCGTCCGCCTCTGCCTTTGGACAGCTCTCGCTGCCCTGAAGCTGAATGTTGCGGATCCGCTGCGGCGGCTTGCCATCGGTCCCGTCATTCACCTGCGGAGCAACGGCCAGCGACAGCGCGATCAACGTGGCAATCATCGAACACCTCCAGGGGCCGTGCGCGGCCGGTTACTCACTCGCCCGGATCATATGGGGCATGTTGCGCCGCCCTGCACCTGGGCTATGGCAAAATCATGATCCTCGTCATCGACAATTACGACAGCTTCACCTGGAATCTGGTCCATTACCTGATGGAGCTGGGCGCGGAGGTGCAGGTGGTGCGCAACGACGCGCTGACCGCGCAAGAGGCGCTGGCCAGCGGGGCGAGCGGCATCCTGCTGTCGCCCGGCCCCTGCACCCCCGACGACGCGGGCATCTGCCTCGATCTGGTCGCGGCCTGTGCCGAAGCCCGCCGGCCGCTGCTGGGCGTATGCCTGGGGCACCAGGCGATCGGCCAGCATTTCGGCGGCAAGGTGGTGCGCGGCGGGCTGATGCACGGCAAGACATCCCCGGTCGCCCACGACGGCACCGGGCTGTTCGCCGGGCTGCCTTCCCCCTTCACCGCGACCCGCTATCACTCGCTGGTCGTCGCCGACATTCCCGACAGCCTGGTGGTCAACGCCACCGCGTCCGACGCGCATGTGATGGGGCTGCGCCACGCCGCGCTGCCGATCCACGGCGTCCAGTTCCACCCGGAAAGCATCGCGACCGAGCACGGCCACGCGCTGCTCGCCAATTTCCTGCGCATCACCGGCGACGATCGGCGGGCGGCGGCATGACCGGCTTCGCCCGCCTGCCCGATCCGGCGACGCCGCTCAGCCGCGAGGCGGCGGCGCAGGCGTTCGCCGACATCCTCGACGGCCGCACCAGCGAGGAGGCGATCGCGGCGTTCCTGATCGGCCTGACCGAGCGCGGCGAAACCAGCATCGAGATCGCCGAGGCGGCGCGCGCGCTGCGCGACCGGCTGATCCCGATCGACGCCCCCCCCGGCGCGATCGATGTGTGCGGCACCGGCGGCGACGGCCACCACACGCTCAACGTGTCGACGGCGGTCAGCCTGGTAGTGGCCGCCTGCGGCGTGCCGGTCGCCAAGCACGGCAACCGCGCGGCGTCGTCCAAGGCAGGCGCCGCCGACACTCTGGAAGCGCTGGGGCTCGACATGGAACGCGCCGGCGCGATGGCCGAGGCGACGCTGCGCGACATCGGCATCTGTTTCCTGTTCGCCGCCAACCATCATCCCGCGATGCGCCGCATTCAGCCGATCCGTCAGCGCATCGGCCGCCGCACCATCTTCAACCTGATGGGCCCCCTCGCCAATCCGGCGCATGTCAGCCGGCAACTTTTGGGCATCGCCCGCCCGGATTATGTCCCCGTGTTCGCCGAGGCGCTCGCCAGCCTGGGCAGCGAGGACGCGGCGGTGATCTCCGGCGAGGAAGGGCTCGACGAACTGTCGTGCGCCGGCCCCAGCATCGTGTTCGGCGTCGGCAATGTCGCCTTACCCGACCGTATCGTGCCCGAGGATGCCGGCCTCCCCCGCTCACCGCTGGCCGAGCTGCGCGGCGGCGATCCCGATTACAACGCGGCGGCGCTGCGCCGGCTGCTGCGCGGTGAGCGCGGTGCCTATCGTGACGCGGTGCTGCTCAACGCCGCCGCCGCGCTGGTGATCGCCGGGCAGGCGAGCGACCTGATGCAGGGCGCCGCCACGGCTGCGGCCGCGATCGATACCTTGGCGGCCGACCGGCTGCTGGACGCCTGGATCGCCTATTCATGACGATGCTCGACACCATCCTGGCGACCAAGGCGGAGGAGGTCGCCTCGCGCCGCCGCGCGTTCCCGGTCGCCGATCTACACGCGATGGCGCTGACCCGCACGCCGCCGCGCGGTTTTCGCGCGGCGATCGATGCCAAGGCGGCGAACGGCTACGCGCTGATCGCGGAAATCAAGAAAGCATCCCCGTCCAAGGGATTGATCCGCCCCGATTTCGATCCGCCCGCGCACGCCCGCGCCTATCAGGCGGCCGGCGCCGCCTGCCTGTCGGTGCTGACCGACGCGCGCTATTTCCAGGGGCATGAGGAGTATCTGGTCGCTGCCCGCGCAGCCTGTACGCTGCCGGTGATCCGCAAGGACTTCATGATCGACCCGTGGCAGGCGCTGGAGGCGCGCGCCTATGGCGCCGACGCGATCCTGCTGATCGTCGCCGCGCTCGACGACGGGCAGATGGCCGAGATCGAGGATTCGGCGACCAGCCTTGGCATGGACGTGCTGGTCGAGGTCCACGACGCCGACGAACTCGATCGCGCGCTGCGGCTTCGGTCGCGCCTCATCGGGGTGAACAACCGCAATCTCAAGGATTTCTCGGTCGATTTCGCGCGGACCTATGAACTGGTCGGCCGCGCCCCGGCCGATTGCACCTTCGTCGCCGAGAGCGGCCTCGGCACCCGCGCCGACCTCGACGCGATGGCCGAACACGGCGTCCGCGCCTTCCTGATCGGCGAATCGCTGATGCGGCAGGACGATGTCGAGGCGGCGACGCGGGCGCTGGTGGGGTGACCGGCCTGACCCACCTCGACGATAGCGGGGCCGCGCGCATGGTCGATGTCGGGGACAAGCCGGTGACCACCCGCCGCGCGGTGGCCAGCGGCCGCATCACCCTGTCGCCCGATGCCGTCCGGGCGATCCGCGACGGCGCGGTGGCCAAGGGCGACGTGCTCGCCACCGCCC
>NZ_DATMGG010000161.1:0-13512 GCF_035555815.1 Sphingomonas sp.
TCCCGGTCCTGCGCGACCTGCCGTTCATAAAGCGGTTCGACGTCGAGGGTGCCTATCGCTATTCGGATTACAGCACCGTCGGCGGCACCCATACGTGGAAGGGTGGCGCAACCTGGTCGCCGTTCGCCGGGATCAGCTTCCGCGGCGTCCGCTCGCGCAGCGTCCGCACCCCCAATTTCGGCGAGCTCTACGAGGCGCAGATCCAGACGCTCACCGGATCGATCGACGATCCGTGCGAGGATGTGTCCTATTACGCCAGCGAGCGGCGCGCGGCGAACTGCCGGGCGCTCGGCATCACCACGCCGTTGCCCGATTCGAAGATCGGGCCGGTCGTCACCACGGGTGGCAATCCGAACCTCCAGCCCGAGACGTCGAACAGCCTGACGCTGGGCGTCGTGCTCCAGCCGAAGTTCCTGCCCGGTTTCGACCTGACCGTCGATTACTGGGACATCGACATCAAGGACGTCATCACCCAGTTCAGCTATGCGACGCTGCTCAGGCTGTGCGTCGACGCGCCGACGATCGACAACCCGTATTGCGGCCGCATCGTCCGCGATCCGGTGGCGCACAATCCGACGTCGGTGGAGTCGAACCAGCTCAACGCGGCGCGCCTCTATGCGCGCGGCATCGATTTCGGCGCGGCGTATCGGCATCGGCTGGGCGCGGGCCAGCTCAACCTCTCGTTCAAGGGCACCTACCTGCTCGACAAGGTGACCGAGACCACGCCGGGCATCGATTCGGGCAACGTGATCGCCGACGGCGGCTGGCAGGACGCACGTTTCCGCGGAACGTTGATGACCGCGTACCGGCTGAACAAGGTCAACGTCGCGCTGGACACGCGCTTCATCAGCGCCACCACCTATGACCTGAATACCGATTCGGACGAATCCTATCCGGACAACCATGTCCCGGCGCGGGTGTATAACGACCTTTCGGTGCAGGTCGACGTGGCGAAGAACTATCAGTTCGGCCTTGGCGTAAAGAACATCTTCAACGTCATGCCGCCCTATGTGCCGACGATCTATCGCAACGATACGGTTTATGGCGTCGTCGGGCGGTATTTCTTTGCGAACGTCAAGATCAAGCTGTGAGGCGGCGCGATCTCGGGCGCGGGCGCGATTGACGTCCGGTTCGGCATGGCCTTGCTCCTTCTGGTAGACAGGGCCATGCCGGCGACCGGTCGGATGAAGGTAAGGGGGCGGATCATGCGGATCGATCGACACAGGCTCATCGGTGTCGTGGCGGCGGGGATCATGGCGCTCGCCCTGCCCGCCGCCGCGCGGACCGCGCCGGGCGGAGCCAAGGCGGAGGTGGTGCGCGGGGTCGAGGCGCGGGCCAAGCTGGCGCAGGTCATCAGCGACCAGTTGTTCAGCTATGCCGAGCTGGGGTTTCAGGAAACCGAAACCGCGCGTTACCTGACCACGCTGCTCGAAAAGGAAGGCTTCACCGTCGAGCGAGGCGTCGCCGGGTTGCCGACCGGCTGGGTGGCGCGCTGGACCAACGGCAGCGGCGGCCCGGTGATCGCGCTGGGCAGCGACATCGACGGCATTCCCAAGGCGAGCCAGACCCCCGGCATCCCGTGGCGCCAGCCGATGGTCGAGGGGGGACCGGGACATGGCGAAGGCCATAACAGCGGACAGGCGCTCAACATCGTCGCGGCGCTGGCGGTCAGGGACTGGATGGTCCGCACCAACACGCCGGGCACGCTGGTGCTGTGGCCCGGCGTCGCGGAGGAGCTGCTCGGCGGCAAGGCCTATCTGGTGCGCGAAGGTGTGTTCAAGGGCGTCGACGCGGCGATCTTCACCCATGTCGCCAGCCAGCTCGCCACCGGCTGGGGCCAGCCGAGCGGCACCGGGATGGTCAGCGTCGAATACACCTTCAAGGGCGAAAGCGCGCATGCCGCCGGTGCGCCGTGGCGCGGCCGCTCCGCGCTCGACGGCGTCATTGCCATGGCCAACGGCTGGGAGATGCGCCGCGAGCATCTGCGGCCCGAGCAGCGCTCGCACTATGTCATCAGCGATGGCGGCGACCAGCCCAACGTGGTGCCGTCGCAGGCAAAGATCTGGTTCTATCTGCGCGAGCAGAGCTTCGACGCCATCGCCACGATGCTCAAGACCGCCGACGACATCGCCGACGGCGCCGCCAAGATCTCCAGCACCACCGTCAGCCGGCGCCTGCTGGGTACGGCGGCGATCCAGCATTTCAACCGGCCGATGGCGGAAGCGGCGCAGGCCAATATCGTCGCGGTGGGGATGCCCAAATGGGACGCCGACGACCAGGCGTTCGCCAAGGCGGTGCAGGCGAATGTCGGCGCGACGGTGCACGACGGGCTGGAGACCGAACTGGCAAAGCTTGGCCCCCCGCCCGCGAAGCCGGCGTCGGGCGGGTCCGACGATGTGGGTGACGTGAGCTGGACGGTGCCGACGATCACGCTCCGCTATCCCTCGAACATTCCGGGGCTGCCGGGGCATAACTGGACAAACGCGATCGCGATGGCGACGCCGATCGCGCACAAGGGCGTCGAGGCCGGGGCCAGGGTGATGGCGATGACGATCGTCGACCTGCTGACCCGGCCCAAGCTGCTCGCCGATGCCAGGGCTTATTTCCGCGACGTCCAGAACAAGGACCAGCACTATATCCCGGTGCTGGCCAGCGACGATGCGCCGGCGACGTGGCTCAACGCCGAGACGATGGCGCGCTACCAGCCCGATCTGGCCAAACGCTATTATGATCCGCAGCGTTACGGCTCGTATCTGGAACAGCTCAGGGTCAAATGGCCGACGCTGGGCACCGGGCCGGCGGAGGCGAAATAGCGGCGTTGGCCGGCCGATAAGAAGCGCCGAACGGCAAATCGCTCGCCGGTTGCGCGGCGGGCGGTGGCAGGCCGAGCGGACGCCAGAAGCGGACGAAGGCACCCTCCATCGGGGCCGGGTCGTAACAGCCGCCGGTTCGGCTCACCTTCAACCCGATCCACCGGATGCCGGGGACGCCTACGCGTCTCCGGCCTTGTCGCCCATGCCGTCCGCCAGCATGCGCATCAGTCTGACAAGCTCCTCGAAGTCCCGGGTGCTCCAATCCTGGAACAGGCGGACCGCCATCGTCTCACGTGCGCGGTCGATCGCATCCGTCGCGGTCTTGCCGCTCGGCGTGATCACCGCTTCCTTCACGCGCCCGTCCCGCACGCTGGCCTTGCGCGTGACGAGGCCAAGCGCCTCCAGTCGGGCGATCTGGCGGCTCACGGTGGTATAGTCCCGTCCGACCCCGGCGGCGAGTTCGACGACACCGATCGGACCCAGACGCTCGACCGATACCAGCAGCGGGAACAGAGCGCGCTCGAGCGAAAGGCCCGCCCCCGCGAGCATCGCATCGTCGCGCTCGGGCGCGTTCATCATCCGGACGATGTCGATGAGCGCACGGTGCAGCTTGGGAAGCTGGGCGCTAATATGTGTATTTTGCACTTTAATTGTTGACACGACCGCGCTCCATCCGGGATATATGCATAATACACATAGGAGTCGTGACATGGAACAGCCGATCGACGTGGAGGTGCTCATATGCGGCGCCGGCGCCGCGGGCCTGACGCTCGCCATCGAGCTCGCGCGGCGCGGCATCGCCTTGCGCATCGTCGAGAAGCTGCCGGCGCCATTCGCCGGATCGCGTGGCAAGGGCATCCAGCTGCGCACGCAAGAGGTGTTCGAGGATATCGGTGTCATCGACCGACTGTTCGCGGTCGGCGGGCTCTACCCCGGGCAGCGCGAGTATCTTTCCGATGGCGGCTGCCGGGATTCCGACCTCATGGAGGCGTCCGTCGCCAGCCCGACCGAGCCGTTCAATCTGCCGCTGATGGTGCCGCAGTTCCTGACCGAGCGTGTCCTGCGCGACCGTCTCGCCGAGCTCGGCCATCTGGTCGAATTCGGCTGCGAGCTCATTTCGTTCGCGCAGGATGATGCAGCGGTCGTCGCTCAACTCGGCGCGCCGCAAGCGCCGGAGACCGTCCGCGCAAGGTACCTGATCGGCGCCGATGGCGGCCGCAGCATCGTCCGCAAGGCGCTCGGCATCGGTTTTCCGGGAAAGACGCTCGGCGTCCGTGCGCTGGTCGCCGACGTCACGCTGTCCGGCTTGTCGCGCGATTTCTGGCACCGCTTCGGCGGGGGCGACATGCAGCGGCAGGTCTCGATCTGCCCGCTGGCGGGGACCGGCCATTTCCAGATCCAGGCGCCCGTGCCGATCGAGGGCGACGTGGAGACGACGGTCGACGCTCTCAACGCTCTTGTCGTCGACCGCACCGGTCGCGACGACATTCTCGTCGGCGCGGTATCCTGGGCATCGGTGTATTCCATGAACGCGCGGCTTGCGGACCGATACCGGGTGGGTCGAGTCCTTCTGGTCGGCGACGCCGCGCATATCCATCCGCCAACCGGCGGACAGGGACTCAATACCAGCGTGCAGGACGCCTATAATCTGGGGTGGAAGCTGGCGGCGGTGCTGCGGGGCGGGCAGGACAGGCTGTTGACCAGTTACGAGGAAGAGCGTCGCGCGATCGCCGCCGAAATGCTTGGCCTGTCGACCGGATTGCTCGACCAGATGAAGCAGGGAGTCCTGCGCAGGGGCCGTGACGTCCAGCAACTCGACCTGGGCTATCGGGGCTCCTCGCTCGCGTTGGACGCGGTGGGCCGCGACACCGTTGTCCAGGCGGGAGACCGAGCGCCCGACGCCCGTTTGACCGGCAGCGCCGGCCAGCCGCGACGGATATTCGACCTGCTGTCCGGCCCGCACTGGACGATGTTCGACTATGGCGGCGGCGGTAACGGCATCACGCCACGACCCGGCCTGCGAATTCACCGGATCGGGCCGGGACTGGACCTCGCCGACGATCGCGGCGAATTCGCTTCCGCCTACGGAGTGGAGAACGGCGACTGCGTGGTGATCCGCCCCGACGGCTATATCGGCGCCATCGTGGCGTGCGAGCAGGCTCCGCGGCTCGCAGCCTACCTGCATGGAGTCGGTGTCGACTGAGTGGTCGCGGTTTCGGCGCGGCGGTGATGGTCGCCTAGGCATTAAGGGCAAAGCGGCGGACCTTTTCCCGCTTCCTCGGCACCTATTTGCTCTGCGCCGTCGCGAGACACCGGGGCTGGGGGCAACCCGCCGCGCCCCGCGTGAACCCGCCTTCTTCATTGCGCCCGCAAAACAAGAGGGGCCGGCTTCAACAGGAAGCCGGCCCCTCAGCCCCATACGCTACGCGGGGATACGCAAACTCGTTATCGGCAGTAGTTCGGACGGTCCGACCGATCGATCGCGCGGCCGGCCAGCGCGCCGGCGCCGGCGCCGATGATCGCGCCCAGCGCCCCGTCGCCGCGCCCGGCGACCGATGTGCCGATCAGCCCGCCGGCGATCGCGCCGATGATCGTGCCGCCGTCGCCGTCGCGGCACTCGCGGCCGCCGCGATAGGCATAGTTGGGCCCGCGATAATTCCGATAGCCGCGCTGGTCGCGATAATCGCGATAGCCGCGATCCTGGCGATAGCCGTCCTGATAGCGGCCCTGCGACGCGTAACGATCGTAACGCTGCGCCATCGCGGGCGCCGGGGCCAGGCTGACGACACCCATCGCGAACGCGGCGCCGGCAAGCGTGAGCTTCTTGAACATGGTGTGTCTCCTCGCAATTCGTGCCGGCGTTGGTGCGGCACGGCCGCCGTCGACAAAGCCTGATTCGCACAACCGGCTTGAGCGGTTCCTGAATCCGTTGGTTATCCTGGGTTCAGGCGAAGCCCTTCCGCCCGGCGCCGGCTTCGGGCAGAGCGGCGGCGTGCGTATCCTCCGCGTGATCCTCGCCGTGCTGCTGCTGTGTCCGGGCTGGTCGGGCGAGGAGCGGCTGGCGCTCTATCGCGGCACGCCGGAGGTGCGGACCAGCCGGGTGGCACTGGCGCCGGACGGGATACGCCAGGTCGGTGCGCTGACTTTCCTCGGGGGGCTTCATTTCAAGAGCGGCGACCGCGCGTTCGGCGGCTATTCGGCGATGACCGTCGACGGCGACCGCTTCACACTCTTGTCGGACGGCGGGCTGGTGTTCAGCTTTCGCATGGCGTCGCCGATGCGGCCCTTTGCCCCGCGCTTCGGCGTGTTGCCCGACGGTCCCGGATCGGGCTGGCGCAAGCTCGATCGGGACAGCGAATCGATGGCGCTCGATCCGGCGACCGGCCAGGTCTGGGTGGGATTCGAGCGCGCCAACATGATCTGGCGCTACAGCCCCGGCTTCGCACGGGCGGAGGCGTCGGTGGCGCCGCCGGCGATGGCGAAATGGCCGCTGAACAGCGGGGCGGAGGCGATGGTGCGGCTGCGCGACGGCGGCTTCCTGGTGTTTTCGGAAGGAAAGCGCGCGCCGGGCGGGGGCAGGGTGGCGCTGCGCTTCGCCGGCGATCCGGTGACTGGGCCGCGGCGGGGCTTCGCCTTCACCTTCGTGCCGCCCGATCACTACCAGCCGACCGACGCGGCCGAACTGCCCGACGGGCGCCTGCTGGTGCTGACCCGCCGCGCGACGGTAAAGACCGGATTCGTCAACACGCTGGTGCTGCTCGACCAGCGCGCGATCACCCCCGGTGCGCGCGTGCGCGGGCGGGAGATCGCCGCGCTGGAGGCGCCGCTGATCCACGACAATTTCGAAGGGATCGCGGTGACGCGGGAGGGCGGGGCGACGATTGTGTGGCTGGTGTCGGACGACAACAGCTCGACCTGGTTCCAGCGCACTTTGCTGCTCAAGTTCCGGCTCGATCTGCCGGCGCGTGCTCTGACGCGCAAACGCGAACGGCCCGCTCTTCCGGGGAAGAGCGGGCCGGTTCCGCAGGCGTCAGGCGGCGATTAGGCCGCGGCGACCGCGCTGCTGAGCTTCTTGCGGATGTCGCGCTTCAGGCGACGTGCGCGCAGCGACAGATCGTCGTCGCTGGTCTTGATCAGCCAGTTGTCGAGACCGCCGACATGCTCGACCGAGCGCAGCCCGTGCGTCGACACGCGCAGCTTGACGCCGGTGCCCAGCGCGTCGCTGATCAGCGTCACGTTCTGCAGGTTGGGCAGAAAGGTCCGCTTGGTCTTGTTGTTGGCGTGGGAAACGTTGTTCCCCACCTGCCGGCCCTTGCCGGTCAGCTCGCAGATGCGCGACATTGTGCTCGTTCCTGAGTTTCGGCCCGATCCCAAGAGATCATGCCCGGAAAGGCGGCGCACGTAACCGGAGACGGCCGGCGCGTCAACCGATTCGACGATCGGGGCACATCGATGCGCGTGCAACCCGGCGGGGCGCTGCCGCGTTATTTCGCGAACGAACCGATTGGAGGAGACCGGATTATGCGCACGCTACTCGCCCTGCTGGGCCTCGCCGTGGTGGTGCTGGTCGTGCTGATGGCGCTCGGCATGGTCAGCATCGACCAGACGCGCGAGGCCAGCCTGCCCAAGATCAGGATCGAGGGCGGGCAGGCGCCGCAGTTCAAGGCGGACGTCGGCAGCATCAACGTCGGCACGGTCAACAAGACGGTCGAAGTGCCCTCGATCCAGGTCGAAAAGGCCGACAACGCCGCCGTCGCGCAATAGGGCTGAAGCCCCCGAACCGTCATCCCTACGCGGGCAGGGGCGACGGCGGGGACGACGGATGAAAGGGCACCACCGCCGCCGCCGGCGCTTGCCCGCATGTGATCCGGTCTGGCTTCGACAAGCCGGTCGCACGCGCTAGGATGCGGCGATGTTCCCGCTCCCCGATCCGATGCGCGCGGCGCTGGACGCCGCGCACGCCGCCGCCGCCGCCGGCGAGGTGCCGGTCGGCGCGGCGCTGGTCCACGCCGGCCGGGTGATCGCGGTCGCCGGCAATGCCCCGCGCGGGCTGTGCGATCCCACCGCCCACGCCGAGATGCGGGTGATTCGCGAGGGCGCGGCGGCGTTGGGGCGCGAGCGGTTGGAGGATTGCGACCTGTGGGTGACGCTGGAGCCGTGCGCGATGTGCGCGGGCGCGATCGCCCACGCCCGCATCGCCCGCCTCTATTACGCCGCGCCCGATGCGAAGGGCGGCGCGGTCGAGCATGGCCCCCGGCTGTTCACCCAGCCGACGCTGCATCACCGGCCCCAGGTCTATCCCGGCATCGGCGAGGGGGAGGCGGCGGCGCTGCTGCGCGATTTCTTCGCCGCCCGGCGGTAGTGCCCGGGGTCGTACGCCGGCGCAGGCCGGAGCGTCGGGAGCCGTCGAATCACCCGCCGCGCGGTGCTCCGGCCTGCGCTAGAGCACAGGCCGGAGACCTCCGGTCACCCCGCGTCGGTGATCGGCACGACCTTGATCTCGACGCGGCGGTTGGCGGCGCGGCCGTCCTCGGTGGCGTTTGATGCGACCGGCTGGGTCTTGCCAAAACCGCGCGTGCCGATGCGCGCGCCCTGCACGCCGTGGCTCGACAGATAGTCGGCGACCGACGTCGCTCGGCGTTCGGACAGGCGCAGGTTGTAATCGTCGCTGCCGGTCGAATCGGTGTGGCCATAGACGTCGACATAGGTGCGGTCATATTGCCGCAGCACGTCGGCGACCTGGTCGAGCGTGCCGCGGAACTGCGGCTGGATACTCGCATCGTCATAGGCGAAGGTGATGCCCGACGGCATGTTGAGCACCAGGTCGTCGCCCTGGCGGGTCACCTGCACGTCGGTGCCGGCGGTGCGGCGGCGCAGCTCCTGCTCCTGCTTGTCCATGTAGGCGCCGACGCCCGCGCCGGCGATCGCGCCGATGCCGGCGCCCAGGATCTTTTCGGTCCGGTCATGCCGACCGCCGACCAGATCGCCGATCAGATAGCCGCCCAGCGCGCCCGCCGCCGCGCCCCAGCCGGCCTTGGCCGGGCGGCGCTCGCCGGTTTCCGGGTCGGTCACGCACGCGCTGGTCAGCGCGAGGGCCGCCAGCGCCATTCCGACCGAAAGCTTGGCACGAATCATTGTTGAACCTCCCATATTCCGGGCATCAAACCCGGTTTCCGGCGCGCTTGTTCCCGGTATGCGCTGAACGCGGCATGACGCGGCTGTTGTGAAGCGGCAAGCTTCGCGGCTAAAGAGGCGCGCCCGCCATGCCCGCGCTTCCTCCTTTCCCGTGGATCGACGTCGCGATCATCCTTGCGCTGATCGTGCTCAATGGCGTGTTCTCGATGAGCGAGCTGGCGATCGTCTCGGCGCGCAAGGCGCGGCTGGAGGCGTTGGCGAAGGGCGGCGGGCGCGGCGCCGCCACCGCGATCCAGCTTGCCGCCGATCCCGGCAAGTTCCTGTCGACCGTCCAGATCGGCATCACCCTGATCGGGATCATCGCCGGCGCCTATTCGGGCGCCAGCCTGGGCGAGCCGACCGCCGCGCGGATCGCCGCGCTGGGCGTCGCCCACGATAGCGCGGCCACCATCGCCTATATTATCGTCATCGGCCTCACCACCTTCGCGTCGCTGATCGTGGGGGAACTGGTGCCCAAGCAATTCGCCCTGCGCTCGCCGGAGCCGATCGCGGCGGCGATGGCGGTGCCGATGCTGTGGCTTTCGCGAATCACCGCGCCGGTGGTGTGGCTGCTCGACACCACCAGCGCGCTGGTGTTCCGCCTGATCGGCCTGCGCCGTGAATCGGAGAATCATGTCACCGCCGAGGAGCTGCACCTGATCGTCGCCGAAGCCTCCAAGTCCGGGGTGATCGAGGAGCATGAACGTTCGATCATCTCGGGTGTGGTGCGGCTGGCCGACCGGCCGGTGCGCGAAGTGATGACGCCGCGCACCGACGTCGACTGGCTCGACGTGTCGCTGGATGAAATCGGGGTCCGCAACGCGCTGCTGGCGACGCCGCGCACCCGGCTGCCGGTGGCGGAGGGGTCGATCGACGCGGTGATCGGCGTGGTCGAGGCGCGATCGATCGCGGTCGCGCTGATCGAGGGGCGTCCGCTCGACCTGCGACTGCTGATGCGCCCGGCGCCGGTGCTGCCCGATCAGGTCGACGCGATGGACGCGCTGGGTGTGCTGCGCCGCGCCGAGGTGCCCATGGGGCTGGTCACCGACGAATACGGCCATTTCGAAGGGGTGGTGACCCCGACCGACCTGCTCGCCGCGATCGCCGGCGGCTTCGCGTCGGATGTCGATCCGCAGGACGATCCGGCGGTGGTGGTGCGCGACGACGGCTCGCTGCTGGTCGCCGGCAGCGTTTCCGCCGATCGCCTCGCCGAACGCCTCGACATGACGCTCGACGAAGACCGCGACTATGCGACGGTGGCAGGCCTCGCGCTGGCGATCTTCAAGCGCCTGCCCAAGGAGGGTGAGAGCTTCGTCGAACAGGGCTGGCGCTTCGAGGTGGTCGACATGGACGGCCACAAGATCGACAAGCTGCTGGTCAACCGGGCGGGGTAGCCGGCGGGCACTGATGGGCGATCTTGTAGGGGCGGCCCCAGCATCGCGCGAATTTTTCCAGCACGTGGAGGTTCATCGGCCAGCGAATGATGACGGGCTTGCCGCCGGCGCCCGTGATCCGGTCCAGATCGGCGGGGCGCGGAAGGCCGGCGAGCTTCGCCCGAGCATCGTCGAAACTCGCCCGGTCGCCCCGCAGAAAGGCGATGCTGCCGTCGACGTAGAGGTTCCAGCCCCAGCGATCCTCGGCCACGGGCTTGCGCGATTGCTCGAACAGGGTGACGCCTTGCGCATACTGGCCGGCGCTGGCGCGCAGCTGCCCCTGATGCCACAGCAGAATCGTGTCCGCTGCCGTGTGGGCACTCCGCCAATCGCGGATCAGGTCGGCGGCCTGCGGATCGCAGCCACCGCCCGCCACCGCCCGCCAGCCGCCGCCCATGTCCTGATCGAAGGCGGCCTGATCGAGCGCCAGCATGGCGTCACGATCGAAACCGCAATCGATCGCGCCCGGCGACAGCGGGGCCACGAGGATCGCGAGCAGGGCGAACATCACCTGGCCACCCTCAATCGATCGCCGGGCGGCTCACAGCTTCCCGAACGCCGCCTCAAAGCCGGCCCGGTCGTTGCGGGCGAGATAGCCGGCCTGTTCGATCCAGCGGTCGCGCGTCATCCGCCCCTTGAACGCGCCCAGTTGGGCGTCGAGCGCGTCGGCGTCGGCCGGGGTCAGCTCGGCGATTTGCTGATAGCGGGTGACGCCCAGCTCCTTCAACCGCGCCGCCAGCTTGGGGCCGACGCCTTTCATCCGGGTGAAGTCGTCGTTGGTGGAGGCGGGCGCAGCCGCGGGCGGCGGCGGTGCGGCAAGCTCGGCGGCGATCGTCGCGGGCGCCGCCTCGAACGGCGCGGCGGCGACTACCGGCGTGTCCGCCAGCGGCGGGGGGGGCGGGGCGACCGGTGGCGCGACCGGCTCGGCGACGATGGGCGCGAGCGGTTCCGCGATCGGCGGGACCGGCACCGGCGCCGGAGCGGATACGGGCGGGGCGGCGATCGCGCCATCCCCGGCGTTGCGGCGGGCGGCGGCGCGCAATCCCCACCAGATCGCCACCACCGCCACGATCACCGCGATCGCGATCACGACGATGTTGGTGGTGGTCAGCCAGTGCATCTGTCCGCTCGCCGCGTCCGCCGGGGTCAAAGTGCCGTCCATCGCTCCGCTCCGCTGCTTGTCATGCCGAATCGACTCTAGCGCGCGGAGCGGCTCCGTCGACCCCCGCTAGTCCCGGCGGGGGACAGCCTGCCCGCGCTTGTCGGCAAGTTCCGTCAGCTTGACGAATTCCTGCGCCAATCACCGCCGTGCGCGAGCATCATCGCGCCGACGACGCATCCGGCGAACAGCGCCCCCTCCAGCGCCCCGGTCGCGGCCTGGCTGGCGAGGCCGAAGCCGGGTTCGCGAAACAACGCGCCGATCGCGTCGAGCCGCAGCCGCGATCCGGCAAAGCCGTGGCTGATCAGGTCGAGGCTGCCGCCCATCAATCGTCCGCCGAGCAGCGGAATGGCGGCGCCCGCCACGCCGCCGCTCAGCGCGGCCAGTGCGACGCCGTGGCGCGGCGCGCGCCGCTCCGCCAGCCATGCGCCCAGCCCGACAGCGCCACCCAGCACCACGCCCTCGGCCGCGCCGGTGATGTCGCCCGGCGACTGGCCGAGCACGAGGTTGAACGCGTCGGTGCCGAGCAGCTTGACCACCGCGCCGACCGCCAGCCCGCCCAGCGCGCCCCCGACGACGCGCCGCAGCCAGCGGCGGCCGGGAAGAGCGTCCGCCACCGCGATCCCGAAGGCGACGCCGGCCGCGCCGATCGTCGCGATGACCAGCGTCAGACAGGCGACGACGAGCAGGATCGACAGCGTCCCCACCCCCGCCTGCGACGGCTGCGCGGCGGCGGCGAAGCCGTAGAACAGGCCGCCGGCGATCCCGGCGACCGCGCCGCCGCCGGTTCCGGCCGCGGTCAGGCGCAGGACGTCGCGCCAGCGACGCGACGCGGCGGGGGGCGTGGACGGGAGCGGGGGCGCAACGGCCTCCCCGACCGGGGCGATGAAGCGATAGCCGTGCTTGGGCACCGTCTCGATCAGGCGCGGGTGGGCGGCGTCGTCGCCCAGCGCGCGGCGCAGCGCCCTGATGCACTGGGTCAGCGCCTCATCGGTGACCGGCACGCCGTGCCACACCTCGTCGAGGAAGCGGTCCTTGGTGACCAGCCTGCCCTGTTCGCGCACCAGCAGCACCAGCGCATCGAGATAGCGCGCGTTGAGCGCCACCGGGCCCGCTTCGTCCATCAGCCGGCGATCCTCGACGTCGAGGACGAAACGGTCGAAGCGGAGGCTGC
This sequence comes from Sphingomonas sp., assembly GCF_035555815.1. Classification (GTDB taxonomy): domain Bacteria; phylum Pseudomonadota; class Alphaproteobacteria; order Sphingomonadales; family Sphingomonadaceae; genus Sphingomonas. The sequence continues at coordinate 12,754 of NZ_DATMGG010000161.1, forward strand.
CGGCGGCCATGGTCGGGGCGGCGCCCTATTCCCCCCGCTCGCGGGCGATCTCGCGCCAGCCGATGTCGCGGCGGCAAAATCCGGTCGGGAAATCGATCGCGTCGACCGCGCGATAGGCGGCGGCCTGCGCCTCGGCCACGCTGGCGCCCAGCGCTGTCACCGCCAGCACGCGCCCGCCGCTGGCCACCAGCGCGTCGCCGTCGCGGCGGGTGCCGGCGTGGAACACCTTCGCCCCGGTCGCCTCCGCCGCGCCGATTCCGCCGATCGCGCCGCCACTTACCGGCGTGCCGGGATAGCCGTGCGCCGCCATCACCACCGTCATCGCGGCCTCGTCGCGCCACGTCGCCTCGCGCCCGGCCAGCGTACCGTCGTCGGTGGCGATCATCAGTTCGAGCAGGTCGCTGTCCAGCCGCAGCATCAGCGCCTCACATTCGGGATCGCCGAAGCGCGCGTTATACTCGATCAGCTTGGGACCGTCGGCAGTCAGCATCAGCCCGGCATAGAGCACGCCCTGGAACGGCGTCCCTACCCGCGCCAGCGCATCGACGGTCGGCCGCACGATCTCGTCGATCGCGCGCGCCTCCAGTTCCGGCGTCAGCACCCGCGCCGGGCTGTATGCGCCCATCCCGCCGGTGTTGGGGCCGGTGTCGCCCTCACCCACCCGCTTGTGATCCTGCGCGTTGCCAAAGGCCAGCAGCGCGGTGCCGTCGGTCAGCACGAACAGGCTGGCCTCCTCACCGCTCAGGAACTCCTCGATCA
>NZ_DATMGG010000162.1:0-1506 GCF_035555815.1 Sphingomonas sp.
TCGCGCCCGACGACACCACCTTCGCCTATCTGAAGGGGCGCCCGATGGCGCCGGCGGGCGAGGAGTGGGACCGCGCGGTCGCCGCGTGGCGCCGCCTGCCGACCGACGCCAACGCCGCCTATGACCGGGTCGTGCGCATCGACGCCACCGATATCGCGCCGTCGCTGACCTGGGGCACCAGCCCGGAGGACGTGGTGGCGATCACCGGCGTGGTGCCCGATCCCGAAAGCTTCGCCGATCCGTCGAAGCGCGCCGCCGCCGCGCGCTCGCTCGAATATATGGGGCTGACGCCGGGGCTGGCGATGCAGGACGTGCCGGTCGAGCATGTCTTCATCGGCAGCTGCACCAACAGCCGGATCGAGGATCTGCGCGCCGCCGCCGCGGTGGTGAAGGGGCGCCACGTCGCCGACCGCATCCGTCAGGCGCTGGTCGTCCCCGGCTCCGGGCTGGTCAAGCGCCAGGCCGAGGCGGAGGGGCTCGACCGCATCTTCGTCGAGGCCGGGTTCGACTGGCGGGAACCGGGCTGCTCGATGTGCCTGGCGATGAACCCGGACAAGGTGCCGGCGGGCGAACGCTGCGCCTCCACCTCGAACCGCAATTTCGTCGGACGGCAGGGGCCGGGCGCGCGCACCCACCTCGTCTCGCCGGCGATGGCCGCCGCCGCCGCCGTGACGGGGCGTCTTGCCGATGTGCGCGAATTGATGGGAGAGACCGCATGAAGAGGGTGATCGTGCTGCTCGTCGCCGGAACCTTGGTCAGCGCCGTCGGCGCGGTGTGGGCGACCGCCCACCCGAAGCCCACGGCCGATGCACGATTGCGCGCGCATGGTTGATCCGGTCGTCTCGGTAGAAGGCACCGCCTATCCGTGGGGCGCGAAGAACGTCGACACCGACGTCATCATTCCCGCGCACTGGCTCAAGACGATCAGCCGTGAGGGGATGGGCAAGGGCGCGTTCGAAACGGTGCGCGCCCAGCCGGGCAACCTGTTCGACGATCCGCGCTATGCCGGGTCGCCGATCCTGATCGCGGGTGAGAATTTCGGTTGCGGTTCCAGCCGCGAACACGCCGCCTGGGCGCTCGGCGATCTGGGGGTGAAGGTGGTGATCGCGCCCAGTTTCTCCGACATCTTCTCGGGCAACGCGGTCAAGAACGGCATCGTGCCCGTCGTGCTGCCGCAGGAAGCGGTCGACCGGCTGGTCGAGGTGGCACGGGACAATCCCGTCACCGTCGATCTTGAGACGATGACCGTCACCACCCCTTATCAGGATCGCTTCGCCTTCACCCTCGATCCGTTCCGCCGCATGTGCTTGATGCAGGGGCTGGACGAGATCGGCTTGACCTTGGCGCAGGATACCGCGATTTCGAATTTCGAATCGGGCATGGCGCGGAGCCGCCCGTGGATCGAGAGGAGAAGCGGTCATGCGGGCATTGCTGTCGGAAGTAGCGGGCGGACCTGAAACGCTGAAGCTGGCGGAGCTGCCCGATCCGGTGGCGGGCGCCGGCCAG
>NZ_DATMGG010000163.1:0-15013 GCF_035555815.1 Sphingomonas sp.
CTGCCGCCGTCGCTGTCGGTGACGCCCGAGCCGACGCCCTCGCCGGCCGAGGTCGCCGATGACGGGGCCGAAGCACGTCCGCGCCGCACGCGGCGCCGCCGCACCAACGACGATGACGAGGCGGCACCGCCGGCAGCGTGATCGCGCGGTAACGACCGGGAAAAACAGGGCGGGCCTCGGTTGGGAGGTCCGCCCTTTTTTGTGCCGCGACGAACCGCACCACCCTTCTTCACGCGTGGCAGGGCGCTGCTGCGACACGTTCAGGGCGAACGCGCCGCCCAAATCACTCACGATCAAACCCCTGCCGCCTCGCCGATCGCGGCGTAGATGCGGTCGAGGTCGGTGTCGTCAATGCAATAGGGCGGCATGACGTAGATGGTGTTGCCCAGCGGGCGGAGCAGCAGATCCTGCTCGCGGAAGCGCGCCAGCAGCGCCGGGCCAAGGCGGGACAGATAGCCTTCCCCGCCGCCCGTCAGGTCGATCGCGGTGATCGTGCCGATCGCGCGGGCGTTGCGGACGTTGGGCAGCGCCCGCAGCGGGGCGAGCCGCGCCGCCTGTCGCGCGCTCAGGCCGGCGATGCGTTCCAGCACCGGCTCATCGCGCCAGATCGCCAGATTGGCGTTGGCGGCGGCGCAGGCGATCGGGTTCGCGGTATAGCTCGACGAATGATAGAACATCCGCGCCCGGTCGGACGACAGGTGCGCGTCGTAGATCGCGTCGCTCGCCATCGTCACCGCCAGCGGCAGCGCGCCGCCGGTCAGTCCCTTGGAAAGGCACAGCAGGTCGGGGACGATGCCGGCCTGCTCGCACGCTAGCAGCGTGCCGGTGCGGCCCCAGCCGGTCATCACCTCATCGGCGATCAACAGCACGCCGTGGCGCGCGCACACCGCGCGCATCTCCGCCAGCACCGCCGGGGGGTAGATCAGCATCCCGCCCGCGCCCAGCACCAGCGGCTCGACGATGAACGCGGCGGCGCCGTCGCGGCACGCCGCCTCCAGCGCGTCGATCGTCGCCTGCTCGTTGCCGGCGGCGGGGAAGGGGATGGTGCCGGTGTCGAACAGCAGCGGGGCGTAGGCGGCGTTGAACACCCCGCGCGCGCCGACCGACATCGCGCCGATGGTGTCGCCGTGATAGCTGTGTTCGAGCACCAGGATGCGGTGGCGCGGTTCGCCGCGATTGGCCCAATAGCCCAGCGCCATCTTCAGCGCGACTTCGACGCAGGTCGATCCGGAATCGGAATAAAAGACGTGGGCGAGTTCGCGCGGCATCATCGCCACCAGATCACGCGCGAGCGTCTCGGCCGGCTCGTGGGTCCAGCCGGCAAAGATCACCTGATCGAGCTTGCGCGCCTGGTCAGCGATCGCCGCCATGATGCGTGGGTGGCGGTGGCCGTGGGTGGTCACCCACCATGACGAGATGGCGTCGACGATGCGGCGGCCGTCGTCGGTGTAGAGCGCCGCGCCCTCGCCATGGGTGACCAGCGGGATCGGCTCGTTCAGGCCGTGCTGGGTGAACGGGTGCCAGACCGGGGAGCGGTTCATCGGAAATCCGCCAGGTCGAAGTGCGCGGCGAAGGCGGCGGCGAGCGTGGCCGCGTCGAGCGGATCGAGCCGGGGCAGGCGCCCGAGCCGCCGGACGCCGCCGATCCGGGCGATCGTCGCCTCGCTGTCCTCCACCGCCTCGCCGATGAAGGCGACCCCCAGGATCGGCACGCCGCGCGCGCGGAGCGCCTCGATCGAGAGCAGGCTGTGGCTGATCGTGCCGAGGCCGGTGCGCGCGACCAGCACCGTCGGCAGCGCCCATGCCGCGAACTGGTCGGCGGACAGCAGATCGTCGGTGAGCGGCACCAGCACGCCACCGGCGCCCTCGATCACCAGCGGACGCATCGGCGGGGGGGACAGGCGGGCTGGATCGATCGTCACCCCATCGATCGCGGCGGCGCGGTGCGGCGAGCAGGGGGTGGCCAGCCGATAGGCTTCGGGCAGGATGCGGTCTGCTGGCAGGCCGGACAGCGCGCGCACCCGTTCGGCATCGCTGCCGTCGTCCAGCCCGGCCTGCACCGGCTTCCAGTAATAGGCGCTCAGCGCCCCGGCGAGCGCGGCGGCGAACACCGTCTTGCCGACGTCGGTGTCGGTGCCGGTGACGACGATCGCGGTCATCGCAGCGCCTCCGCCAGCACGCCCGCCAGCGCCGCGACATCGGCGGGCGTCGCGTTGTTCGTCAGCGAGATGCGCAGACGCGACGTGCCGGGCGGCACCGTCGGCGGACGGATGCCGCGCACGTCGAACCCGGCGGCCTGCACCGCCGCGGCCACCGCCATCGTCCGCGCGTCATCGCCGATCATCAGCGGCAGGATCTGCGATCCGGTCGGCAGCACGCCGCACGGCGCCAGCGCGGCTTCGGCGACGGCGACCAGCGCCTGCAACCGGTCGCGGCGCTCGGGCTCGTCGGCCAGGATGCTCAGGCTCTCGCGCACCGCCGCCGCGATCAGCGGCGAAGGGGCGGTGGAAAAGATGAAGCCGCGCCCGCGATTGACCAGGAAATCGCGCACCACCGCCGGGCCGCACACCAGCGCGCCTTCGCTGCCCAGCGCCTTGCCGCAGGTGCGCAGCGTCACGACATTGTCGCGCCCTTCCAGATGCCCGGCCAGCCCGCGCCCGTCGGCGCCGAACACGCCGGTCGCGTGCGCCTCGTCGATCAGCAGCACGCCGTCATGGCGTTCGGCGATCGCGAGCAGATCGTCGAGCGGGGCGCGGTCGCCGTCCATGCTGTACAGGCTCTCGACCGCGATCCACGGCCGCCCGACGCCGCCGCCGGCGCGCCAATGCCCGATCATGTCGTCGAACGCCTGCGCATCGTTATGCGCGGCGGCGGACGCGGTGGCGCGAGACAGCCGCATCCCGTCGTGCGCGCTGGCGTGGATCAGCGCGTCGTGGACGATCAGGTCGCCGCGCTGGGGCAGCGCCGCGAACAACGTGGCATTCGCGGCGAACCCGCTGGAGAAGAACAGCGCGGCCTCGCTGCCGAAGAACGTTGCCGCTTCCGCCTCCAGCGCTTCGTGCTCGGGATCGTTGCCGCGCAGCAATCGTGACCCGCCCGATCCCGGCGCCACCCCGCGCGCCAGCGCGTCGCGGATCGCGTCGCCCAGCCGGAGCGAGGTCGCCAGTCCGAGATAATCGTTGGAGGCGAAGTCGATCCCCGCGCGCGTGCGCAGCGTTCGCCGCCGGGCACTGGCGGAAAGCCGGTCGAGATCGGCGCGATGCGCGGCGAAGGCGGTCATGGCGCGCGGGTAGACCGCCGGAGTGCGCGCGACAATGGTGCGCGCGCCGGGGCTGGCGATATCGCGCGCGACTGCCTAGGGACCGAATCGATGACAGCCACGACCACCCGCACCGACTGGACCCGCGCCGAGATCGCCGCGCTGTTCGACCTGCCGTTCACCGAACTGCTGTTCCGCGCCGCCGAGGTGCATCGCGCGCATCACGCGCCGGACGAGGTGCAGCTGTGCACCCTCCTGTCGATCAAGACCGGCGGATGCCCGGAGGATTGCGGCTATTGCTCGCAATCGGCGCACGCCAATTCTGGCGTGAAGGCGACCAAGCTGATGGAGGTGCAGGGCGTGCTCCAGCGCGCGGCCGAGGCGAAGGATGCCGGGTCGCAGCGGTTCTGCATGGGCGCGGCGTGGCGCAATCCCAAGGATCGCGACATGGATGCGATCATCGCCATGGTGCAGGGCGTGCGGGCGATGGGCATGGAAACCTGCATGACGCTGGGCATGTTGACCCCGGCGCAGGCGCGGCGGCTGGCCGATGCCGGGCTGGATTACTACAACCACAACATCGACACCTCGCCCGAACGCTATGGCGACGTCATCACCACGCGCAGTTTCGACGAGCGGCTGGACACGCTCGACCATGTTCGTGATGCCGGCATCAACGTGTGCTGCGGCGGCATCGTCGGCATGGGGGAAACCCGCGCCGATCGCGTCGGCTTCGTCCACGCGCTCGCCACGCTGCCGCGCCATCCCGAAAGCGTGCCGGTCAACGCGCTGGTGCCGGTCAAGGGCACGGTGCTGGGCGACATGCTCGCCGACACGCCGCTCGCCAAGATCGATGACATCGAGTTCGTCCGCACCGTCGCGGTGGCGCGGATCGCGATGCCGCTCAGCATGGTCCGCCTGTCGGCCGGGCGCGAGAGCATGAGCGAGGCGACCCAGGCGATGTGCTTCCTGGCCGGCGCCAATTCGATCTTCACCGGCGACAAGCTGCTGACCGCGGCCAATGCCGGCGACAGCGCCGATGCGGCGATGTTCGGCCGGCTCGGCCTGCGCGCGATGGCGGGTGAGGAGCCGATGCGGGCCTGCGCGGCGCCGGTGGTGCCGGCCGCCGCCGCTGCCTGATCGCGGCGCATCCTTGCAACGCGGGGAGAATCGTATACTAAACTGACGGCTTTGTGAGCGGCGGTCGTCCGGCCCCGCCTCCTTTCCCTGCCGTCGGAGGATGCCCGTGAGCGATATGGTCGCGATGACGCTTGACGAGGTCGCGGCGCTGTCGCGCGCGATCCTGACTCGCCACGGGCTCAGCCCCGACCATGTCGAGGCGGTGACCGCGACGGTCGTCGCCGGCGAGCGGGACGAATGCGCGTCGCATGGCGTCTATCGCCTGCTGGTGTGCGTCAACACGCTGCGGACCGGCAAGGTGTCGATGGATGCGGCGCCGGTGATCCACGATGTCGCCCCGGCGCTGGTGCGGGTCGATGCCGGCGGCGCCTTCGCGCAGCTTGCCTTTGAGCGCGGGCTGCCAGTGCTGGCGGCCAAGGCCAAGGCCAACGGCATCGCCGCGATGGCGCTCAACCGCTGCGTCCACTTCGCCGCGCTGTGGCCGGAGGTCGAGGCGGTGGTGGCGCATGGCCTCGTCGCGCTCGCCACCACCCCCAGCCACGCCTGGGTCGCCCCGGCGGGCGGGGTCAAGCCGTTGTTCGGCACCAATCCGATCGCGTTCGGCTGGCCGCGCCCCGGCGCCTATCCCTATGTGTTCGACTTCGCCACCAGCGCGGTCGCGCGCGGCGAGATCGAGCTGCACCGCCGCGCCGGAAAGCCGATCCCGGAAGGGTGGGGCATCGACGCGGACGGGCAGCCGACCACCGATGCCGCCGCGGCGCTGGGCGGCGCGATGCTCACCTTTGGCGGGCACAAGGGGTCGGCGCTGTCGACGATGGTCGAATTGATCGCCGGCCCGCTGATCGGCGACATGACCAGCGCCGAATCGATCGCGTTCGACGATGGCGCGGGATCGTCGCCCTATGGCGGCGAGCTTATCGTCGCGATCGATCCGGCCGGGTTCCTGGGCGCGCAGGCGGCGGAGCATATCGCACGGGCGGAGGCAGTGTTCGACGGCATCACCGGCCAGGGCGCGCGCCTGCCGTCGCAGCGCCGCTACGAAGGACGCGCGCGCAGCCTAGCGAATGGCGTCCGCGTGCCCAGGCCGCTGTACGACGATCTCCAGCGGCTGCTGGATTAGGGGTTCGTACCGTAATTGCCCGTTCGCCCTGAGCTTGTCGAAGGGCCGTTCTCCCTCTTGTGACGTAGGAAGAAGGGCGGAGCTTCGACAAGCTCAGCACGAACGGAAGTGGAGGCCGCCTACTTCACCGCCGCGAAATGCTTCGCATACCAGTCCAGCGAGCGGTCGAGGAAATCGGCGACGTGCTGGGTCTCGCGCATCGAGTGGCCCTCGCGCGGGTAGCGCAGCATCACCGCTTCGACGCCGACGTCCTTCAGCGCGGTGAAATACTGCTCGTCCTCGGCCGGGTTGACCAGCAGGTCGTTGTCGCCGTGGCTGAGCAGCACCGGGGTCTTGACCTTGTGCACGAATCGAATCGCCGAGCGGCCCCACAGCATGTCGTTGATGCCGTCCTCATGCGGCTTGCCGAAATATTCCTGCTGCAGATAGTCGTGATAGACCGACATGTAATTGTGGCTGACCAGGTTGGAGATGCCCGCCCACGGAATCGCCGCCTTGAACCGCTGGTCCTGCGTGATCAGCCAGTTGGTGAGCTGCCCGCCATAGCTCGCGCCTTCGATTCCCAGCCGTTTTTCGTCGAGCGCCGGATATTTCGCCAGCGCGGCGTCCAGCCCCGCCAGCACGTCACGCCCTTCGCCGCCGTCCTGGTCGCGCGCGATCAGATTGGCGAAGCTCTGCCCATAACCGGTCGAGCCGCGATAATTGACCATCAGCGAGGCATAGCCCGCCGCCGCCAGTGCCTGGTTCTTGGCGGAGAAGGCCGGACCCTGCTGGCCGTGGGGTCCGCCGTGGATCACCACGATCAGCGGATATTTGCCGCGCGCGCTGGCATCGAACCCGGCGGGAACGGTCAGGAACGCCTCGACGTCGCGATCGTCGAACGTCTTGAAGGTGAACGCCTCGACCGGGGCCAGCGCCTTGCGACCGAGCACGCCGGTGTTGAGGCTGGTGACCTGGGTCGGCGCACCGCGACCGCCGCGGAAGACATAGAGTTGGGCGAGGTCGCCCGGCGTCGCCATCGCCGCGACGATCGTGCCGTTGCGCGCGACGCTGAAACCGCTGACCGATCCGCGCGCCTCCGGCGCCGGGCCGATCCGTTCGGCGGCGCCGCCGGTGGCGGGCAGGCGATAGAGCGCGACGCTGCCGCGCGCCTGTACGGTGAAATAGACCGACTTGCCGTCGGGCGACCACACCGGGCGCCCCTGCGTGCTGTCCACGCCCGCGCCGATCTCGCGCGCCTGCCCGCTGGCGACGTCGAGCGTCCAGGCGTGCGGCTCCTCCATGTTGCTCTCGGAGGAAGTGACCTGCCGCTTCAGCCCCGAATAGAGGATCGTCCGCCCATCCGGCGACCAGGTGGGCGCGCTCTCGATGCCCCTGGTGTGGGTGATCTGCCGGATCGCCTTGGTCGCGAGATCGAGCGTGAAGATGTCGGCGTTGTAGGTCAGGTCGGGATCGGCCTCGTGGTTCGATACGAACAGCAGCGTCCTGCCGTCCGGCGACCAGTCGGGCGAGTGCTCGTAATATTGCCCGTCGGTCAGCTGGGTCACCTGCCCCGATGCGACGTCGGCGACGAACAGGTGCAGGTGCTTGTTGTCGTTGAACCGCGCCGGCCAGCCGCGCGCCGGGCGATACCAATAGCGGGTGATGACGATCGGATCGGCCTCCATCTCCGGCTCGGTCGAAGGGGTGGCGGACACGAATGCGACGCGGCTGCCGTCGGGCGACCAGACGTAGCGCGCGCCCATGCGCGGCAGCGGGTGGTTGGTGTCATCGAGGTCGGCCAGCTTGCGCGCGCCGGACCCGTCGGGATTGGCGATCATCAGCCCGTCGGCGCCGCGATACAGCACCTTGCCGCCGTCGGGCGACCATAGCGGGCCGCCGCCCTCGATCCCCTCGGCCGATCCCCATGGCGCCGACTTGCCGGTGGCGAGGTCGAGCGACCACAGCCGCGTATAGGGCGCGCCGATACGGTCGGCATATTGGACGGTGAACAGCGCGCGGCGGCCATCGGGCGCGATCTGGGGATCGGCGGCGAAGCGCAGGTGGAACAGGTCGGCGCTGACGAAGCGGTCGCCGGCCCCGGCGGCGGGGACCGACTCGGCGCGGACGGGCGGCTGGTTCTGGGCCGTCGCCGGAGTCGCGAGGGCCATCGCCAGCCCCGCGACTCCCCACATCAGCGCGCCGATTCCGTTCGCATTTTTACCCATCTGGTCGCCCTCCGTACATTTTGATACAATAACGTATACTGTATTCAAGTCGAACGATAACCTTGGGAGAAGGAAGTGGCAAATTTCCGAAGTTTATCAATTGGATCAGGAGTTTGGGTCAAATTGAGTAGATTTTATACTGGACCGTCGACCCCCTCCGATCGCATGATAACCGCGTGACCCTGATCGTCCGCAACCTCTCCGACCAGCTTGTCAACCTGGTTCGCGACCGCATCCTTTCCGGCCGGGTGGCCCCCAACAGCGCGATCCGGCAGGACGCGCTGGCCGGGGAACTGGGCATCAGCAAGATCCCGCTGCGCGAGGCGCTCGCGCGGCTGGAGCAGGAGGGGCTGGTCCAGTCGCACGCCAATCGCGGTTTCTTCGTCCGCGACCTGAGCACGGCGGAGGCGGAGGAGGTCTACCACCTGCGGCTGATGCTCGAGCCGGAAGCGACCGTCACCGCGTCGCGCAACGCCACCGAGGCGGAGCACAAGATCGCGATCGACACGCTGGCGACGCTGTATCAGGTGACCGATGAGGGCGGGGAGGGCGTCGGCGCCTTCAACCGCGCCTTCCACCTCGCGCTGCTCCAGCCGAGCGGGCAACTGATCACCGTCAATATCCTCGAACGGCTGCACGTGCTGTCCGAACGCTATGTCCGCAAGCATCTGGAGCCGCTGGGCCGCGACGAGCGCGCCAACGTCGAGCATCAGGAGATGCTCAAGGTGTGGCTCGCACGAGACTACGACCGGCTTCATGCGCTGACCACCGCGCACATCCAGACCACGCTCGACGACCTGCGCCAGCAATTGCCGATCGCGGCCTAGGTTCACGCCCAGCCGCCACCGCACGCCAGGAGGAACCGCAGGGGCCGGGGCGACGCGGCGGGGATGCGTTGACTCGTTCCAGCTAATGAATAAAGTATACCATCCTGTGGGGGGATGAGAGATGGGCTTGCGGGCGGCGGTGACGGGCGCGATCGCGCTGCTGGTGATGGCGACGTCGCCTGCGGCGGTGACGCCCGCGGCGCTGGCGCAATCCGGCACGCCGCTGCGGATCGAGCAGATCTATGGCCCCGACGCGGTGACGCTCGACCGGCCGCTGGCCAGCAAGTGGCTGGGCGCGGGCGATCGCTATACCACGCTGGAGAAATCACCGGCGGTCGACGGCGGTGTCGATATCGTCCGCTATGACACCGCGAGCGGGCGGCGGTCGATCCTGGTCGATGCGCGCGCGCTGGTGCCGCCAGGCGCGGCCCGGCCGCTGGCGGTGGCAGACTATGGCTGGTCCCCGGACGGGCGCACCCTGATGGTGCAGACGCGCGCTCCGGCGGCGCGGCGCAACAATCCGATCGGCGATTATTGGCTGTTCGACCTCGGCAGCCACACGCTGCGCCGGCTGGGGCAGGGGCTGCCCGCCGAGAGCCTGCTCTACGCCACCTTCGCGCCGGACGGTTCGCGGATCGCCTATGTCTCGGGCAACAACCTCTATGTCGAGGCGGTCGCCGGCGCGGGTCCGGTCCGGCTGACCGACGACGGCGACGAGCACATCCTCAACGGCCGCAGCGATGTGGTCTATGAGGAGGAGTTCCGGCTGGGCAAGGCGTTCCAGTGGAGCCCGGATTCGCGCCGCATCGCCTATTGGCAGTTCGATACGCGCGGCGTCGGCACCTTCTACATGATCCGCAACACCGACGGCCAGTATTCGCAGCCGGTGCCGCAGCAATATCCCAAGCCCGGCACGACCAATTCGGCGGTGCGTGTCGGCGTGGTCGCGGCCGATGCGCCGGGCACGACATGGTTCGCGCTGCAAGGCGACCCGCGCAACATGTACGTGCCGCGCATGGACTGGGCCGGCAATGCGGGCGAATTGCTGATCCAGCACGAGAACCGGCTTCAGAACACCAACCACGTCATGATCGGCGACGCCGCCACCGGCGCGGTACGTGAACTGATGACCGAGCGCGACGACGCGTGGCTGCTGCCCAACGACGAGGTCCACTGGCTGGACGGGGGCAAGAAGTTCACCTGGCTCAGCGAGCGCGACGGCTGGCGCCACCTCTATGTCGTGTCGCGCGACGGCGCCGGGTTCGACCTGCGCACGCCGGGTGATTTCGACGTCGTCAGCGTCGAACTGATCGACGAGAAGGCGGGGCAGGTCTATTTCATCGCCGCGCCCGACAACGTCACCCAGCGCTATCTCTACCGCGCCAGCCTGACCGGCGCGCCGCGCCTGACCCGGCTGACCCCGGCCGCCGCCGCCGGTACGCACGACTATGATCTGGCGCCCGGCGCGAAATGGGCGTTCCACACCTTTTCCACCGTCGACACGCCGCCGGTGATCGACGTCGTCGCGTTGCCCGATCACAAGCGCGCGCGGGTGATGGCCGACAACCCGCGGATGCGCGCGCTGCTCGCCGCCACGCCGCACCGGCCGACCGAGTTCTTCAAGGTCGATATCGGCGGCGGCACCGTGCTCGACGCGTGGATGATGAAGCCACCGGCCTTCGATCCCGGCAAGAAATATCCGATGCTGGTCTATGTCTATTCGGAACCGGCCGGCCAGACCGTCGCCGATCGCTGGGGCGGCGACCGTTATCTGTGGCACATGATGCTGGCGCAGCAGGGCTATCTGGTGGCCAGCGTCGACAGCCGTGGCGCCGCGGCGCCGCGCGGGCGGGCGTGGCGCAAGGGCATCTATCGCCAGGTCGGCATACAGGCGTCCGCCGATCAGGCGGCGGCGGTGCAGCGGATGATGGCGGAACGGCCCTATATCGATCCGGCGCGGATCGGCGTGTGGGGCTGGTCGGGCGGCGGGGCGATGACGCTCAACGCGCTGTTCCGCTATCCCGACCTCTACAAGGCGGGGATCGCCGTGGCGGGGCCGTCGAACCAGCTGCTCTACAATTCGATCTATCAGGAACGCTACATGGGGCTGCCGGACGACAATGCCGCCGGCTATCGCGACGGTTCGCCGATCAACTTCGCCCAGAATCTGAAGGGTGATCTGCTGATCGTCCACGGCACCGGCGACGACAACGTCCATTACCAGAACAGCGAGCAGCTGATCGACCGGCTGATCGCGCTGAACAAGCCGTTCCAGATGATGGCCTATCCGAACCGGACCCACGGAATCAGCGAAGGCGCCAACACCCGGCTCCACCTGTTCACCATGGCGACCCGATATCTGAACGATCACCTGCCGGCGGGAGGGAAATGAGATGACCAGGATGGCATTGCGGGCGGCGTGCGCGCTGCTGCCGGTCGGGATGGCGCTGGCCGCGATTCCGGTGACGCCCGCCGTCGCCGCGCAGGGCGACGGCTATGCCGCGCTGGTGACGCTGTTCAACGAATGGCGCGCGTTCGAAAGGCCGGTGCTGCGCGACGGCGTCGCCGATTATGGCGCGGCGGCGATGCAGGCGAGGGCGGCGGCGCTGCCGGCGTGGCAGGCGCGGCTCGCGGCGATCGATCCCGCCGGCTGGCCGGCCGCGCAGCGCAACGATTACAAGCTGGTCCAGGCCGAGATGAACGGCCTCGACTTCGACCTGCGCGTGCTGCGTCCCTGGGCGCGCGACCCGGCGTTCTACGTCAGCGTATGGCCCAGCCGCACCGACGTGCCGTCGCGCGAGGCGCCGGCATCGCAACCCGAGACGTGGCTCTACGACTACAAGTTCCCGCTCTCCGCCGCCGATCAGCGCACGTTGACGGCGCGGTTCGCGGCGATCCCGGCGCTGCTGGCCCAGGCGCGGGTCAACCTGAAGGACAGCAATGCCCGCGACCTGTGGGTGCAGGGGATCACCATGGTGCGCGGCCAGGCGCGCGCGCTGGCGAAGCTTCAGGACGGCACGCTGGTCGTCACCACGCTGGAAGGCGAATGGCCGGCGACGCTGAAGGGCGCCAGCCCGGCGCTGGTCAAGGCGGTGGCGGCGGCGCGCACGGCGACCGACGACTACATCGCGTGGCTGGAGGCGGAGGCGCCGAACAAGACCGGCCCGTCGGGCATCGGCAAGGACAATTACAGCTGGTATCAGCAGAACGTCCACTTCATTCCCTATAGCTGGGATGACGAGGTGGCGTTGTTGCGGCGCGAGCTGGAGCGCGCCCATGCTGCGCTGCGGCTCGAGGAGTATCACAACCGCAACCTGCCACAGCTTCAGCCGGTCGCCGACGCGGCGGCGTTCGACAAGCTGTCACGCGACCGGCTCGACACATTCGTCCGCTTCCTGGTCGATCAGCGGATCATCCCCGACAAACCCTATCTGAAGGCGGCGCTGGAGCCGCAGCTCGGCGGGTTCGTGCCGGAGGGGAAGCGCGCCTTCTTCGCCCAGGTCACCCACCGTGAGCCGATGCTGCTGTTCAGCCACGATTATCACTGGATCGATCTGGCGCGGATGCGCGACGAGCCGCACGCCAGCCCGATCCGCAAGGGCGCGCTGCTCGCCAACATCTGGGACAACCGCGCCGAAGGCTTCGCGACCGCGTTCGAGGAGCTGATGATGCACGCCGGGTTGTACGATGACAATCCGCGCGCGCGCGAACTGGTGTGGATCATGCTGGCCAACCGCGCGGCGCGCGGGCTGGCGTCGCTGTATGTCCAGTCGAACGAATGGAATCTGGAACAGGCCGGGCGCTTCCATTCGGACTGGACGCCGCGCCGCTGGGCGATCGCCGGCGACGACCTGACCTCGTTCGAGCAACTGCTGTACCTGCGCCAGCCCGGCTACGGCACCAGCTACATCACCGGCAAGCTGCTGTTCGACCGGCTGGTCGCCGATGAGGGGCGTCGAGTCGAGCGCGAGGGCACGCCGTTCGACCTGCGCGACCTGCTCAGCCGGTTCAACGACACCGGCATGATCCCGACCATTCTGGTCGACGACGAACTGGAGGCGCCGAAGCGCTGAAGGGATCAGAACCGTGCCAGGTCGAACGGCGCGAGATCGATCGCCGGTGCGTCGCCCGCCACCAGCGCGGCGATCGCCTCGCCGGTCAGCGGACCGAGGGTGAGGCCGAGGTGCTGGTGACCGAACGCATAGAACAGGTTCCGCGCCACACCGCTGCGGCCGATCGCCGGCAGATAATCGGGCAGCGTCGGCCGCGCGCCGATCCACTCGCTCGCGGTGTCGAACGGTACGCCCAGCGCCGCGACATGCTCGCGCAGCCGCCGCCACTTGCGCGGATCGGGCGGGGTGCCGGCGGCGGCGAATTCGACGAAGCTGGCCGCGCGCAGACCACCGGTGAAACGGGTGACGATCATCGAGCGATCCTCGAACACCACCGGCGGCAGGTCGGTCGGCCAGCCGATGCCCGACGACTGGATGTGATAGCCGCGTTCGGCGATGATCGGGACGCGGTGGCCCAGCGGACGCATCAGCGCGCCGCTCGCCACGCCGGCGGCGACGATCAGCGCGTCGGCGCCGATCGTCTCCCCATCGGCCAGCACCGCCGCGACCATGCCGTCCGCATCGAGGCGCAGCGAATCGACCCGCGCATCGCGCCGGGTGATGCCCAATGCGAGCGCGGCGGCCTCGAGCGAGTCGGCGAGCGCGCTGGGATCGGCGATCTGCCCGCTGCCGTCGAAACGGATCGCCCCGGCGACCGGGACCGCGAGCAGCGCCTGGATCGCGGCGATCTCCGATGCGCTCGCGTCGCGCCACCGCGTGATGCCGGTGTCGGCCCCGGCCCAGTGCGCGCGGCCGCGCCGGGCGCTCTCCGCCGATTCCCAGACGATGAAATGGCCGTTCTCGATCAGCAGTTCGGGCGCGCCGGCCTGATCGAGCAGGCGACGCCATGCCGGCATCGCCTGTGCCAGCACCGATTCGAGCGCCGCCTTGCCCCGATCGAAATTTGCCGGGCGGGCCGCCAGCAGCAGCCGCAGCGAAAAGGGCAGCCAGTCACCCAGCGCGCTGAGCGGCAGCGACAGCGCGCCGCGCGGGAACAGGCGCCGGGGCATCGAACGCACCGTCGCCATCGACGCCAGCGGCTCGACCTGTTCGATCGCGATATGGCCGGCATTGCCCCACGACGGGGTGCCGCGCATCCCGGTGTCGCTGACCAGCGTCGTCGGGATTCCGCGCCGCCGTATCGCGATCGCCGCGCTCAGCCCGACGATGCCGCCGCCAATGACCAGTGCGCTGCTAGGTTTTTTGGTGATTGGCTTTTCCGATCTTATAACGTATACGATACTGGACTTAACGGAGGGCTCAGTGAAATCTCAAGCGAATTTGTGGACCGGTGTATATCCGGCCGCGACCACCCAGTTCGCCCCGGACGGTTCGCTCGATATCGATGCCACCCAGCGGGGGCTGGTGGCGTTGGTCGAGGATGGGGTCACCGGGCTGATCCTGCTGGGGACGTGCGGGGAGAATAATTCGCTCGATCCCGAAGAAAAGCTGACGGTGCTGCGCGCGGCGGTGGAAGCGGTCGGCGGCCGGGTGCCGCTGGTCACCGGCGTGTCCGAATTCACCACGCGCCGCGCGGCCGATTTCGCTCGCGAGGCGGAAAAGATCGGCGTCGACGCGCTGATGGCGCTGCCGGCGATGGTCTATGTGCCGACGTCCGACGAACTCTACACCCATTTCCGCACGATCGCGGAGGCGGTCAGCCTGCCGATCATGCTCTACAACAATCCGCCGGCCTATCGCGTGGCGGTCGATTTCGAGACGCTGGAAAAGCTGGTCCCGGTCGAAAACGTCGTCGCGATCAAGGAAAGCGCGCCCGATCCGCGCCGCTTCACCGACGTGCTCAACCGGTTCGGCGACCGCTATACGGTGATGGCCGGGCTGGACGATGTCGCGCTGGAAGGGATGCTGCTGGGCGCGTCGGGCTGGGTGTCCGGGCTGACCAGCGCTTTCCCGCAGGAATCGGTCGCGCTGATGGAGGCGGTCTATGCCGGCGACTGGGTGGAGGCGCGGCGCATCTATCGCTGGTTCATGCCTTTGTTGCATCTCGATGCCGATCATGATCTGGTCCAGTCGATCAAGCTGGCGGAGGAGATCATGGGCCGTGGGTCCGAACGGGTCCGCCTGCCGCGCCTGCCGCTGGCCGGCGCGCGCCGGGCGGAGGTGATCGCGATGGTGGAGACATGCGCCGCGACGCGACCGCTGGCGGCGCTCGCCGCCTGATGCGCCACAGCTTCTTCTGCATCGATGGCCACACGGCGGGCAATCCGGTTCGCCTGGTGGCCGGCGGTGCGCCGCTGTTGCAGGGGGCATCGATGGCCGAAAGGCGCCAGGATCTCCTGGCACGGTTCGACTGGATTCGCACCGGATTGTGTTTCGAGCCGCGCGGGC
>NZ_DATMGG010000164.1:0-2850 GCF_035555815.1 Sphingomonas sp.
CCGAGATCGCGACGAATCGCAGTCCCACGGCATCCGCCAGCAGCCGCGCGATCGTGGTCTTGCCGGTGCCCGGCGGCCCCCACAGGATCATCGACGACAGCCGCCCGGCGGCGACCATCCGGCCGATCGCGCCTTCCGGCCCGGTCAGATGCTCCTGCCCGACGACATCCTCCAGCAGCGCCGGGCGCAGGCGGTCGGCCAGCGGCGCGTCGGCGGCGGGCGGCGCGGCCGGCGGCGGATCGAAGGTGGCGAAGAGGTCGGCCATGCGGCTTCCAAGATAGGCGCGGCGCGCCCGCGCGACCAGCCGTGTCGCCGCCGGCGCGTCGGATCGCCGGCGACAAAAATGCGCGGCCGCGATTGACAAAGAGCGTCTACGATATATCTTAGTGCCATCATGAACCAATCAAGGATATCGTACATGCATTTTGGACATCGTGGAGAAGGGCGCGGTTGCGGCCCGGAGGGGCGGCACGGCGGCAAGCATTGGGGCGGCGGGCACTGGGGTGCCGAGCGCGCCGGCGGGCGTCGTGGCGGGCACTGGTCGCGCGGGCCTTTCAGCTTTCGCTGGGAAATGTCGGACGAGCGCGGCGGCCCCGGTCGCGGGCGTCGTCGGATGTTCGACGGCAGCGAGCTGCGGCTGGTGCTGTTGCGCCTGATCGCGGACCAGCCGCGCCACGGCTATGACCTGATCAAGGAGATCGAAGAGCGCACCGGCGGCGCTTATGCGCCCAGCCCCGGCGTGGTCTATCCGACGCTGACCTTGCTCGCCGACATGGGCCATATCGAGGAACAGCAGTCGGACGGCGCGCGGAAGCTGTTCGCGGTCACCCCGGCCGGCGAGGCCGAGCTCGAGGCCAAGGCGGAGGAGGTCGCGGCGCTGATGGCGCGGATCGCCCACCTCGCCGAACATCGCGAACGGTCGAGCGGCGGCCCACCGATCCGCCGCGCCATCGGCAATCTGCGATCGGCGATCGGCGATCGCATGTCGGCCGAGGATGCCGATGCCGAGACGATGCACGCGGTGGCGGCGATCCTCGACGAAGCGGCGCAGAAAATCGAGCGCCTGTAAGGCCGGCGTGATACCGCGCCTCAATCTGTTGCGGCGCCGGCTGGGTCTCCAGCCGGCGCCCGCCATTTCAAGGAGAACCGCCATGACGGTCACCGTCACCGCCCGCGTGCCGACCGCGAACGGCAGCAAATATCTTCAGCAGCTGTGCAAGCACTGGCAGCACAATCTCGCCGTGGAATTCACCCCCGATCATGGCACCGTGGTGTTCCCGAAGGACGCGCGCGGGGCGGACTGGCCCGGCGACGGTCTGGTCACCTTCACCGCCGGCGCCGATGTGCTCGACGTGCGGATCGACGCCAGCAGCGCGGAACATTCGGAAGCGTTGCAGGGCGCGGTGCAGCGCCACCTCGATCGCTTCGCCTTCCGCGAGGCGCCGCTGAGCTTCGACTGGAAATAGCGGCACCACCTCCCCAGCGAAGGCCGGGGCCCGGTCAGACAGGCCGATGTGACGGCGCGAATCGTCCGCCAACCCTTGTATCGCGACTGTGCCCCGGCCTTCGCCGGGGAGGAGGTCAAACCCCGCCGCCCCGCCGCGTCAGCAATTCCAGATAGCTGTCGAGCACGACCTGGTTGATCCGTTCCCACACATAGCCGGCCGCCTTGGCGTGGCCGGCGGCGCCGGCGGCGTGGCGCGCGGAATCTTCCTGCGCGTAGTGCGCGATCGCGTCGGCATAGGCCGACACGTCGCGCGCGGGCACCAGCCGGCCGGTGACGCCGTCGTCAATCAGGTCGATCGCGCCGGTCGCGCGCGCCGCGACCACCGGCACCGCCGCCGCCATCGCCTCCAGCGTGACGTTGCCGAACGTCTCGGTGACGCTGGGGTTGAAGAACACGTCCATGCTCGCGACGGCGCGGCCGAGGTCGTCGCCGCGCTGGAACCCGGCGAAGGCGGCGTCGGGCACCCGTTCGGCGAACCATTCGCGCGCCGGTCCGTCGCCGATCACCAGGACGCGGTGCCGGACGCCGCGCGCCTTCAGCTCGCGGAGCACGTCGGCGAAGATGTCGAGCCCCTTTTCCAGCACGAGCCGGCCCAGGAAGCCCACCGCGACCTCATCGTCGGCGATGCCCAGCCCGCGCCGCCACTCCAGGCTGCGCCGCGCCGGGGTGAAGCGGTCGTGATCGACCCCGCGTGACCAGATGCCGATCGGGCTGGTCACGCCCCAGCCGCGGATCAGTTCGGCCATCGACTGGCCGGGCGTGAACACCTGATCGACGCGGTTGTAGAACCGCGTCAGCAGCCGCACCAGCAACGGCTCGACAAAGCCGATGTGGTAATAGCGCGGATAGGTCTCGAACCGGGTGTGGAGCGACGCGACCGTGGCGATGCCGTGGCGCCGCCCCCACGTCACCGCGCGGTGGCCGAGGATCTCGGGCGCGGAGACATGGACGACGTTGGGGGCGAAGGCGGACAGGTCGGCGCGGATCGCGGCGGGCAGCCCGCGCGCCAGCCGGTATTCGGCGCGCCCGGCGGGCATCGGGATTGCCGGCACGCTGACCAGGTCGCCGGTCGGCGGAAACGCCGGCGGATCGATCGTCGGCGAATAGACGCGCACCGCCGCGCCGCGATCCAGCAGATGCCCGACCAGCAGGTTGAGCGCCTGGTTCGCGCCGTCGCGCGTGTAGTTGTAATTGCCGCTGAACAGCGCGACCCGCAGATCGGTGGCTTGCATGGACGGGCGATAGCGCCCGCGCGATCCGAACGCCATCCGGCTTTTTCGTTTCCCTTTCGTTCCGCACGCGATATGCTGGCGGGCATGGTGAAGGCGAAGAAACGCTACGTG